>NZ_JBIARX010000005.1:0-473630 GCF_042890265.1 Streptomyces sp. NPDC002209 | reverse complement strand
TCCTCCACACCTACAACCACCACCGCTGCCACACCGCACTGGGCGGACACCCGCCCATCAGCCGCGTGAACAACGCTGCGGGTCAATACACCTAGGGAGTGTCGTGGGCGTCGTGCCGGACGGCGAGCCAGTCGCCGGGGGCGAAGGCGTCCACGCCCACCAGGGTCCTTCCGGTGCGCGGGGCCGCGACCGACAGCACGCCCTCGGAGCGGCCGGCCGCGAAGGCCGGGGCTCCGAGGGTGAGCACGGCGGCGCGCTTCCCGGTGGTGCGCCGGAACTCGGCGAGCAGGTGCGCCGTCAAGGCCGTTTCCTTGCGGTCCACGGTGTCCGGCGCATCCGCCCGTACGACGGCCAGCGCGCCCGTGGCCGGATCCCGGGCGGCGGCCGCCAGAGCCTCGTGCAGGGCCCGCATCCGGTCCAGACCGCCGCCGCCCAGAGTGGGCCGGGTGGTGTCGAGCGGCAGGAACCGCACGCCGCGGTGCACGAACTGCGCACGGTCGGCGCCCGTCAGCACGAAGTCGGCAGCAGCGTCCCCGCCTCCGACGGCGAACCGCCAGGGCCGCGCCCGGACCCCGGCCCCGGTGACCACGATCGGATCCCGGACCACGGGCGCTGCGGCGGGCCCCGTGGGCGGGGTCCGGGCACCGAGCGTGTCGAGGGTCAGCCGTCCGGGGCCCGTCCCCCCGACCGCCGAGAGCCGGGTCACGCTGAACGGCGGCTCGGCCGTGGCCGGGAGCGGCAGGGTGAGCTCCCGCCAGCCGGTCCAGTCCACGGCGGGCCCGCGCACCGTGACGGCGGCCCCGTCGGCGTCGGCCAGCTCCACCGCGGGCCGGGCCCCGGAGCCGTCGCCGCCGACCCAGAGCGTGAGCGAACGCGCGAGCTCCGGGACGGGCAGGGGCCGGGGCGGGGCGGCGCTCCCCTGGGCCTTGGCCACGGGCAGGTCGAGGGCGACTCCCGCACCGGAATGTCCCCCGGCCGCTGAGGCGCCCGGCCCGGTCCAGTCGGCGACGTCGGCCAGATCGGTGACGGGCAGCGTCACCAGCCCGACGCCCAGGGCGAGTTCGGCGGTGAGGCCGGAGCCGGCACCGGGCGCGCCGACGGCTCCGGCCGCTGCGGCAGCCCCGCCCTCCCGGACGGTGGCGACCAGCCGGCCCGTGGCCTGCGGGACGAGCGCGGTGACGGTGAAGCCCCCGTGCCCGTCAGCGGTGACGCGCCACCGCGAGCGGTCGAACTCCAGGGCCACGTCCCGGGGTTCCACGACGGCGGCCGCACCCTGCGCGTCGTACCCGGTCAGCCGGAACCCCGCGCTCTCCCCCTGCTCCGCGAGCCCGATCCGGGCCCGTGTGGGCCGGATCCGGGTCAGCGGGCCGAGGACCTCGAGCGGGAGCTCGCCGTGCGGGAGCGCACCGTGCGCCGTCGTGCGCCGGGCGTACGCCGTCGCACGGCCGGGGTGCACGGCGTGGAACACCCCGGCGGAGTCGACCGTGCCGGCCCCGCCGGCCGACCACACCGGCGCGCCCGGCGCCGGGCCCAGCAGCGCGTCGTACCCGGTGGCCGTGAGGGTCCGGGTGAGCCGGGGGAAGACCCGGGTGAGGTCCTGCGTCGTCCCGCCGACGGGTTCGACGCGGTAGCCGGCGGCCTCGCCGGAGCCCGCCGGGGCCGTGAGGACGAGCCCGTTGGACACGGGCCGCAGCCGCCCGTCCGACGGGGAGTTCTCCAGCGCGAGCGCCGTCGCCCCGCTCAGCCCGGCGAGCAGGGTCGAGGAGCCGCCGCCGTCGAGGTTCAGGGCCTCGTACGCGCCGAGCCGGTGCATCAGGCGGCCCAGCGCGGTCAGGGTGAGGCCGCCGCTGTCCCGCTGGCGGCCGTCCACCGTGAGGATCCGCAGCCGCCGCCCGTCGCGCGAGAACCCGACGGCCGTGCGCGGGGCCGCGGTGTTGTTCGGTTCGCCGTCGTGGTCCTGCGGTACGCCGGCCACGACGAGGGCCTCGCGCCCGCCGACCGCCGCCACCGGGACCGGTCCGGCGTCCGGGAGGGCCCGGGCGGCGACGGCCACGGCGTCCCCCGGGCGCAGGGCGGCGAGTTCGGCAGCGGCCGCAGCGCCGACTGCGGCCAGCACGGTGGTGCCGGGCGCGGGGCGCTCCCGGCGGGCGGGGCTGCGTACCGGCGGGGCGGCTGCCGTGACCCGGCCGTCCCGTACCGTCACGGCGGTGCCCACGGCGGGCAGTTGCGCCGCCGGCCAGTCGGCGGTGTACGCGGCGAGGCCCTCGGCGGGCGGCCGGGCCGCGTTGTACCCGGCCAGCGGGCGCACCGCCCCGCCGGGCAGGGTGACGCTCCCGTCGAGTGCGATGCGCAGGACCCGCCCGAGGCCGTCGGCGCCGAATCCGACGGCCGGGGCAGCGCCGGGCCCGGGGGTCGCGGAGTGCAGCAGCCGGCCGACGGCCAGGCCGGGGCCGAGCGGTGCGCCCGTACCGCGGATGTCGAAGAAGTCGCCGTTCACCGCGGCGACCACGCGCCGCCCGGGCCCCGCGGCATGGCGGGCGGCGGCTTCGGCGACGGTCGCCGGTCCGTGGCCGCCCAGGTACTCGGCGCGGACGCCGGCGCCCCCGCCGAGGTCGACGAGGAGCTCGTCGATCCGCAGCCAGCGGTCGGACTCCAGCCGGTCGTACGACTCCAGGCGGATCCCGGGGGCGATCTGCCGGCCGGTACGGGCGGTCTCGATCCCGTCGGCCTGCGCGGCGGCGGATGCCTCGGCGGGGCCGAGCAGGGCCACGGCGAGCAGGACGGGCAGCAGCGGACGCAGGCTCAGCACCCAGGCAGGATCGGCCACTCGGCCCGCCCCGCGCGGGCACGACGGTTCGTGCCCCGCGGTTTCAGCCATTCGCCCCGTCACACGGAGCACGGGCTCCCGCCCCGGGCCCGGATAAGGATTTGGCGGCCGGATACCGGGCTGGCATGGTTCGGACGTGCCCCGCCGCAGGTCAGCAGGGCATCCGCTGCCGAGTCACCTGTTCCCGTGGGGGGTACACACCGCATGTCCGTCAACGAGCCGCCGGGCCCCCCGGTTCCACCCGCGTCGCAGCCCCCGGCCGAGGCCCCGGCCGCGTCACCTGCCCCGGCCGAAGCCGCTGTCGATGCCCCTGTCGATGCCCCTGTCGAAGCCCCTGTCGAAGCCCCGGCCGAAGTCCCGGCCCTGGCCGCAGCAGCGTCGCCGTCGCCGGAGCAGCAGCCGCCCGCCGCGCGGCCGTACCCGCAGCAGGCACCGCCGCAGCCGTACCCGGCTCAGCCCTACCCGGCCCCGCCGTATCCCGGCCAGCCCCACCCCGGGCAGCCCTACCCCGGCCAGCCCCACCCCGGGCAGCCCTACCCCGGCCAGCCCCACCCCGGGCAGTCCCAGCCCGGGTATCCCGCCGGGCCGTACCCGGGCCTGCCGTACCCGGCGCCTCACCCGACCGCCGACGTGCTGCGCTCGCCGCGCGGCCTGGCGGTCGCGCTCACCGCGCTGCTGTCGGTCGCGGCCGTGGTCAACCTGTTCTCGGCGGCTGCCAGCGGGTACGTCTTCTCGCTCATGCAGAGCCTGATCGCCGACCCCGCAAAGGTCGGGGACAGCCCGCTCGAGCAGGGGGACGCCCTGACCGGCGTCGCCGGCGTACTCCAGTTCCTGATGCTGCTGGCGACGGCGGTCGTCTTCGTCATCTGGTTCCACCGCGTGCGCGTGAACGGCGAGATCTTCGACGCCGGCGGCTTCACGCAGACCCGCGGCTGGGCCATCGGCAGCTGGTTCATCCCGATCGGCAACCTCTTCCTGCCGTTCCGCATCGCGCATCAGATCTGGATCGCCAGTACCCAGCGCGGCCCCGACGGCTCCTACCGCGAGGTCTCCGCCGCGCCCCTGAAAGCCTGGTGGGCGCTGTGGGTCGGCTCGCTGGTGCTCGACCGCGTCTTCGAACAGATGTACAAGCGGGCCGAGACCCCGGAGGCGTTGCGCGCGGCGTCCGCCGTGGGGATCGTCACCGACCTGTTCACGGTCGGCGCCGCCGTCCTCGCCATCGTGTTCGTCCGCAGGCTGACGGCCCTGCAGACCACGAAGGCGGAGCAGGGCCCGTACGCGGCCGTCTGAGCCCGCCGGGCCGCACCCCGCCGGGCGTCCCTCACGGCGCCGCATGCTCCGGGAGGGCGAACTCGCACCACACGCACTTCCCGCCGCCCCTCGGCTCCACGCCCCATTCCTGCGCGAGCCGGTCCACGAGCAGCAGGCCGCGCCCCGACACCGCCCAGTCGCCCGCCTCGCGCCGGTGCGGCAGGGCGCTGCTGGAGTCCTCGACCTCGATCCGGATCCGGCCCTCCGCGGTCAGCCGTACGTTGACGTGGCCGCCGCCGTCGGTGTGCACGAGGACGTTGGTCATCAGCTCGTCCGCCGCCAGTTCGATCTCGTCGGCCCCCTCCGCGGCGCCCCAGGCGGCCACCGCCGCCCGGATCAGGTGGCGGGCCATCGACGGGCCCTCGGGGTCGCCCGGGGTGAGCCGCAGGCGCAGCGGGCCGCCGCCGCGCGGGGTGGGGGTGCCGCGGCGGCGCAGCAGGAGCAGGGCCATGTCGTCCCCGACGCCCGCGTCGCCGACGAGGTCGCACAGGACGTCGGCGAGCTCCTCGACGTCGACCGGGCCGGTGTGGACCGCTTCCATGAGCTCGCGAATGCCGGCCTCGGAGTCGCCGTCGGGCCGTTCGAGCAGGCCGTCGGTGCACAGCACCAGGGTGTCGCCGGGGTGCAGTTCGAGGCTGGTGACGGGGTACCCGGAGCCGGTTGCGGACTGCTCGCGCGGCGGCAGCCCGAGCGGGAGTCCGCCCGCCACCTGGACGCGGTGGCAGGTGCCGTCGCCGCGTCGCACCACCGGGTCGAGGTGGCCGGCGCGGACCATCTGGAGCATGCCGGTGTTCAGGTCCACCTCGGCGTACGTACAGGTGGCGAAACGTTCCGTCTCGAGCTCCCGCAGGAAGGCCGACGCCCGGGCCATGGCCGTGCCGGGCGTGTGCCCCTCGGCGACGTAGGCCCGCAGGACGATCCGCAGCTGGCCCATGACGGCCGCCGCGTCCGTGTCGTGCCCCTCCACATCGCCGATCATCACCCCGACCCGGCCCTCGCCGAGCGGGATCACGTCGTACCAGTCGCCGCCGATGTCCCGCCCCATCCGGGCGGCCCGGTACCGTACGGCGATCCGCGCGCCCGGCACCTCCGGGATCCGCCGCGGCAGCATGGCCCGCTGCAGGCCCTCCGCGAGGTCGTGCTCCTGCTCGAAGAGGATGGCGCGCTGGAGGCTCTGCGCGATGCCGCTGCCGAGCGCGACGAGCAGGTTCCGCTCCTCGGCGGTGAAATCGCCCTCCCGCTGGTACAGCAGCCCGAGCGCGCCGATGGCCCGGCCCTGGGCGATCAGCGGCAGGTAGACGCCGCTGCGCACGTCCAGCGGCTCGATGTACGGCCAGAGGTCCGGGTAGCGCCGCTGGAACTCCTCGCGCGAGCCGAGGAACACCGGCTGCAGGCTCCGCACGGCCTCGCTCATCGGGAACCGCGCGTCGATGCGCGTGTACTCGATCTCCGGGACGTACGAGCCGAGCTGCCCCTCCGCGACGAGGTGGATGCGGCCGCCGTCGACGATGCCGAGCATCACGCTGACCGCGCCGAGGTGGCCGAGGGCCTCGGGGTCCTTCAGGACGTCGGTCACGTCGTTGACGGTGCGGGCGTGAGCCAGGATGGCGCTGGTCCGTTCGACGACGCCGGTCATCCGGCGCCGGTCGTCCGCCTGCTCCCCGCCGGCGCCGGGCTCGCCGGGGTCGTGGGCCGCGTCGCGCAGGATCCCGATGATCCGGTACGGGCGGCCGTTCGCGTCGCGCAGGATGTGGCCCTGGATGTGCGTCCAGGCCGGGGTGCCGTCGCGGCGGCGGGTGCGGACGTACGCCCCGTAGTGGCTCCGGCCGTCCTTGAGCGCCTGCGCCACCCGGGCGTCGAGCCGGACCTCCTCGCCCGGCGACACCCGCGTCCGCAGCCCTGCGGGGGTGCCGGTGAACTCCTCCGGGCGCAGGTCGAGGACCTCGAGGGCGGTGGGATCCAGATGCATCTGCCCACTGTCGAGGTCCCAGTCGAAGGTGCCCATGCGATTGAGCGCGAGGCTCATGTCCGGCTGCGCGGGCCAGTCGACCTCGGGGCTCGCTCCCCTTTCGGCCATGCAGCCAGGGTCTCACCGTTCCCGTACGTATGCCCGCCCGCGTCAGGTCCCGCCGCCGGCTCCGGGCCGCTCCGGTGTGGCAGGCGGCGCCGGGGTGCCGGCCCGGTCCGTCGCGCCCGTGTCAGCCCCGGGCTCGTTCGGCCTCTGCCTCAGCTCCGGCGCCGCCGGGGACGGCGGGGCCGGAGAGGATGGTTCCGCCGGGCTCGGCGGGGGCGCCGGCGCGGAGGACACGGACGCGGACGCGGTCCGCGGCGCCTTCGAGGACGGGGGCGCCGAAGCGGGCTGCGAGACGGAGGGCGTGACGGACCCGGACGGCGCCTCGAACTGCCGCGGCGTCTGGGTCGACGTCGGGGGCGGCGTCGGGGGCGGCGGCGTCGGGGGCGGCGGCTTCGTCGGCGGCGGCGATTCGGGCCTGAGCGGTGCTCTGGACGCGGGCTCGGACGGGGACTCGGAAGGGTGCCCGGGAGGGAACGGTGACTTCGTCGGCGACTGCGCCGGGGACGGCGGGGCCTTCGTGGCCGACGGGCTCGGCGGCACCGGCGTGATCGGCGGCTTCGGGATCACGGGCGCAGGCACTGGCTTGTCGTGCTTGGCCTGGTGGTCGCCGCGGTCGCGCTCGAACCAGTGCCGGTCGTGGCGGTCGTAGATGACGAACTTCCGGACGACGGTCGCCGACGGCGCGACGGCGACCACGTTCTTGGGCTCGTACGAGCTCCACGGCTGGCCGGACCGCTTCGGGTTGCCCTTCAGCGCCACCGGGGACCCGAGCGGGTTGCCGCACGCGCACCGCACCCGGGGCACCCCGCGGGCATCGACCAGCACCGCCGTCCCGGCCTGCAGCACCGCCTGGTAGGCGGTGGCCTTGCCGTCGCGGTAACCGTGGTTGGTGACGCGGGTGTCCATGCCGAGCTGCACCGGGGTGAGCGAGCGCAGGTAGCCGGGCACGGTCCCCGGCTGGATGCCGAGCGCCGAGGCGAAGGCGCTGTTCTTGGCGGGCTGGGCGGTCAGCACCTGTATCTGCTTCTCGACGTCGCAGCTGGCCGTTGCCTTCGTACCGCCGTACAGGCCCGGCACCGCGCCGCTGACGCTGCGCGTGACGGTGGTGCCGGTGGTGGGCGCCGCGGTCTGCGGCAGGGGCGGGGTGGTGATCTGCGGCGGTGGAGTGGCCTCCTTCGCGGCGGTGGACTCCGTGAACGGGTCCGGGCCGGACACGGCCGCGGGCTGCAGGAACACCTCGCCTCCGGCGGTGGAGGTGCCGCTGGGCCGGGTCAGGACCACGGCGAGGGCCACGGCGGCGGCCAGCGCGACGAGAGCGGTGGCCAGCCGGGGCCCGGACCGCCACCAGGGGCCGCCGGGCGCGCCGGGCGGTGGCCCCGGCGGCGTGCCTCCGGGCGGAGCCGGCGGCGGGGGTGGCGGCGGCCCGCCCCGCCCGCCCGAGAGGGGGCCGGAAGGGGGACCTGCGGGGCGGTCGGCCGGCGGGTGCATGGACTGCGTCGGCGGCTGCGGCTCCCGGCCGGAGGGTTGCGTGGTCACGTGCCCTTCTTCCCGGGCGGAGGGGGGTTCCGGCCCCTGTGGCACCTCCGTGACCCGGAAACGGAGGTGACGGGGACACGGGTACGGCTCGGACACGGAGATGCCGGCATTTCCTGCACTCCTGCGGACCATTGTCTGCGCCGCTCGGGTGGTGGCCGCAAGCCGAGCGTGCCTACGGTGGCAGCGTGAGCAGTCCGTCAGCACCGAGTTCGCTACCCGGGGGCTCCGCGAGGGCATGGCGGGACGCCCTCGTCGCCGTCGTGGCGGGCTTCGCGGTGATGGCGGCCGTCGCCGCGGCGGGACTGGCCTGCGCAGGGGCGGCCGATCTGCCCGGCGGGGCGTTCCTCCGGGTGGTCGCGGCGGTCGTGGTCCTGGCGGCCGGCGGATCGGTGGAGGTGACCGGCGCGGCCGGCTTCCTGGCCGACGCCCATGCGAGCCTGTCCGTGCTCCCGCTCTCGGTGAGCCTCGCCGGGGCCCTCACGGCCGGCTCGCTCTTCCTGCGCCCGCTGCACAACCGTGCGGTGACCCGGCCGGGCGAACTCGCTGCCCGCACCGTCCCGTTGGTGCTGCTGTGGCTGCTGGCCCTCACCGGCACCGCGTTCCTCGCCCGCCAGACGTTCGGCATCTCCACCGGCGACTCCCTCGTCGCCGACCTCGGCGAACTCCTCGACTCCTCCCCGACGGTCGGCTTCAGGGCCGCCCTGCCCGCGACCCTCTTCTTCGGACTGCTGTGGATCCTGGGCCTGTTGCTCATCGCCCTGCTGATCTCGCGCCGGGCGCCGCTCCCGGCCCGGCTGGTCCGCTTCCACGCGGCGGTGCGGCCCGCCGCCTTCGCCACCGTGGTGCTGCTCCTCGCGTACGTCGTCATCGGCCTCGGCGTCGGCGTGGTCGTGGCCCTCACGCAGGGCCACGCGGACCGGACGTTCGCCGTGATCCTGCTCGGCCTGCCGAACCTCGCCTGGATCGGGCTCACCCTGGGCCTCGGCGGGGCCTGGGACGGCCGGGTCGAGGGGCCGTTCGGGCTGCCGATGCCGCAGCTGCTGGACCAGGTGCTGCGCGGGCCGCACCTGTCCAGGGTCGACGTGGGCTCGCTCGCGCAGCAGGACTCCCGGGCCTGGTGGCTGGTGGCCTTGGCCGCCGTGATGCTGCTCGGCACGGGATTCCTGGCGGCCGTACGCTCCCCCGCGCACGTCCGCGCCTGGCAGCACGCGCTCCACCTGGGCGTGGCCCTCGCCCTCGCCACCTTGACGGTGTGCCTGCTGACCTCCCTCGAGGCCCGGTTCGGGCTGTCGCTGCTCGGCATCGGCGACGTCGGCTGGCTCGGCGCGAAGACGGAGCTGCACCCCGTGCTGTGGCGCAACGTGGGCCTCGCCCTGGTCTGGGGTGCGCTCGCGGGCTTCCTCGGGGCCCTGCTGGCCCGTCCGGTGCACCGCCGCGGTCTCGTCGAGAAGCCGCCCGAGACCCTCGCCCGCTGAGTGCCCCCGCCGGGTGCCATCGCCCGCCGAGCCCGTCCCGGCCTGCCGGGCCGCCGGCCTGGGGCCTCGTGGGACTCGGCCGTGGGCTCAGGCGCCCTCCGGCGGCGACACGACCTGTGTCGGTTCGCGCCCTTCACCCGCGGGCTCCCGTCGCGGTTCCCGCCCGGGTGCACCGGGTGTCCGCCCGCCCGCCGTCGCCGTGTCCACCCGTGCGCCGGGCGACGGCCTGCGTTCCGTCTCCGCGGCCGGCGGCTCCGGCTCGGCCGGCTCTCCCGGTCCCGCGCCGACCGCGTACGTCGTGAGGCGGGTGCCGTCGCCGTACATCCAGCGCCCGCTGGCCTCGTCGTACAGCCAGAAGGCCTCGTCGTCGACCACGATCCCGATCCGCAGCCCCCGGGTCGCCCGCCGGAAGCCCTCGGTGTCCGTGCGCCCGGCGGCGAGTTCCTCGGCGGCCTGCCGGTAGCGCTGCAGCGTCTCGGCGCCGCGTGCGAGCAGCGGCAGCGGGTCCTCCTCGGCGCGTGCGATCGGCCGGCCTCCGGTCGGCGGCGGCTCGGGCACGGCGACCAGGAGCCGTCCGTCCACCCAGGCGGACCATCCGTTGGCGCACAGGATCTCCCCCCATTCCCCTCGCCGGGACAGGAGTTGCACGGGCAGGAAGGCGTCCAGGGGCACGGTGGGCCGGGAGGCGTCGGGCTCTTCCCAGGCGGGCAGCCCCTCACGGGGGACCACGTGCGTGGGCTCGAAGTCGAAGGGCCCGGTCAGGTTGGCCATCGACGCCTACTTTCGCATGATCGCGGGCTCGTGACGGCGCAACAGCCGCAGGACCAGCACTCCGAAAAGTACGGACAGGCCCACGAGCATCCCGAGATCGAGCAGCCACACCCCGGCGCTGTGCGCGAAGAGCGGGTCGTCGGTGAGCTCTCCGGGCACGATCGCGCCGAGGCCGATGGTGCCGGCCATGGCGCCGAGCGCCCACCGGGACGGCACCAGCCAGGCCAGCTGCTCGATCACCGGCACGCCGTTCAGCTGCAACAGGGCTCCGCAGAAGACCACCTGGACGATGGCGAGGAGCACCAGCAGCGGCATGGTGACCTCCTCCTTCCGGACCAGGGCGGAGACGAGCAGGCCGAGCATCATCGCGGTGAAGGACAGCAGGGCGACGGCGAGGGTGATTTCGGCGAGGGGCGAGAAGAAGACCCCCTTGCCGCCGGGGGCGTTGGTCTCCACTCCGTAGAGGCCGACGAGCGTCATCACCACGGCCTGGGCGACGGTGACGGCGCCGAGCACCACCACCTTGGACATCAGGTACGCGGATCTGGACAGGCCGACGGCCCGTTCGCGCTGGTAGATGACACGCTCCTTGACCAGTTCCCGTACGCCGTTGGCGGCGCCCGTCAGCACGCCGCCGACGCACAGGATGAGCAGGGCGTTGATCGCCGTCTCCTTGGTGAGGGAGCTGCCGGCCAGGGCCCGGGTCATGGCGCCCATGACGAACGGCAGGGCGATCATGATGACGAGGAAGGTGCGGTCGGCGCTGAGCGCGGCGGCGTATCGGCGGACCAGTGTGGAGAGCTGGGAGCCCCAGCTCTGGGCCTTGGGCGGCGGGGCGACGAAGCCGGCCGCCCCGGACCGGTCCTCGTCGAGCCGGGGCGGCCGCGCGGCGTTCCGTACGTAGGTGCGGTGCTGCGGGGAGCTGCGGTACTCCCCCGCCCAGTCCCGTCCCTGCTGGTTCTCGAAGGCTTCGAAGGCCTCGGGCCATTCGGCGAACCCGAAGTAGCCGAGAGCCTCCTCGGGCGGCCCGAACCAGGCGATGCGCCCGCCCGGGGCGAGGACCAGCAGCCGGTCGCAGACGTCGAGGCTGAGCACGCTGTGGGTGACGACGATGACGGTGCGGCCGTCGTCGGCGAGGCCGCGCAGCATGTGCATCACGGAGCGGTCCATGCCGGGGTCGAGGCCGGAGGTGGGCTCGTCCAGGAAGAGCAGGGAGGGCTTGGTCAGCAGTTCCAGGGCGACGGAGACGCGTTTGCGCTGGCCGCCGGAGAGGCTGTGGATGGGCTGGTCGGCGCGCTGTCCGAGGCCGAGTTCGCCGATCACCTCGTCGACCCGGCCCTGGCGTTCGGCCCGGGCGGTGTCCTGCGGGAAGCGCAGTTCGGCGGCGTAGGCGAGGGCGCGGCGGACGGTGAGCTGCGCGTGCAGGATGTCGTCCTGGGGGACGAGGCCGATGCGGCTGCGCAGTTCGGCGTAGTCGCGGTAGAGGTCGCGTCCGTCGTACAGGACGCTGCCGTGGTCGGCGGGGCGCAGTCCGGTGAGGGCGCCGAGGAGGGTGGACTTGCCGGCTCCGCTGGGGCCGACGACGGCGAGCAGGCATTTGGCGCCGACGGGGAAGGAGACGTGGTCGAGGAGGGTCTTGCGGCCGCGGTCGACGGAGACGGCGAGGTCCTGGACGTCGAGGGAGACCTCGCCGGTGTCGAGGTACTCCTGGAGCTGGTCGCCGACGAGGCAGAGGGCGGTGTGGCCGATGCCGACGATGTCGCCCTCGGCGACGGGGGCGCGTTCCACACGGGCACCGTTGAGGAAGGTGCCGTTGTGGCTGCCGAGGTCGGTGATCTCGTACGTGCCGTCGGCGAGGGCGTGCAGTTCGGCGTGCCGGCGGGAGACGACGAGGTCGTCGATGACGAGGTCGTTGTCGGGGGCACGGCCGATGCGCACGGCGGTCCGGGTGGGGAGCGGGCGCACGGTGGTGGGGCGGCGGAAGGTGCCGGTCAGGGACGGGGTGGACACCGAGGACGGCCCGGGGCCGGCGCGCCCGCCGTTCGGGACCGGGCCCAGGCACCGGGCGCGCGGTCCGTCGGAGGCGTTGCCGAAGCGCAGTTCGCTGCCTACGCCGATGCTCCACTCGTGGACCCGGTGGCCGTCGACCCACGTTCCGTTGGTGCTGTGCTCGTCCTCGACCGTCCAGTGGTCCCCGTCGGGGCGCAGGATCGCGTGGTGCCAGGAGACTCGGGCGTCGTCGAGGCAGATTTCGCACAGGGGGTCGCGGCCGACGTGGTACGTCCGGCCCGGGCTCATCGCGGTGGAGCCCGTGTCGGTTTCCAGGACGAGCTCGGGCGCGGTCGGCACACCGGGGCGCTGGACCATGAGCAGATTTTCCCACGATCCGAACCGTCCAGCATAACCGCAGGTCAGCGGCCCCTTATGGGTAATGACAACGGTCCCCGTTGCAGCCTTTGCCCATTGCGTCACAGTGCGCTTCACTTCACGCGTCGGAACCGAACACACGGGGGACGCCATGAGTGGGCACGACCACGCGCACGACGACCACGGCCACGCCGCCGGCCACGACCACGGCGGTCACGGCGGTCACGGCGGGCACAGCCACGGTGTCTCCGCGGACGCCGACCGGCGCTGGCTGGCCATCGCGCTCGGCCTGATCGGCGCGTTCATGGCGGTCGAGGTGGCCATCGGCATCGTGGCCCAGTCGCTGGCCCTGATCTCCGACGCCGCCCACATGCTCACCGACGCCGTCTCGATCGTCCTCGCGCTGATCGCGATGCGGCTCGCGGCCCGCCCCGCCCGCGGCGGATTCACGTACGGCCTCAAGCGCGCGGAGATACTCTCCGCCCAGGCCAACGGGCTCACCCTGCTCCTGCTCGCGGCCTGGCTGGCGTACGAGGCGGTCCGGCGGCTGATGGACCCGCCGGAGGTGGCGGGCGGGCTGGTCCTCGTGACGGCGCTCGCGGGCATCGTGGTGAACGTGGCGGCCGCGTGGTGCATCTCCAAGGCGAACCGCTCCTCGCTCGCCGTCGAGGGCGCCTACCAGCACATCCTGAACGACCTGTTCGCCTTCATCGGCACCGCCGTCGCCGGTCTGATCGTGCTCACCACGGGATTCGTCCAGGCCGACGCGATCGCCACGCTCGTGGTCGTGGTGCTGATGGTCAAGGCGGGCTACGGGCTGGTCCGCGAGTCCGGCCGGATCTTCCTGGAGGCAGCGCCGGCGCACATGGACCCGGACGCGGTGGGTGACCGGCTCGCCGGGCACCCGCCCGTCACCGAGGTGCACGACCTGCACATCTGGACGATCACCTCCGGGCAGGCGGCCCTGTCGGCGCACGTGCTCGTGGAACCGGCCGGCGACTGCCACGCCGTGCGCCGCGACCTGGAGCGGCTGCTCGACAAGGAGTACGGGATCACGCACACCACCCTCCAGGTGGACCACGTACAGGAAGCGCTCCTCAGCCTCGGCCGCCCGGGCGAGGACCTGGCCGACCCGCACTGCGCGGACGCTCACGGCCCGGTGCACCGCCAGGGCCCGCACGACCACTGACGGCCGGTCCACGGCCGCGCCGGCGACCGATCGCGGCGGCCGATCGCCGTGGCCGATCGCGGTGGCCGCGCTGACCCGGCCGCCCACGGGGCATACATCCACGCATGACGCAGAAGCGCAGCGCCGGACTGCTCCTGTTCCGCACGGCCGCCGGGTCCGCCGCCCCGGCGCCGGACGCCGTCGAACTACTCCTCGGCCATATGGGCGGCCCCTTCTGGGAGCACAAGGACGACGGGTCCTGGGCCATCCCCAAGGGCGAGTACGAGGCGGACGAGACCCCGCTCGACGCGGCCCGCCGGGAGTTCACCGAGGAGATCGGCCTGCCGCCGCCGGACGGCCCGTACCTTCCGCTGGGCGAGGTGCGGATCCCGGGCGGCAAGCTGGTGACGATCTGGGCCGTACGGGCCGACCTCGATCCGGCGCTGATGGTGCCGGGGACGTTCACGATGGAGTGGCCCCCGCACTCGGGCCGGACGCAGGAGTTCCCCGAGCTGGACCGGGTGGCCTGGTTCACTCCACCCGTGGCCGAAAGCAAGCTGACCCCCTCTCAAATCCCCTTCCTGGAGAGGCTGTTGATGCTCCTGAAGGGTTGACCCGACCTTGACTTGCCAACAAACCCCACCTGCCTGGACATTGCACATATGACGAACGTCGTGCTGGTGGGAACCCTGGACACCAAGGGTGTCGAGTACGGCTGGCTGCGCGAGAGGCTGCTGCGCACCGGCGTCGAAGTGATCACGGTCGACACAGGCATCATGGGCGAGCCCCGGGTGCCCGCGGACGTACCGCGCGAAGCGGTGGCCCGGGCAGCGGGAACGGAACTGTCGGAGCTACGCGCGGCCGCCGACCGGGGCGCGGCCGTGACCACGATGGCCAAGGGCGCCGAGGCGACGCTGTTACGCCTCCACGCCGAGGGCCGGCTGCACGCGGTGCTCGCCATAGGCGGCAGCGGCGGCACCTCCATCGCCACCCGGGCGATGCGCGCACTGCCGCTGGGCGTGCCGAAGCTGATGGTCTCGTCCATGGCGTCCGGGGACGTGGCCCCGTACGTCGGGTCCTCGGACATCGCGATGCTGTACAGCGTGGTGGACATCGCGGGGATCAACAGCATCTCCGCGCCGGTCCTGGCGAACGCCGTCGAAGCGGCCGCGGGGATGGCCAAGGCCTTCGAACGGGCCTCCCGCGAGCTGCACCGCCCGGCCCGGCTGGGCGACGGCTCCCGGCCGCTGATCGCGGCGAGCATGGCGGGCGTCACCACCATCGGGGTGGACGCCGCCCGCGAGCACCTGACCGAACTCGGCTACGAGGTGCTGGTCTTCCACGTCAGCGGCACCGGCGGCCGCACCCTGGAGACCCTGGCCGGGCAGGGCATCTTCGCGGGCGTCCTCGACCTCACGCTCAGCGAGCTCGCCGACGACCTGTGCGGCGGCATCCTCACCGCCGGCCCCGACCGGCTCAGCGCGGCCGGGCGGGCCGGGATTCCGCAGGTGGTGAGCCTGGGGGCGCTGGACATGGTGAAGTTCGGGCCGCTGGAGACCCTGCCCGAGCGGGCCCGCTACCGGCGGGTCCACGTACACAACCCGTCCATCACGGTGATCCGTACGACCCCCGCCGAGTGCGCGGAGCTCGGCCGCCGGGTCGCCGCCAAACTCCGCGCGGCGACCGGCCCCACGGCCGTCTGCGTCCCACTCCGCGGACTGTCCACGCTCGGTGCGCCGGGCGGCACCTACCATGACCCCGACGCGGACCGGGCCCTGTTCTCGGCGCTGCGCGAGGGGCTGCGCGGCAGCTCCGCCAGGCTCTACGACTACGACACCCACATCAACGACCCGGACTTCGGGAGGGCGGCGGCCGACCGGCTGCACGCCATGATCGGCGCGGCGCGGGCCGCGGCGTGACCGCCGTCTGACCGCCGACCGACCCCTGGGCGAGATGCCCGGCAGGGTTGGGAACCGGCCGTGGCGGAAACCGTGTCCCTGGGTGTGGCCGGTCGGCGTGCGACCGGGCCTGGGGCTCGGTGACGCCACGGACGGGGGCAGACGATGAAGAACGTGTGGACGGTGCCCGGCTATGCGCAGGTCCGGGAGCTCGGCTCGGGTGGCAGCGGCCGCGTGGTCCTCGCCGTCCACGAGGCCACGGGCACACCGGTCGCCGTGAAGTACCTCAGCGACCGGCTGCGCGAGGACCCCGCGTTCGTCGGGGAGTTCCGGGCCGAGGCCCGGCTGCTCGGCGGACTGGACACCCCGTACGTGGTCCGGTTGTACGAGTACGTGGAGGCACCCGGCGGCGCCGCCATCGTGATGGAGCTGGTCGACGGGATCTCCCTGCGCGCGCTGCTGAAGCAGGCCGGACAGGCCGATCCCGAGGCCGCTCTGGTGGTGCTGAAGGGCTCGCTGCTGGGGCTGGCCTCGGCGCACCGGGCGGGCGTCGTCCACCGCGACTACAAACCCGAGAACGTACTGGTCGCCCCCGACGGCTCCTCGAAGCTGGTGGACTTCGGGATCGCGGCGCGCCGCGGTACGACGCCCGGGGTGGCCGGCACCCCGGCGTACATGGCCCCCGAGCAGTGGCAGGGCCGGCCGGCCTCGCCCGCGGCCGACGTGTACGCGGCGACGGCGACGTTCTTCGAGTGCCTGACCGGCCGCAAGCCCTTCGCCGGGGAGAACTTCGCCGAGCTCGCCGTCCAGCACATAGAGGCGCCGGTCCCCGAGACGGAGGCCCCCGAGCCGGTGCGCCCGCTGATCCGGCGGGGCCTGGCCAAGGCCCCGGAGCAGCGGCCGGAGAACGCCGAGGCGTTCGTGGCGGAGCTGGAGGGCGTGGCGCTCGCCGCGTACGGGCCGGACTGGGAGGAGCGCGGGCAGCGCAAGCTCGCGGCGCTGGCCGCGCTGCTGCCGCTGCTGTTCCCTTCGGCGGGCGCCCCGGCCTCGGGGACCACGGCGGTGGCGACGACCACGATCGTGAGCCCCTCGCGTTGGGCGCCGGGCCGGCGCGGCCTGATCGCGGGCGGCGCGGCGCTGGTCCTGGGCGTACTGACGGCGCTCACCTACAGCGCGGTCGGCGGGGAGCCCGGCGGGGCCTCGGCCCTGAACGCGTTCGCGACGTCGAGCGCGAGCCCCGGCGCCACGGGCCCCTCGCCGGCCCCGGGCCCGAGCACGTCGGCGAGCCCCTCGCCGTCCCCTTCCCCTTCCCCTTCCCTCTCCCCGTCCGCCTCCGCGTCGCCTTCGACCACGGCGAGCCCGAGCTACTCACCGGTGGTGACGCCCACCGTCACGGCGCCGACCACCCCGCCGCCCACCACCACTCCGCCGCCCTCACCGAAGCCGACGGTGGTCGTCGGCGCGGTGTCCGTCACCATCCGCGAGACGGGGCCCTCGCTCGGCCAGGCGACCGTGTCCGTCGACGCGAAGGGCTCCGCGCCGGTCACGGTGGTGCTCGAATGGTTCACCGGCAACGCGGAGGGGAAGCTCGGCACGCCCGACGGCGCACCGGACACCCTCACGTACCAGCCGGGCGCCGCCGCTCCGCTCGTCAAGGCCCACACCTTCTCCGGCCGGGGCTGCTACTGGGGCGTGCGGGCCACCACGAAGCCCGCCGCCGGCAACGGTTCCTCGACCTCCCAGGTCTTCATCAGGCGGTGCACGATCTCATGAGCGACAGCGACGACGACTACAGCGCCACCGTCCTCGGCAGCCACTGGTTCAGCGGGCCGCCGCAGCCGCAGGAGGCCGTACCCGACCGGATCGAGGGGTCGGTCCTGCGGTTCGGGCCCGGGGTGACGGCCGCCATGCCGGCGCCGTTCCCCGTGGTCGCGGAAGCGGTGCCGGCCCGTCGGCGCTGGGAGTGGCGCCGCTACACCCTGGCCGCCGTCGTCCTTCTCGCGGTGCTCGCGTACCTGGCGTGGCAGCGGTACGGCCCGGCCATCGAGGTGCGCGGCGTTTCGGTCGCCGCCGCCGACCCGCAGGGCCCGGGCTGCGATTCCGCCGCCGACGTGGTGGCCGTCGTACGGACCAACGGGCGGCCGGGCACCCTCACGTACCGGTGGATCCGCTCCGACGGCACGCAGTCGGAGCAGCTCACCGAGCGGGTGCCGCGCGGGAGGAAGGAGGCCCGGCTGCACCTGCTGTGGACCTTCCAGGGCCGGGGCACGTACGCGGCCGAGGCGAAGCTCCAGCTGGTCTCCCCCGGGCAGCGCACCGCGGCGACGCAGTTCACGTACCGCTGCACCGGCTAGCGGGCGGCGGGGCGGGACCAACGGCGTCCCGCACGGATGCCAGTCCGCGCGGGAGGCCCGCAGCCGCTCCGGGGAGTGGCTGCGGGCCATCCTGCCGACCTGTCCGTGGCAGGCCGTTCTTTCCCCCTCGGCTCAGAACCTGGCGTGGGCGGTGATGTCCGCCTCGAACTCGCCCGTCATCGCGGGGGTCACCGTCGGCCTGCACTGCGCGACCGCCGCCAGGTAGTCCTGGGTGGAGGCGCCGAGCTGGGCCGCAGCCGCGCCGCGTGCGCCCACCGCCTCCAGGTCCCGCTCGAAGGACACCTGCGCCGCGATCCGCGCCGCGTGCTCGATGTCGGCCGGGGTGAAAAGCTCGCTGGCCGCCACCAGGGCCGCCACGTCCACGTCCGTGCGGCCCGCCGTGTAGCGGGACCAGATCGCGGAGCGCGCCCCGGCGTCCGGGGTGCCGATCGGGATCAGGTAGTCGAAGCGCCCGGGCCGCAGGAACGCCGGGTCCAGGGAGCGGATGGAGTTGGTGGCGCACACCAGCAGCCGCTCGTCGCCCTCCCGGAATCCGGGGATCAGCTTGAGCAGCTCGTTCGTGACCCCGTGGATCCCGCCGGGCTGCGCGGGCTCGGTGCGCACGGGCGCGATCTCCTCGACCTCGTCGATGAAGACGAGGACCCGCTCCAGCTCGGCGATCCGGGCGAACGCGTCGCGCAGCGCGGCGGCCAGATTGCCCTCGTCGGCGAGGCGGGAGGGCAGCAGTTCCACGAAGGGCCAGCCGAGCCGGGAGGCGATGGCGCGGGCGAAGGTGGTCTTGCCGGTGCCGGGCGGGCCGAAGAGGGTGATGGCGCGCGGCGGCCGCACGCCGTGCGCGGCGGCCCGCTCGGGCTCGGCGAGCGGCAGCACCACTCGCCGCTCTATGAGGTCCTTCTCCTGCTCCATGCCGGCGACCTTGGTCCACAGGTCGTTGGGCAGGAAGCGGCCGCCGAGGTCGTCGAGGAGACCGGCCGCCGGTCCGTGCAGCGGCTCGGTCTTCTCGAAGTAGGCGACGGCGGGCTGGCGCGTGTACCCGGCGTTGAGCAGGCCCTCGCCGAGCAGGTCCTCCTCGGGCAGGACGTACGCGATCCGCCCGACCCGGGCGGCGATCAGCCGCCGCTCCAGTTCGACGAGCAGGGCGCTGGCCAGGCCGCGGCCGCGCCAGCCCGCGGCGATCGCGATCCGCATCACCCAGGCCCGCTCGCCGGTGACGCAGGCGAGGGCCGCGCCGATCGGGACGCCCTGGTGGACGGCGACCACGCACGGCTGCCGATCGGTGAGGGCGCTGATGCACTCGGCGAGCGAGAAGACGGATTCCTGGCCGAGTTCGGCCGTGGTGTCGATCAGGTGGACCACCGCGGCGAGATCGCTCTCGCGGTAGTCGTGGATGAGCCAGTTCACCGGGTACCGCCCCTCGTTCGTGCTCCTGCGGTGAGGCTAGGGGCGGGCGGGCCCGGCGATCACGTTCCGCGGTGCACAACAGCCGGTCCGGAAACCGTCCGTGTCGTCCATAGACTGGCGTCTTCCACCCGAACGCCAGACCGAGGATCCCAGCGCCTTCATGCTTTGCCACATACCCGCGGCCCGTCGCGGGCCCCTCATCTGGCTCGTCCCCTCCCTGTGGACCCTGGCGCTCGGCCTGTGGGGGCTCTCCCGGCAGGACAGCGTGTGGCGGGACGAGGCGGCGACCTGGCAGGTGGCCGGTCGGTCGGCGGGCGAGATCCTGGACATGCTCGGCAACGTCGACGCCGTGCACGGCCTGTACTACCTCCTGATGCACGGGCTCTTCGAGCTCTTCGGGGCGAGTACGGCCACGCTGCGGCTGCCGTCGGTGCTGGCGGTGGCGGCCGCCGCGGCGTGCGTGGCCCTGATCGGGCGGCGGCTGGCGGGCTTCTGGGCGGGACTGGGCGGCGGGCTGGCGCTGGGGCTGCTGCCGGCCGTGCAGTTCTACCTCCAGGAGGGCCGGCCGTACGCGCTGGTCGCGGCCGGTGCGGGCCTGTCGACCCTGCTGCTGGTGTCTCTGCTGTCCGCGCCGCCCGGGCCCGGGCGTCGGGCCTGGCCGCGCTGGGCCGCGTACGGGATCGCGGTGCTGGTGTGCGCGCTGCTGAACTGGCTGTCGCTGCTGATCCTGCCCGCGCATGCGGCGACGCTGTGGTGGGTGCGGGCCGGGCGCGGTGTGTGGCTGCGGTGGGCGGCGTACGGGGCGTGCGCCGTGGCGGGGGCGCTGCCGCTGGTGCTGTTCAGCCGCAGCCAGTCCGACCAGGTGTCGTGGATACCGCCGCTGACCTGGCACATGATGATCGGCCCGGCGATCCTGCTGGCCGTCGGCGGTCTCGGGGCCTGGCTGGACCGGCCGCGCGCGGGCCGGCTGTCGGCGGCCGCGGTGGGGCTGCCGCTGCTGGCGGTGCCGCAGCTGGGGCTGATCGGGATCTCCTTCGTCCAGCCGCTGTTCCTGGACCGGTACGTGCTGTTCAGCATGGTGGGTCTGGCCCTGCTGATCGGTGCGGCGCTGGGCGCTGCCGTACGGGCCGCCCGGCCCCGGTTCCCCGGGGCGGCGGGGCTGCTCGTGCCGGGCGTGGTCGGGATCGCGGTGCTGGCGCTGCTGCCGGTGGAGCTGGGCAAGCGGGCTCCGGCCAGCCGGGTCGACGACGTGCTCGCGGTGGCCGGCGAGGTGGCCCGGCTGGGGCGGCCCGGGGACGCGGTGCTGTTCGTGCCGGCTGCCCGGCGGGACACGGCGCTGGTCTCCCCGGACGCCTTCACGGGGCTGGTGGACGTCGCCCTGGAGCGGAGTCCGGTGGCCTCGGCCACGCTCAAGGGGGAGGAGGCGGACCCGGCGCGGATCCGGGCGGCGCTGCTCGGGCAGCGGCGGGTGCTGCTGGTGACGGACGCGGCGAAGGTGGCGAAGCCGTCGGGGGCCGCGCGGGACGCGGCGAAGGCGGCGGTGCTGAAGGAGCGCTTCACCGTGGTGGAGGACCGCCAGGTCCGGGGCCGCCGCGTGACGGTGTACGAGCGCCGCTGAGGTCGTACGGCGGCCGGTGACGGGGCCGGCGGACGCCGATGCCGGTCGTCAGGCGGCGCGGGGGTGGGCCGCCGCGGTGTGGGAATCCAGCCACGAGAGCGAGGCCC
Source organism: Streptomyces sp. NPDC002209 (assembly GCF_042890265.1). Classification (NCBI taxonomy): domain Bacteria; kingdom Bacillati; phylum Actinomycetota; class Actinomycetes; order Kitasatosporales; family Streptomycetaceae; genus Streptomyces; species Streptomyces sp. NPDC002209. The sequence continues at coordinate 452,702 of NZ_JBIARX010000005.1, read as the reverse complement.
GGGCCAGGTCCGGCCAGCCGTGGTCGACGGTCAGGGAGTGGCCGCGGTCCTCGAAGCACTGGTACTCGGTGGTCGCGTGGGAGTGCCGGTACTGCTTGTACGTGGAGCGGGTCAGCAGGTCCGGGACGGTGTGGTCGAGCCTGCCGGACAGCAGGAGCAGCGGGCCGCGGCTCTCGTTCTCCGTGTCGACCTTGGTCGGTGAGTGCGGGGTGAAGTTGCCGAGGGCCAGCTGGAACAGCGGGCGGGCCGAGCTCGGGATCGTCCACTCCTCGAAGAGCTCCTCGGCCTCCTGCTCGGAGACGGCGTTGGCGAAGCCGTAGCGGAACTGCTCACGGTTCAGCGAGACGGCCCGCCGGGTGTTGCCGGGGTCGCGCAGCACGGCGAACGTCGACTTGGCCTGGGCCGGGGCGATGGCCTTGACGCCCTTGATCTGCCCGGGGCAGATGGCCACGGCGGCCTCGGCGAGGCCTTGGCCCAGCAGGTACTGGGCGATGAACCCGCCCACCGAGTGCCCCACGAGGACGGGGCGGACCGGCAGGGCGCGGATCACCTTGGCGTGCGCCTCGGAGATCTCGACCAGGCCCACCCCTGCCTGGTCGTCGGGCCGGCGGCGGGCCTCGGTGACGGTGCCCGGGACCCCTGGCCACTCCGGCATGACGGGCTCGTACCCCGCTTCGCTGAAGGTGTCGGCCCAGCCCTCCCAGCTCGAGGAATGCAGCCAGAGGCCGTGGATGAACACCACGGGCGTGCGGCGCTGTGCGGTCATGGCGTGACACCTCCTGGACCCCCCTGGCGCCTCTGCCAGTCTCGCCCGTGCGGCCCGCCCCCGCCTGCGGAGCCCGGATTCACAGCGCATTCATATGGAATACCGGGCTCCGGGCATAGCTTCTGCGGGGAGGCTCAGGGCATGATCCAGCGCATGCTTCCCCGACCGGCCCACCGCGCCCGCACCCGGCGGGCGTCCCGGATCCTGCTGGCGCTGGCCGCGATGGCCGCCCTGGTGAGCGTGGACCTGCCCGACGCGGCGGCGGTGGCGCCGCTCGGGGTGACGGCCGAGGCCGGGTCCGACCGGGCGGCGGACCGGGTGGGCGCCCTCTTCGCGGGCACCCTCGACGGCGGGCACTTCTGCACCGCCGCGGTGGTCCACAGCGACGACCGCAATGTGATCGCCACCGCCGCGCACTGCCTGGACGACCCGGACACCACGCTGTTCGCACCGGGCTACCGCGACGGCAGGGCCCCCTACGGGGTGTGGAAGCTGACCGGCGTGCACATCGCCCCGGACTGGACGGACGGGCGGGACCCGGACGAGGACATCGCCTTCGCGACGGTCGCCGCGGCGGACGGCGGCACCGGGCGCATCGAGGACGCGGTGGGCGGCTTCCCGGTGGCCGCCGAGCAGCCGGACGACGTGACGGTGACGATCCTCGGCTACCCCGCCACCGACGAGGCCCCGCTGCGCTGCGCCAACACCACGAGCCTGTTCTCGCAGACCCAGCGCCGGATCGACTGCCCCGACCTCAGCGGCGGCACGAGCGGCAGCCCCTGGCTGGCGAACGGCGCCCTGGCCGGTGTCCTCGGCGGCTACGAGGGCGGCGGCACGGTCCCGGAGGTCTCGTACAGCGCGGTGATGGACGACCAGGCCCTGGAGCTCTACCGCGAAGCCGCCGTCTCCGCCCGCTGAGCACCCGCCGGGCCGTCGGACAGGGCGCCGTCAGACAGGGCGCTGTTCCTCCCGGATCCCCGCCGGGGGTGCGAACCAGGTCGGCTCGTCGCGCTGGGCGCGGCGGATGCGGTCCACCGCGAAGTGTTCCAGCGGGGGCAGGGCGTCCGGTGCGAACCAGGCCACCTCCAGCGACTCGTTGTCGTTGGCCCGGGCCTCGCCGCCGGTGGCCCGGCAGCGGAAGGTGATGTCCTGGAACTGGCAGACGTCGCCGTTCGGGTAGGTGATCGGCTCGAGCATCTGGACCAGCACCACCCGCTCCGGGACGCAGTGCACCGCCGTCTCCTCGTACACCTCGCGCACCGCCGTCTCCGCGGGCTGCTCCCCCGGCTCCGCGATCCCGCCGACCACCGCCCACCGGCCGGTGTCGGAGCGCCGGCCGAGCAGCACGCGCCCCCGGTCGTCGAAGACGATGGCCGTGACCCCGGGCAGCAGGAGCAGCTGGTTCCCGGCGGAGGCGCGGATCGCGCGGATGAACTCAGGTGTGGTCATCCCCCGACCCTACGAGAGGCCGCACCCGGCGACCCGCGTCAGGCTGCCCGGCGGGCCCTGATCCGGCGCACGAGGGTCCAGCCGAGACCGCCGGCGGCGGCCAGGAGCAGCACGTACTCGGGCAGCGGGCCGAAGCGGGTGGCCGGGGTCTGCGTGGAGCGCAGCGGGATCTCGGCGACCAGCGCGTCCGCGGTGAACATCTCGGTCTGCCGGACGATCTGCCCGTCGGGGCGGATGACGGCGCTGACACCGCTGGTGACGGGCACGAGCACGGTCCGGCTGTGCTCGACCGCGCGGACCCGGTCCATCGCGAGCTGCTGGTAGGTCATCTGCGACCGGCCGAACGTGGCGTTGTTGCTCGGTACGGCGATCACCTGCGCGCCGTCCTGGACGGTGGAGCGCACGGCGTCGTCGAAGGCGGCCTCGTAGCAGGTGACCATGCCGACCCCGCTGCCCGCCATGTCGAAGACGCCCGGATCCTTGCCGGGGCCGAAGTCGCGGCGCACCCGGTCCACGTCCGAGCTGAAGAGCCGGACGAAGGACCGCATCGGGATGCGCTCGCCGAAGGGCTGGATCTTGCGCTTGTCGTACGTGTCGACGGGGCCCTTGACCGGGTCCCAGAGGATCATCGTGTTGCGCAGCGGGCCGGTCTCCGGGGCCAGTACGGAGCCGATCGCGACCGGCACGCCGATGGCCTTGACCGCCTTGTCGATGACGCCGTACGCATCGGGCTGGGTGTACGGGTCGATGTCGGAGGAGTTCTCCGGCCAGACCACGAAATCGGGCTTCGGGACCCGGCCGGCCTTGACGTCGTCGGCGAGCTGCATCGTCCGGTTGGCGTGGTTGTCGAGGACCTGGCGGCGCTGGGCGTTGAAGTCGAACCCGGCGCGCGGGACGTTGCCCTGGACGACGGCGGCCACTGCGGTGCCGTCCTCGGCGGCGTCGGACACCAGCGGGCGGGCGGCGAGGGCCGCGCCGATCGGGGCGGCGACGGTGAGGGCCGCGAGGGCGGCCGTGGCCCGGCGGGGGTGGCTGCGTGCGATGCGCAGGGCCTCGTACAGCCCGAATCCGCAGAGCACGACGGCGAAGGAGAGCAGCGGGGTGCCGCCGAGTGCGGCGAGCGGCAGGAAGAAGCCGTCGGCCTGGCCGAAGGCGAGCTTGCCCCAGGGGAACCCGCCGAACGGGGCCCGGGCGCGCAGAGCCTCGCCCGCGATCCAGACGGCCGCGCCCCACAGGGGCCAGGCGGGGAGCCGGCTGACGAGGGCGATCCCGAGGCCGGTGAGGCCGATCAGGAGGGCTTCGAGCGTGACGAGGGCGAGCCACGGGACCGGGCCGACGCCCTCGCTGGTCCAGACGAGCAGCGGCAGCAGGAAGCCCAGGCCGTGCAGGAGGCCGAGGCCGAAGCCGGCGCGGGCGCGGCGGCCGTGCAGGCAGCCGCCCAGCACGGCGAGGGCGACGGGGGCCAGCCACCACAACGGGCGGGGCGGGAAGCTCAGGTAGAGCAGCGCACCGGAGCCGGCGGCGAGGGCGGCGCGCACCGGCCAGGAGGCCGCCCACCCCTTCCAGGGGGATGCGGCGGCTTCGGTTCCGGCCGTTCCGGCTTCCGCTCGGGCTTCCGCTTCGGCGGTGGAGCCGGGGTCTCGGGTGATGCTGCTGCTCATTTGGCGGAGTGTACGTCCCCACGCGCCGGGGGCGGGAGAGCGACTCAGCGGGCGAGGGCCCGCAGGTGGGCGCGGATGACCCGGACCGCGTTCTCGGCGTCGTCGACGGTGACGGTGAACACCTTCCCGTCGCCGAGCCGCAGCTCCACCCCCTCGCCGCGCCGGACGATGACCGCGGTGCCCTTCTCGGGGCGCCACCGGTAGCCCCAGCCGCCCCACTGCTGCGGGGTGATCCGGGGGAGGAATTCGGCGGAGGCCACCTCCGCGAGCTTGATCTTCCGGCGCGGCACCCCGATGTGGCCGCAGCGGACCTCCAGCGCCTCGGCGTCGACGGTGACGGCGACGTGCACGAAGGCGAGGGTGCCGTAGAGGATCAGGAGCCCGACGGCGAGGCAGCCGATGACGGACATCAGCAGCGGGACGATGCCGGCGGTCCAGGACGAGTCGACGGCGAGCTCGACGCCGAGTGCGAGACAGGCTGCGCCGGCGGCGGCGAGCAGCCACTGCACACGGTTGGAGGCCCGGCCCGTCCACAGCGGACCCGGGGGGTGACCCGTCATGTGTAGCAGCGTACTCACGTTCCGCATGTACGCCACCGCCTCTCGCCCGCACGGCGCGGGCGCGTCGGACGACGCGCGATCCCGTTCGGTCGCGTCGGATCGCGTCTGCCCGGCCTTGACCTCAAGCAAACTTGAGCTCTTACGGTCGTCCGCATGACCACTCACGAGACAGCACAGCACGCCGTACGGGCCGTTCCGGAGCGCTACCGCACCGCGGTCGTGGCCCACGTCATGGTGGCCGACGCGGCCGCCGCACTCTCCTTCTACGGGCGGGCCTTCGGCGCCGTCGAGGACTTCCGGCTCGACCACCCCGGGGGCGGGGTGCTGCACGCCGAGATACGGATCGGCGGGGCCGTGCTCATGCTCGGCGACACCTCCGAGGGCCCCTTCACGGCGCCCTCGGAGCTGGGCGGCACCTCGGTCGCGCTGCACGTGTTCGTACCGGACGTGGACGCGCTCGCACGGACGGCGGTGGCCGAAGGCGCGGAGCTGGTCCAGCCGCCGGCGGACCAGTTCCACGGCGACCGCACCGCCATCCTCCGGGACCCGTTCGGACATCTGTGGGTGTTCCTCACCCACCTGGAGGACGTGTCCCGCGAGGAGCTGGAGGAGCGCCTCGCGGGCGCGTGACCCCAAGGCCCCCGGGGCCCGGGAGACGCGGGGGCCCGAGACCCCGGGGCCTCAGCCGGGCAGCAGACCGAGGAGCGCGTCGCGCAGGGCGGGGCGCCGGGCCGCCATGAAGCGGTGCAGGCTGCGCGAGCCGAAGGCGACGCGCTGGGCGCTGCGGCGCCGCTCGGCGTCGTACGCACGCAGGGCGGCGGGCAGGGCGGCCCGCCCGTGGGCGGCGACCGCGCGGGCGAGGGCCTCGGCATCGAGGAGGGCGGTGCAGGCGCCCTGGCCGAGGTTGGGGGTCATGGCGTGGGCCGCGTCGCCGACCAGTGCGGTGCGGCCGCCGTCGACGAACGTGGGCAGCGCCGGATGGAGGTGGCGCAGCTCGTAGCGGATCCACGTCGCCGGATCGGTGTCGGCGAGGACCTGCGGGATCGGATCGTGCCAGCCGGCGAACGCGGCGCGCAGCCGTTCGGCGGCCGCCCCGGGGGCGGCGGCCGCCGCCTCGGCGGAATCGGGGACGGTGGCGTACCAGTTGGTGCGCCCGGGTTCGACGGGGGTCATCCCGAAGAAGCGGCCCGCGCCCCAGGTCTCCCCGTACACACCGGTCTCGTATCCGGCGATGCCGATCCAGGCGACGGAACCGACGGGGCGCGGGCCACTGGCCGGGCCGAAACCGGCGGTGCGCACCGCGCTGTTGATGCCGTCGGCGCCGACGACGAGGTCGGCTTCGAGCCCGTCCGGATCGGTCAGCCGCCGGCCGTACGCGATCCGCGTGCCGCCGAGCCGGTCGAGCTCGGCGAGCAGGGCATCGATCAAGTACGGGCGCGAGATGAGGAGTTCGGGGCGGCCGGCCTTGCGCTCGATCCGTTCGAGCGGCAGCGCGGCCAGTACCTTGCCGTCGGGGCGGCGGATCCGGGCGCTGCGGTACGGGACCGCGCGCGCCCGCAGGGCCTCGCCGAGGCCGAGCCGGTCGAGCGCCGCCTGCGCGGTGGGATGGAGCCCGAAGGCCGTTCCGTACCGTTCGAGCCGGGACCGCCGCTCCAGGACGGAGACCGCCCAGCCCGCGCGGCGCAGCCCGATGGCGGTGGCGAGCCCGCCGACCCCCGCCCCGACCACGACGGCCGTACCTGCGCCGTCGCCCGCGCTCCCACTCTCGCCCCCGCTGCCCGCATCGTTGCGCATGGCGTACCTCCCCGGTCCGCATGACGTGCGACATGGCGCGCCGCACGACGGGCGAGGGAGCACGCCGCGCGACTACCACACTTGTGGTACTACACCTGTGGTACCACGGATGTGGTTAGGGTGGCAACGTGAATCAGGACCGGAGGGACCGGCTGCGCGACGCGGCCGTCGCGGTGCTGGCGGAAGCGGGCGGGCGCGGACTGACGCACCGGGCCGTCGACACGGCCGCCGCCGTACCGCTGGGCACCGCCAAGAACTACTTCCCGACCCGCGACGCACTGCTGCGGGCCGTGGCCGAACGCTGCCTGGAGCAGTACCGGGCGGTGGCCGCCGCCCTGGCCGAAGCCGGGCCGGCCCCCACCGACCGGGCCGGGCTCGCAGCCCTGCTGGCCGGGCTGCTGCGCGACGTGGCCGGGCCCGGCAGGCCGCGCGTACTGGCCTACCTCGAGCTCCAGACCGAGGCGACGCGGCGGCCCTGGCTGGCCGCACTGCTGGACCCCATCGGCGCGGCGGACTTCGCGGCGCACGCACACCTGCTGCACGCGGCCGGGCTGCCGGCGGGAGCGGACCGGGCCCGCACGCTCACCCTCGCGCTGCACGGCGCGATCCCGCACCTGCTGGCCGGGGCCCCGGGCACCCTCGCCGCCGCCGGCCTCGACGACCTGGAAGGCTTCGCACGCGGTGTACTGGCCTGCGCATGCCCCGAACCGTCCGAGGAGGAACCGTGATCACTCGACTCGACCGCGCCGTGGGCGCCGTCCTGGGCTCGGCCGCCGGCGACGCGCTCGGCGCGCCCTACGAGTTCGGACCCGCCGGCGAGCTGACCGCGCGGGGCGAGGAGATGCGCGGGGGCGGCGGCTGGGACCCGGGCGAGGCGACCGACGACACGCAGATGGCCGTCCTGGTCGGCGAGTCCCTGCTGGAGCACGGCGGCCTCGAACTCCCCGACGTCTTCGGCCGGTTCCAGCGCTGGGCGGCCGGCGCACCCAAGGACATCGGGCTCCAGACGGAGGACGTGCTGACCAACGGCGAGGCCTGGGACCTGGCCGCCGCACTGCACTTCCAGGTCAACGCGCGGGCGGCGGGCAACGGTTCCCTGATGCGGGCCTCCACCTCGGCCGTATACTTCGCCGCCGCCGGGCGGGAGGGCACGATGGACGCCGCCCGCCGGATCGCCGCGCTGACGCACGGCGACCGGGCCGCCTGGGAGGGCACGGCCCTGCTGCACGAGCTCGTACGGGTGGCTCTCGACGGGGGCGATCCGCTGGCCGCCCTCCCCGCGGCGCTCGCCGCGGTGCACCCCGACCACCGCGAGCGGTACCGGCTCGTCCTCGGCCCCGACTGGCATCCGGGGCTCGCCACCGAGTTCAACGGAGCGGTCTGGCCCTGCCTGGGCTCGGCCGTGTGGGCGCTGCGGACGACCACGGGGTTCGCCGAGGCCGTACGGGCCGCCGTGGACCTGGGCGGGGGCACCGACACGGTGGCCGCGGTCACCGGCACCCTGGCCGGGGCCCGCTACGGGCAGGCGGCGATCCCTCCGCAGTGGACCGCTCCGCTGCACGTACCGCTGCCCGGGTTCGGGGACCGGGTGCTGGACGCGGACGGGCTGCGCGCGCTCGCTCAGTCGCTCGCGGGGCGGACGTAGCGCTCGGGGAGCAGATCCGCCACGGGCACGGCCCGCAGCGCGCCGCCGGAGCCGAGGATCACCCGAAGCCGCGGGTGGAGGTCGAGGAGCACCTGGCGGCAGCGGCCGCACGGCGGGAGCACCCCGCGGCCGCGGTCCCCGACGGCGACGATCGCGTCGAGCTCGTGGACGCCCTGCGCGACGGCCGCGCCGAGGACCACGAGCTCGGCGCAGGGGCCTCCGGTGAAGTGGTACACGTTCACGCCCCCGACGGTCCGGCCGTCCCGGGCGCGGGCCACCGCTGCCACGGTGTGGTCCTCGCCGTGGCAGCGGGTCCGGGCCAGATCCGTGGCGGCCGCGACGAGCTCGAGGTCCTGCGGGGTCAACGCCCGGTCACCGCCCGACGGCCGCGCCCTCTTCCGCGAGCAGCCGCCCTTCGGCGTACCCGAGCGCGGCCGCGGGGAGGGCCCCCTCCTGCCCGCTGAGCAGGACGGTCAGGGTTCCGGTACGGGGCAGGCCCGGCTCGGGGAGGACGCCGAGACGGCGCAGCGTCTGTACGGCGACGGGCTCGGCGGAGCCGTGGAAGCGCAGGTCGGCGCCGCCGGTCCGCTCGGCCAGGGCGGCCCGGATGGACGCCTCGACGAGCTCGTAGTGCGTGCAGCCGAGGACGACGTCGGTGACGTCGGCCGGGGTCAGCGCGGCGGCTGCGGCCACGGTCGCGGCGACGGCGGCTTCGTCCCCCACGTCGACGGCGTCGGCGAGCCCCGGGCAGGGCACCTCGGTGACCCGGACCCCGGCGGCGAAGTCGCGGATCAGCCCGCGCTGGTACGGACTGCCGGTGGTGGCGGGGGTGGCCCAGATGGCCACGCGCCCGCCCGCGGCTGCGGCGGGCTTGATCGCCGGCACGGTCCCGATCACCGGGATCCCCGGCTCGAGCTCGGCCCGCAGGGTGGGCAGGGCATGCACGGTGGCGGTGTTGCAGGCCACGATCAGCGCGTCCGGCCGGTGCCCGGCGGCCGCCTGGGCGACACCGAGGGCGCGCCCGGTCAGATCGGCGGGGGTACGCGGCCCCCAGGGCATGCCGTCGGGGTCGCAGGAGAGGACCAGATCGACGTCGGGCCGCAGCCGCCGCATCGCGGCAGCCGCCGCGAGGAGGCCGATTCCGGAGTCCATGAGGGCGATCTTCACCTGGTCACCTTAATCGAAGCCCCCCGAAAATCCCCGATCCGGGGCGGGGGCGGGGCGGGGCAGCCGGGCGGGGCCGACTGCCGCAGCGGGACCGGGGCGGGCGGGGACCAGCCGGCCAGGAGCAGCAGGCGAACCGGGGCGCGGCCGCAAGGGCCAGGCGACCGGGGATGACGGGCGCGGCGGGGTGGGAGCCACGAGGACCGGGCAACCGGGGGTGCCGGGCGCGGCGAGCCAAGCGGCCGGAAGAGCCGGGCGCGGCAAGGCGGGAGCCACAAGGACCAAGCAACCGGGGGTGCCGGGCGCGGCGAGGCGGGGCCGGCAAGGACCAAGCGACCGGGAGGGCCGGGCGCGGCGAGGCGGGAGCCACAAGGACCGGGCAACCGGGGGCGCCGGGCGCGGCGGGACCTGGGCGGCCGAGTTCCACGCACACGGAGTCGACACCCTCGTCGGGGACGCCCGCGGGCGGGGCCCGCGGAGTCGGCATGGCCGGCGCGGCGGGGGGTGGCAGGGGTGGCCTGTCGAGTCGGCGCCGGAGGTGACGGTCGGGACGCCGGGGGCAGGTTCCTGCGCTCGGTGACGGAGAGGACGACCGGGGCCAGGGGGCAGGCTCCCGTGCTCGGCGACGGAATGGACGACCGGGGCCGGGGGTCGGGGTCTGTCGACTCGGTGTCGGGAGGGCCGGACAGGGGCCAGGGGCGGGGTCTGTCGACTCGGCGTCGGTATGTGTCCGGGGGCGTCCCGCCAGTCCACTGTCCTTCCGTGTCGCGCCGGTCCCTCAAGGGCGCTCCTTCGTCGCGTCGCTACGCGATGGCCTTCGGCCACCCTTGACCGACCGGCCCGCCCCGGAATGCCAAAGACTGTCGGGAAGCCCCCGAAGGATGGCCGGGAGGTTCATGTTCCGATGAGGGCCCATCAGAGATCCCGACCGGCAGCCCCTGTCCATCCGGAGTCCGCCCACCAGGACCACCGAGCCAGGCCAGCGACGGGGCCAGGGGGAGGCCACAGCCCCCTCCAAGGCCCAGAGGAAGCCCTTTCCGGACCCAGGCAGGGTCAACCTGCACCAAACAGCGATGAGATGACCATGCGGTGAGGGGTGGACCCGTATCGCGTCAGATCGCTACGCGCTCCTCATCTCTCAGCGTCCCACGGCCGTCTGGAGCTGGACATAGGCCGCCCACACGCCACCAAAGCGGCCTTTTCGGGCGCCTGCGAGCCTTCTGGGAGCGGAAAGGTGGCGAGACGGAGCCTGATGCCGGATTTCTCAACCTCCCACTCCGACAGGACACCTTTCGGCGCTCAAACGGCGAACAAAAGGGGCAAACGGCCCGCTGTCGCAGGCCCGGCAAGGCTTCGACCGGTCGTGGGCGGCTTATGTCCAGCCGAGGGCGGGCTGCGGACGCCAAACCAGGCGGAGCGCGTAGCGATTCGATGCGTCCACGGGCCAGCTGGCACTGGATCGTCATCTCATCGCTGTCTGGTGCAGGTTGACCCTGCCCGGGTCCGGAAAGGGCTTCCTCTGGGCCCTTCAGGGAGCCCTTCCCCTCCCCGCGCACCCTTACCGGCTGGGCTCTGTGGCCCTGGTGAACTGGGTGCGGAGGGACAGGGGCTGCCGGTCCGCATCTCTGATCGGGGCCAATCGGAATCCGAACCCCCTGGCCATCCTTCGGGGGCTTCCCGACAGTCTTTGGCATTCCGGGGCGGGCCGGTCGGTCAAGGGTGGCCGAAGGCCATCGCGAAGCGACGCGACCGCAGGGAGCGCCCTTGAGGGACCGGCACGACACGGAAGGACAGTGGACTGGCGGGACGCCCCCGGACACACTCCGACACCGAGTCGACAGACCCCGCCCCCTGGCCCCCCGATCCACTCACCCAACCCCGAGTGCACGGACCCCGACGCTGACCCCGGTCGTCCATTCCGTCGCCGAGCACGGGAGCCCTCCCCCTGCCCCCGGTCGTCCATTCCGTCGCCGAGCACGGGAGCCCTCCCCCCGCCCCCAGTCGTCCATTCCGTCGCCGAGCACGGGAGCCCGCCCCCCGCCCCCAGTCGTCCATTCCGTCACCGAGCACAGGCATCCACCCCCGGCGTCCCGGCCGACGCTTCCGACGCCGAGCCGACAGACCGACCCCGCCCCGCCCCCACCCCGCCCCGCCCCTCCGCCCCCGCCGACGGGTCCCGCCACCCCCGCACCGGCCGAATGCGGGACACGTCCCGCGGGGTTCGGCAGACTGCCCGCATGGGCCTTCTCTGCGCCGCCTGCGCATCCCTCGCCGTCTGGATCTGGCTCACGTTCGCCCAGGGCATGTTCTGGCGGACCGACGTCCGGCTCCCTCCGCGCAGCGCCCCCGCCCGCTGGCCCTCCGTCGCCATCGTCGTCCCGGCCCGGGACGAGGCCGGGGTGCTGCGCTGCAGCCTGCCCTCGCTCCTCGCCCAGGACTATCCCGGCGAAGCCGAGGTCATCCTGGTCGACGACGGCAGTACCGACGGCACCGGCGCCCTCGCCCTGCGGCTGGCCCGGGAGCAGCCCGGGCTGCCCCTCACCGTCGTCTCCCCCGGCGATCCGGAACCCGGCTGGACCGGGAAGCTGTGGGCGCTGCGGCACGGCATCGCGCTCGCCCGGACCGCTCACGCCACCGAGCCCGACTACCTGCTCCTCACCGACGCCGACATCGCGCACGAGCCCGACAGCCTGCGCGAACTGGTCGCGGCCGCCACGACCGCCGGGCTCGACCTCGTCTCGCTGATGGCCCGGCTCCGTGTCGTCAGCCTCTGGGAGCGGCTCGTCGTACCGGCCTTCGTGTACTTCTTCGCCCAGCTCTATCCCTTCCGCCGGATCAACCGTCCGACGGGCCGGACCGCCGCCGCGGCCGGCGGCTGCGTCCTGCTGCGTACCGAGGCCGCCGTGCGGGCGGGCGTGCCGGAGTCGATCCGGCACGCCGTCATCGACGACGTCTCCCTCGCCCGTGCCGTGCGGCGTTCGGGCGGCAGGATCTGGCTGGGGCTCGCGGAGCGGGTGGACAGCGTGCGCCCGTACCCGGCGCTCGCGGACCTGTGGCGGATGATCTCGCGCAGTGCGTACGCGCAGCTGCGCCACCGGCCGCTGCTGCTGGCCGGGACGGTCGCCGGGCTCGTGCTCGTCTACCTCGTCCCCCCGGTCGCCCTCCTCGCAGGTCTGGCCACCGGGCACGTCGCCGCCGCGTGGGCCGGCGCCCTCGCCTGGCTGCTGATGGCCGGAACCTATCTGCCGATGCTGCGCTACTACCGCCAGCCGGCCGTGCTGGCTCCGCTGCTTCCGCTCACGGCCCTGCTGTACCTGTTGATGACCGTCGACTCGGCCGTCCAGCACTACCGGGGGCGCGGCGCGGCGTGGAAGGGCCGCACCTATGCCCGTCCGAGTGATGCCTGAAACGGCGAACCGCCGCCCGTGCCGATGTCATACCAGGTCACCGAGTTGTGACGCTGCGTCAGCAGCAAGTCGGTGCAACACCCAACCGGAGAGTACGAGTAGGAACAACCCGGGGCGGAAGTGGCGAAACGTGCACATGAACGAGAAGTGAAGGGTGTGGCTCTGACCTGCGAATATGCAGGTCAGGGCGGTGTTCGTCACACCTCGCTATGGACCCGGTGAAGTCGTGGGCTTAACTTAGGTCCCATGACCTCCCCCCGCTCCACTTATGGCGGCGGTTACTACTCCGCGCCCTCCTTCCCGGACACCCCCATCTACGACTCCCTCGTCGCCGAACGCGGCACCCCGCAGATCGCCCCGATCCGCGTTCCGGCCGCGTACGACTCCCCGAGCGCCGGCTATTCGAGCGGTGGGTACCTCCCGGCCCTCGCCTCGTCCATGCCCGCGCTGCCCCCGGCCATGCCCCAGCAGCAGCAAGCCCCTGCGTACGGGTACCCGTACCAGCAGCAGGCTGCGCCCGCGCCGATGCCGCTGCAGAACGCGCCCGCTCCGTACATCCCGCAGCAGCAGCCCGCCGTGGCCCGCGCGGGTTACATGCAGCAGGCACAGCCGCAGCAGCCGCGGCCGGTGGCCACGGGCACCGGATACGAGGCGATGCGTCCGGCCGCACCGCGCCCGATGCAGGTTCCGGTTCCGGCTCCGGTTCCGGCCGCCTCGTACGAGGACCCGTACGGCCGCCCGTACCAGGGGCGTGGCTACTGACGGATCGCTGACGCTCGGCGGGGCGCGCGTGGGAGCTCCTGGCAGGATGCTCCCATGGCGAACTTGTATGTCCAGGCGCTTCACGTCCATCCCGTCAAGTCGGTAGCGGGGACAGCTCCCGACGAGGTGGTCGTGGAGCCCTGGGGTCTGTCCGGGGACCGGCGGTGGGCGCTCGTCGACACCGAGGGCACGGTCATCACCCAACGTCAGCAGCCCCGGCTGGCGTTGGCCGCGGCGCGTCCGCTGGGGAGCGGCGCCGTGGCGCTGTCGGCGCCGGGCATGGCCGAGCTGGTCGTGGAGGTGCCGGAGCCGGGTCCGCTGGAGCCGGTCGTGCTGTTCGGCAAGAAGGTCGAGACCGTGGTCGCCGCGAGCGCCGCGGCGCAATGGTTCAGCGCCTACCTCGGGGTTCCGGCGCGGCTGGTGCACATGGACGACCCTGCCGTGCGGCGGCCCGTGGACCCGGATTACGCGCTGCCGGGCGAGACGGTGAGCCTCGCCGACGGCTATCCGGTGCTGCTCGTGACCCTCGCGTCGCTGGACGCGCTCAACTCGCTGATCGCACAGGGGGACCATCCCGAGGAGGGTCCGCTGCCGATGAACCGTTTCCGCCCGAGTGTGGTGGTCGCCGGCGCCGAGGCGTGGGCGGAGGACGGCTGGCGGCGCATCGCGATCGGCGACGCCGTCTTCCGCGGGGTCCGCGAGTGCGGGCGGTGCATCGTCACGACCACCGACCAGGCGACGGCGGAGCGGGGCAGGGAGCCGCTCAAGACCCTGGCCCGGCACCGGCGGATCGGCAAGTCGCTTGCCTTCGGGCGGCAGCTGGTTCCGGTGCGGGTGGGCACGGTACGGGTGGGCGACGAGGTCCGCGTCCTGGAGTGAGCGTGCGGCGGCCCCTCGGAATGACACCTTCGAGGGGCTGTGGGGGAACGCTGGAACCAAGCACCGTGGGCGGGCCGTTGGTGCATTCGACAGGTGTGGCGGGAAGGTACGGGAGTCCGGCTTCGGCTTCCGTGGCTTCGTGCACCGGATCGGGTGACACGACTGCCGCGCGTCCCGGAATGCGCGTCGCCGGGGCGTACGGGAGGCTTGGACCGCAGGCAGACGGAGGCAAAGGGGGTGCCGGACCGTGTGGACAGCCATGGGTGTGTGGCGTTGGCGGCGCAATCCGCTGCGCCGGCCGACGGATCTCTTCGAGGCGTGGGTGGCGTTCGCCGCGCTGGTGTGCGTCCTGCTGGTGGCTCCGGCCGTCGGCACGGTCGCGGGCCTGGAGGTGGACGGCACGCTGCAGCGGGCCGCGCGCGAACAGCGGCAGGAGCGGTACCTGGTCCCGGCGGTGGTGGTCCGTCCGGCCGCCGATCCGGCCGCGGGGGCGGGGGCGGACGCAGATCCGTCGGCGCAGCGGCAGAGCCCGCAGCGCACGCAGATCGTGGCGTCGTGGACGGCGCCCGACGGCAGCAGCCACCAGGGCACGGTGCCGGCCGCGGAGGAACCGCCGCAGGCAGGGGACCGGTTCCGGATATGGACCGATACGCGGGGCCGGCTCGTGGGGCGTCCACTCGACGCGTCCTCGGCGAGTGTCCACGCGGCGGTGGTGGGCCTGGCCGCCGCTCTCGGCGCGGCCGCGCTGGTGGAGACGGTCCGCCGGCTCGTCGTACGAAGGCTCATGCATCGGCGGTACATACGCCTGGACCGCGCCTGGGCGGCGGCGGGTCCGGACTGGGGCCGGGCGGGCGCGGGCAGCTGACCTGGCATCTCACCGGCTCCGCGCGCGCTACGGTGGAGCGGCCGGAGTCGGTCGCCGCCACTGTGGTGGGCGGCAGTGGTGGTTCCGGCCGCTTCGACAGGGCGAGTACGAGGGCGGGGGCACGACAGCACCATGGCACAGGGCACGGTCCAGGTGACGCACGGCGGGTCTTCGCGGTGGCGGCGCCGCTCCGCTGAGTATCCGACGCTGGCCGCCGCGCTCGCCGTCGCGGGCGACGGGGACGTGCTGTCCATCGCGCCCGGCACCTACCGGGAGAACCTGGTGCTGCACCATGCCGTCACGCTGCGCGGGCCGGAGGGCTCGGTCGGTTCGGTGCGGATCGCCCCGCTCGACGGGGTCGCGCTGACGGTGCGCGCCTCGGCCGTGGTCCAGGACCTGCATCTGGAGGGGCAGGACCGGGCGGCGCCGGCGCTGCTCGTCGAGGAGGGCTCGCCCGAGCTCACCGATCTGCGGGTGAGCACGCGGTCGGCGGCCGGCATCGAGGTGCGCGGCGGGGCCCGCCCCCTGGTGCGACGGTGCACGGTGGAGAATCCGACGGGCGTCGGGATCGCCGTACTGGACGGTGGCGGCGGGGTGTTCGAGGAGTGCGAGGTGGTGGCCGCCGGGCAGGCCGGGGTCTCCGTCCGCGGCGGCGGGCATCCTCGTCTGGAGCGCTGCCGGATCCACCATGCCTCGGGCGCGGGCATCGCCGTCACCGGCGAGGGTTCGGGGCTGGAGGCGCTGGGCTGCGAGGTGTACGAGATCAAGGGCACCGGTGTGCAGATCGCCGCGCGCGCGGCGGCCCGGCTCACCGACTGTGCGGTGCACCGCACCTCGACGGACGGGGTCACCCTCGACACGGACGCGGTGCTCACCCTCGCCGACTGCGACATCCACGACATTCCGGAGAACGCGGTGGACCTGCGCTCCCGTTCGGTGCTCACGCTCAGCCGCACCACCGTGCGCCGGTTCGGCCGCAACGGTCTGTCGGTGTGGGATCCGGGTACCCGGGTGGATGCCGAGTCCTGCGAGATCCACGACAGCACGGGCGACTATCCGGCGGTGTGGATCAGTGACGGGGCCACCGCCTCGCTGAACTCGTGCCGGGTGCACGACGTGCCGGACGCGGTGTTCGTGCTGGACCGGGGCTCGCGCGCCGACGTCGTCGACAGCGATCTGTCCCAGGTGCGCAACACGGCCGTCTCGGTGAGCGACGGGGCGACCGCGCAGGTCGACGACTGCCGGATCCGGGAGGCCGCGACCGGGGCCTGGTTCCGTGACCACGGCAGCGGCGGCACCCTCGCCAACTGCACGATCGACGCGGTCCAGACCGGGGTGATCGTCACCAAGGGCGCCGATCCCGCGCTGGAGCGGTGCACGGTGAGCTCCCCTTCGGAGGCCGGGTTCTACGTGTCGGCAGGCGGTCGCGGGAGCTTCCAGTCCTGCCGGGTGACGGGCAGCTCCGGCTTCGGTTTCCACATCATCGACGGCTGCCGGACCACGCTGACGCGCTGTCACACCGAGCGTTGTGCGCGCGGGGGTTACGATTTCTCGGAGGACGGTCCGCTCGCCGAGGAGTGCACCAGCGACGAGTCCGGGTCGCGGCTCGCCGCGCAGTCGGCCGCGGCCGGGGCTCTCACCGCCGAGCGCGCGGGCATCCGTACGGCCGGCGCGGTCCGGAGCCCTGCGGCGCAGACCGCGCAGGTCCCGGCCCCGCGCCCGGTCGAGGAGGCGGACCGGGGGTCGTCGGCGGCGCGCGGCTCCGGTGAGGTGCTGGGCCAGCTCGACGCACTGGTGGGCCTGGAGAGCGTCAAGCGCGAGGTGCGGGCACTCACCGACATGATCGAGGTGGGCCGGCGGCGGCAGCAGGCGGGCCTCAAGGCCGCCTCGGTGCGCCGCCATCTGGTGTTCACCGGCTCCCCCGGCACCGGCAAGACGACGGTGGCCCGGCTCTACGGGGAGATCCTCGCCTCCCTCGGGGTCCTGGAGCGGGGGCACCTGGTCGAGGTGTCCCGGGTGGACCTGGTCGGCGAGCACATCGGCTCCACGGCGATCCGTACGCAGGAGGCCTTCGAGCGGGCGCGCGGCGGGGTGCTGTTCATCGACGAGGCGTACGCGCTGGCGCCGGAGGACTCGGGCCGGGACTTCGGGCGCGAGGCGATCGACACCCTCGTGAAGCTGATGGAGGACCACCGGGACGCGGTCGTGGTGATCGTCGCCGGGTACACGGCGGAGATGGACCGCTTCCTGACCGTCAATCCGGGGGTGGCCTCGCGGTTCTCCCGGACCATCACCTTCGGCGACTACGGGCCCCAGGAGCTGCTGCGGATCGTGGAGCAGCAGGCGGAGGAGCACGAGTACCGGCTCGGCGAGGGCACCGGCAAGGCGCTGCTGACGTACTTCACGGAGCTGCCGAAGGGCCCGGCGTTCGGCAACGGCCGCACGGCCCGGCAGACGTTCGAATCGATGGTCGAGCGGCATGCGGGCCGGGTGGCGCAGTTGTCGGATCCGGGCACGGACGAGCTCACCCTGCTGTTCCCGGAGGATCTTCCGGCTCTGCCGGCTCCTTGCTGACCCTGGGGGCCGGCACGGCAGGAGTGGCTCCGCTCGCGGTCGGCGCTGACGGTGCGGTCGGCCGGGCGCGGCGGGTGCGGCGGGCGGGTCCCGCCAGCCGGGCCAGGAGGGCGTCGCGCTCGGCGGCGAAGGCCGGGTCGGCCTGGTAGTCGAAGTGGCCGAGGATCGGCGCGGGCAGCGGGTGTCGGGCGGTGCGCCCGTAGGCGAGCGGGTCGGCGAGCGGCCCCCGGTCCACGGAGTCGGACGGGGCGGGCGGGGTGTCGGGGCCGGCCTGGCCCGCCGGGCCGTTCCCGCGCATGGTGTCGTCGGCCGCGGCGAGGACCGGGCCGCCGATCGGGTCGGTGGCGCGCCAGAGGTTGCGCCAGCAGTCGACGTCGCCGTGCAGCGCGCCGAGCGGACCCGGGCCGAAGTACGCCGGGAACCAGCGCCCGTAGAGCCGCCGGAGCGGGGAGCCGTAGGTGAGCAGGGCGACCCGGCGGCGGACGTGCGGCGGCAGCTGCCAGACGGCGGCCGCCGCGAGGACGCTGCCCTGGGAGTGGCCGGAGATCACCAGGCGGCCGCCGGTACGGCCGGTCCATCCGGTCATCCGCCAGGTCAGGTCGGGGACGGCGCGCTCGGCGTAGCAGGGCGGCGCGAACGGGTGCGCGGCGCGCGGCCAGAAGGTGCCGACGTCCCAGAGCACGCCGATGGTGCGGCGGGCGGCGGGGTCCCGGTAGGCGCGGCGGCCCCAGGCCACGAACGCGGCGATGCCCAGTCCTATCAGCCAGGACCCGGCGTCCTGCGCGGCGCGGGCGGCGGTCTCCAGCAGCGGGTGGGCGCCGCGGGCGGCCTCGCCCGGGACCCGGCCGCTGATCCAGGCTCCGGCGAGGGCGCCCGCGCCGAGCAGCAGGGTGATCCCGGAGACGGCGGCCACGAACCAGGGCGCGGAGTCGGTGAGCGCGGCGGCGGCCCGGGCCCCGGCGATCCGGCGGCTGCGGTCCTCGTCGGGCGGTTCCCCCGGGTACTCGGCGGCCACCCCGGCGGCGAGCCTGCGCCGGGCGCGGATCCCGCTCACGGCGAACCAGGCGGCGAGCAGGGCCAGTACGAGGAGCAGCGGGGGCAGTACGGCGGCCTGCCAGGACAGCAGCACGGGCGGCGCGGGCACCGGGGCCCCGGCCGGTCCGGGGGCCGCCGCTCCGTCCAGCCAGTCGGCGACCCGCTGGGCGACGCCGCCGGACATCACCCCGCCGAGGGCGCAGCCGAGCATGGCGATGGCGGGGCCGCCGAGGCCGTACAGGGCGGTCGCCGGGTCGGGGGCCAGCCGGTACAGGCGGACGGCGACGGCGGCGAGGAGCAGGACGCAGCAGCCCTGCCCGAGCATGAGGGCGCCGAAGGCGAAGTCGCCGGGGAGCCGCCCGGCGGAGGTCCACCCGGGGCGCGACCAGCCGGCGTACAGCAGGACGGCGGCGAGCAGGGCGAGGGCGGAGCCGGGCAGCAGGGTGACGGCGGCCCGGTCGAGGCGGTGGTCGGGGCGGGCCTCGGTGCGGCCGCGCCGGCAGACGACCCAGGCGACGGCGAGGGCCCCGGCGGCGAGGAGCACCTCCACGGCCCAGCCGAGGGCCTCGAGCGCGGGGGTGCCGGTGCGGCGGTCGTAGCGGGCGGTGGGTACGGCGACGGCGGCCGCGACGGTGAGCAGCCCGGCGGCGGTGTGCGCGGCGCGCAGCCGGGCCACTATGCGCCGTCCGTACCAGAATCCGGGGCGGCCGAGCGCGGGCGCAGTGCCCGCGGCGGCTGCGGGGGCGGCCGTGTCCGCGGGCGGCGGCTGGGACTCGTAAGCGCTCCACGTGCGGTTCGACAGGAACCACAGCAGCCCGGTCAGCGCGGCCGGGACGAGCGCGCCGAGGGCGAGCCGGCGCCCCGGCTGGCCCCACCAGCCGCCGGGTGCGAGGAACCCGAGCCAGGATCGGGAGCCTGTGCAGTGCGCGGACCCTGCGCACTGCCAGGCGAGGAGGTCGAGCGAGACCTCGCAGGCGGCCGCGATGAGCAGCAGCGTGAGGCTGAGGGCGAGGACCCGTACGAGGACCCCGTACGTCCGCACCCCGCGCGGCGCCGGACCGGTGGCGGGCGCGGCCGGCCGGGCCCAGTGGGCGAGGTTGACCACCATGAAGGGCAGGAGCAGCAGCCACAGGGCGCGGGCGCCGTTGCCGGAGGTGAGCCGGGACCAGCAGTAGGCCTCGATCACGGGCCGGCCGGCGTACCACTCGGGATGGTCCTCGGCGTCGGCGTCCGCTGCGCGGCGGAACACGGCGGCGGTCGAGTCCCCGGTGATCCGGACGGTGCGCGGGTCACCGAGCAGCTCGGCGGGGGGTGCGCCGTGGACTCCGTGCACGCGCAGCTCGAGGGCCAGGGGCCGTGGGGGTGCGAGGAGTTCGAGGGCGAGGGGATGCGGGGGCTTGGGGGTGTCGGGCACGGTGGCCTCCGCTAGCGGGGCGGGATCAGCGCAGCTCCAGCATCCCGCGCCACGCACCCCGTGCCTAGGGGGCCGCCCTGCCCCCAACGGGTGATCCTCGGGCCCCGACCCTGTCGGCCCCCGGCCCGTCACCGACCGGTCCGGGAGCGGGCCGCAGCGGACATCTGACGGGGCGCCAGCTATGGTACGCGCACCACACGCGCCCGCGCGTTCCGCTGCACACCCCCAGGAGGCACCCCCATGGCACGCCGACTCCGCCCGGTGGGGCTGGACTTCATCGAGGACGCCCCCGTCCGCTTGAGCTTCGTCGCGCGGACGGCGGCGTCGCCGGGGGCCGTGTACCGGGCCCTGGCCGAGGAGGTCGAGGGCTGGCCGCGCTGGTTCGGGGCGGTGACCCTGGCCCGGCCGACGCACGGGGGCGCGGGCCGGGAGGTCCGGCTGGTGGGCGGGACCCGCTTCCAGGAGACGATCATGGCGGCGGATCCCGGGCGCCGCTACGCGTACCGGGTCGACGAGACCAATGCCCCCGGGGCGCGCGCCCTGTTGGAGGAGTGGCGGCTCGTTCCCGCCGAGCCGGGACCGGGCACCCTGGTCCGCTGGACCTTCGCCGCCGACGGCCCGGCGCTCTTCCGGCTCGCCCTCACCGGTGCCCGTCCGGGTCTGGGCCACTCGTTCCGCTCGGCGGTCCGGGCCCTGGACGCCCGCCTCTCGGCGCGGCGCCCGACGGGCGGCGCATGAGACGCCGCCGGCCCGGGCGCCGGGCGGTCCCCGCAGGTCAGGCGGTGGGCTCGCGCCAGACGCCGGTGGCGAGCAGGGTCTCGAGCGTCTGCGTGTACGGGGCGATGTCCAGGCCCTGCGAGGCCAGCCACTCGTCCGAGTAGTACTTGTCCAGGTAGCGGTCGCCCGGGTCGCACAGCAGCGTGACCACGCTGCCCTTGCGCCCCTCGGCCACCATCTCCGAGATGATCTTCAGGGCGCTCCACACGCCCGTGCCGGTCGACCCGCCCGCCTTGCGCCCTATGGCCCGTTCCAGCACCCGGCACGCGGCGACGCTCGCCGCGTCCGGCACCTTCATCATCCGGTCGATCGCGCCCGGCACGAAGCTCGGCTCCATCCGCGGCCGGCCGATGCCCTCGATGCGCGAGCCGCAGTCGCTGCTCGCGTGCGGGTCGTTGTTGGTCCAGCCGTCGAAGAAGCAGGAGTTCTCCGGGTCCGGGACGCAGACGCGGGTGTCGTGCTGCATGTAGTGCACGTAGCGCGCGATGGTCGCGGAGGTGCCGCCGGTGCCGGCGGTCGCCACGATCCACGCGGGTTCGGGGTACCGCTCCAACTGCAGCTGCTGGTACATCGATTCTGCAATGTTGTTGTTGCCGCGCCAGTCCGTCGCGCGCTCCGCATAGGTGAACTGGTCCATGTAGTGCCCGCCCGTCCGGGCGGCGAGCTCCGCCGACTCCTCGTACATCTTCATCGGGTCGTCCACGAAGTGGCATTCCCCGCCGTGGAATTCGATGAGGCGGCACTTCTCCGGGCTCGTCGTGCGCGGCATGACGGCGATGAACGGAACGCCGATGAGCTTGGCGAAGTAGGCCTCGGAGACGGCGGTCGAGCCGGACGAGGCCTCGATGACGGGGCGGCCCGGCCGGATCCAGCCGTTGCACAGCGCGTAGAGGAACAGCGAGCGCGCGAGGCGGTGCTTGAGGGAGCCCGTCGGGTGGGTGGACTCGTCCTTGAGGTAGAGGTCGATGCCCCATTCCTCGGGGAGCGGGAAGCGCAGCAGGTGGGTGTCGGCGGAGCGGTTGGCGTCGGCCTGGACCTTGCGGACGGCCTCCTTCAGCCAGGCGCGGTAGTCCGCGTCGCTACGGTCGACGTCGATGGTCGTAGCCGTCGTACCGGAGGTACGGGTGGTGCTCATGCGCCTTGCTCCTTCGTGCGGTTCTTCGCCCCCTGCTTTCGCAATGTACCTCCCTCACCTGCACAAACAGTCACTTTGGGTATCCATGCGGATCGCTTTCGATCGCGTTCGGTTGCATACACGGGCACCGTGGGTGACCCTGGTGGAGCATTACTGAGGGTGCAGCACCCGTAACACTCATGTCGGGGAGTCGCAGCCGTGATCAGTCATTCACGCAGGCACTGCGTCGTGGAACTGCAGGCCTTGCCGTCCCGGATCGGCCAGATCCGAAGGATCGTTTCAGCGCAACTGCGCCACTGGCAGCTCGATCCGCTCATAGACCGGGCTGCGCTCGGCGTGACGGAGCTGCTCAGCAACGTCCACCGCCATGCGCAGCCGGACAAGACGTGCACGGTCGAGATCGAGCTGCGGCTGGGGCGGCTCACGGTCTCCGTGTACGACAGCGATCCGCGGCTTCCCGTCCTGCGGGAGGCGGCCGCGGACGCCCTGGAGACCTGCGGGCGCGGACTCGCGCTGGTCGCGGCGGTCAGCGAGGCCTGGGGCGCGCGGAACCAGGCCGACAGCCCCGGCAAGGTGGTGTGGTTCTCGCTCCGCGCCGCCCCGGCGGCGTCGGCGCAGCACCGTCCGGTCGGCAACGGATCCATGCCCGTACGAGAGCCCGTGCCGGCGGTGGTCGTCGCCGTGGACCCGGGCGCCGTCCCGACGGGCATGCCGGTGGCGGCGTCGGTCGGCGCCAGGCCCGGGTGAGGGTTCCGCGGCCGCATCCGCGCCCCGGCAGCACCAGCGCTGCCAGGGCGCCGGCCGGCCCGTCGCCGACCCGGCGGCGAGCCCGGCCAGGATGCCTCAGGCCGCCGCCCCCAGGGCCCCCAGGGGGTCGTCCAGCACCGGCTGCCAGGCCAGTTCCGCCGCACCGACCAGGCTGTTGTGGTCCAGGGTGCACGGCAGGATCGGCACTCCGCCGCTGCGCCCCCACAGGCTGCGGTCCGCGACCACCGCCCGCAGCCGCTCCGGGTCCGCGTGCAGCAGCTCCCGGTGCAGGCCGCCCAGGATGATCCGGTCCGGGTTCAGGATGTTCACCAGCCCCGCCAGGCCGAGGCCCAGCCGGTCGATGAGCTCCTCGGCGGCCGCCCGTACCGCCGGCTCCGCGTACTCCTCGCGCAGCAGGTCGCGGGCCTGCTGGAGCAGCGACACCTCCGGGCCCGGAGTGCGGCCCGCCGCGGTCAGGAAGGCCAGCGGGTCCGCCTCCACGTCCAGGCAGCCGCGGCCGCCGCAGTGGCACGGCCGCCCCTCCGGGTTGACGGTGAGGTGGCCGACCTCCAGGGCCAGGCCCGAACTCCCGCTGTGCAGGCGCCCGTCCAGCACCAGCGCACCGCCCACCCCGCGGTGGCCCGTGGCCACGCACAGCAGGTGCTGGGCGCTGCGGCCCGCGCCGTGCCGGTGCTCGGCGAGCGCGGCCAGGTTGACGTCGTTGCCGGTCAGCGCCGGGCCGTCGATGCCGGCCGCCTTCACGCACTCTGCGAACACGGCCCGTACGGGAGACCCGGCCGGCCAGGCCAGGTGCAGCGGGTTGAGCGCCGTACCGTCCGGCTCCGCGACCGCCGACGGGACCGCGAGGCCCGCACCGATGCAGCGCCGGCCGGTGTCGGCGAGGAGCGCCGCGCCCGCCTCCACGACGGCGCCCAGGACCTGCGCCGGGTCCGCCGAGACGGTGACCTTGCCCGGGGCGGTGGCCACGATCCGGCCACCGAGGCCGACCAGCGCGGCCCGGAACCCGTCGGGGTGCACCTGCGCGGCGAGCGCCACGGGACCGTTCTCGTCGATGGAGAGCCGGTGGGACGGGCGGCCCTGGGTGCCGCCCGCGCCGCCCGGGCGGGAGTCCACGCGGATCAGGCCGAGCGCCTCCAGCTCGGCGGCCACGGCCCCGGCGGTGGCGCGGGTGACGCCGAGCTCGGCCGTCAGGACGGCGCGGGTCGGGGCCCGGCCGGTGTGGACGAGCTCCAGCGCCGGGCCGAGGGCACCGCGGCCCCGCTCCAGCTTGGTCCTCGAGGACGCCGAAGAGGACGCCGAAGAGGCCGACGCCGCGGAGGACGCAGCCGAAGGCGCCGGTGCCGCAGATCCGGCGGACGCTGCGGACAGCGCGGACACCGTGGTCACATCCCCCACCCGCGGCGGGGCCCCGTTGCCGTTCATGACAGCGATCCTCGCATGATCGGTGCTGTGCGCGGCGCCGCCGGTCAGTCGGGGGGTGTCCCCAGCCCGCCGACCCGCAGGGTGATGTTCAGCCGCCCGGTCAGCCCGAGCCAGGGCGGGGCGGTGCCGGGCAGGACCTTCGGCACCCCGTGGTAGGCCAGCCGGGCCGGGCCGCCGAAGACGAACAGATCGCCGCTGCGCAGCGGCACGTCCTGGTACGGGCGGCCGCGGGAGGCGGTGTTGCCGAAGCGGAAGACGCACGTATCGCCGAGGCTGAGGGAGACGACCGGCGCCCCGGACTTCTCCTCGGCGTCGCGGTGCATGCCCATGCGGGAGTCGCCGTCGTAGAAGTTGATCAGCGCGATGTCGTACGCCTCGGCGGTTCCGGATCCGGTTCCGCTTCCGCTTCCGCTTCCGCTTCCGAATCCGGCTGCGGTCACCGCCTCGCGCCCCAGCTCCGCGAGCCGGCCGGGCATCGGTTTGACCGGCGCCCCGTCGCCGTCCACCACGGTGCGGGCGTACCCGTACGGGTACCAGTGCAGTCCGAGGCACACCTGGCGGGCGGTCATCGTCCCGCCGCCGGGTGTCCGTACGGTGCGCAGCCCGGCGGGCGGGCGCGCCCAGGCACGGCAGGCCTCGAGCAGCTCCCGCTGGCGCTCGGGCGCGAGCCAGTCGGGCACGTGCACGGCGCCGGGGGCGATCTCGGTCCGCTCGCGCGGGAAGAGTTCCCCGGGTTCCCCGTCCATGGCCCCATTGTCACCGGTCGGTGGGACACTGCCCGCATGAAGATCACAGAGTATGTGGAGACCCTTGCCCGGGAAGGCGAGTTGCTCGCCGACACGGCCGAACGGGCGGGTACGGACGCCCCGGTGCCGACCTGTCCGGGGTGGCGGGTTTCCGATCTGCTGGAGCACACGGGTGCGGTGCACCGGTGGGCCGCCGGGTACGTCCGGGACGCCGTCGTGGAGCCGGGCCCGTTCCCCGACGCCCCCGAGCTGGTCGGGTCCGAGCTGCTGGCCTGGTACCGGGAGGCGCACGGGGCCCTGGTCCGGACGCTGACCGAGGCTCCGGCCGATGTGCAGTGCTGGACCTTCCTGCCGACGGCCGCGCCGTCACCGCTGGCGTTCTGGGCACGCCGGCAGGCCCACGAGACGGCCGTGCACCGGATGGACGCGCAGGCGGCGCTCGGCGTGGCCTTCGCACCGGTGGCGCCGGAGTTCGCCGAGGACGGGGTGGACGAACTGCTGACCGGGTTCCATGCGCGGCCGCGCAGCCGGATGCGGACCGAGGAGCCGCGGGTGCTGCGGATCCGCGCCGCCGACACGGGCGCGGTGTGGACCGTGCACCTGTCGGCGGAGCCGCCGCGCACGGTGGCGGGCGACACGGGCGACCCGGCGGACTGCGAGGTGACCGGCGAGGCGTCGTGGCTGTACGCGGCGCTGTGGAACAGGCTTCCGCTGCTGGGCCCCGGGGTGAGCGGGGACGAGTCGCTGGCGCGGCAGTGGGCCGAGACGGCCGGCATCGGCTGACCGGAGCCCTGCGGCACTCTTGTGGCCGTACGCAACGCGCTGTGACACTGCGTGCATGGGGCGACGGACGCAGGCGGACCGCGACGCGATCACGGTGGAGATCGGCTACGCCTTCGTCAGTGCGTGCTTCGCGGCCGCCCTCGTGTTCGGGGCGGTGTACGGCCCCGCCCTGCTCTTCGACGTCTCCCCCGCCACCGCTGCCGTTCTGACCCTGGCGGGCGGGGTGCTGGCCGCGGTGGTGTTCCTCCTGCGGATCACCCACCTCCTGTGGCGCTTCGCCCGCCGCACGGAGGACGACGGGCGCTGACCGCCCCGTTCGGGTCGTGGTCGGGCCACTGACGGACCAGGGCCGGACCACGGCGGGGCGGGCGGCGCACCCCTGACGATCGTCGGGGGTGCGGCCCGCCGTTCGCCGGGGGTGCCCGGCCCGCGGGATTCCTGCCGTCGGCGCCATGGACATGCTCACGCGGTACGGATGGGGCCGGCGGGCCGTGACGGCGGGCGCGGCGGCTGCGGCAGGGGCCGGGGCCCTGCTCTGGCTGGCGCCCGGCGGCGGCCTCGGCGCGGCCGATGCGGTGCACGTCACCGGGGTGCTTCGGCGGCGGGGTACCGGGTGCCGGCCCGGGGCGCGGCGGACGGGCCGTCTTGGGCGGGGCCGGCCTTGGAGGCTGCGAGCGAGGGCACGCTGCTCGTCCTCGGCGGCGGCCCCGCCCCGGCCGCACGGGCAACCCCCGTTCCGGTCCCGGGGCTCGGCTCCGGCTCCGGCTCCGGCTCCGGCGGCGCGTTCGTCACGCGGACCTCCGTGCGGGCCTTCGTACGGCGGACCACGACGGTCGCCCGGTGGTCGGGAGCGTGCTGGGCCACGTTCGTCAGCGCTTCCCGGACCACGCGGTGGACCGCCCGCTCCACGACCGGCGGCACCTGCCCGGCCGCCGCGTCACCCTCCAGCCGGATCCCTGCGTCCAGCCCGGCCCCGGCCGCGCGGGCCACCAGGTCCTCGAGGTCTTCCGGCCCGGCCGCCGGTTCCTCGCGCAGGACGCCGATCACCTCGCCGCGCCGGTCCACGGCCGCGCCCGCGCGGGCCCGGATGTCCCGGGCTGCGGCCCGGTGCTCGCCCGGCAGGCCGGGAGCCAGCTGGAGCGCACCCGCCGACAGGGCGCGCAGGCTCAGCTCGTGCCCGAGGAGGTCGTGCATGTCCTGGGCGATCCGGGTCCGCTCGCGCAGCCGGGCCTGTTCCGCGAGCAGGTCCTGCTCCCGTTCGAGCCGTGCGGCCCGCTCCCACCCGGCCCGTACCAGCTCGCGGTACGGGCGCAGGAACCGGCCCGCGCACCACGGGACCACGGCCGCGGCCACCAGGCCCGTGAACCGGCTCGCCCACACGAGCCAGGCCGGTACGAGGGCCACGGCCACGAGGGCGGCCGCGACCAACGCGGCCAGCGCCAGTGCCGTGCTCCGCGCCCGCCGGGGCGCCCGCCGGCGAGGAACGCGCAGCCGGCCTCGGGTATCACCCACCATCCGCTGCCCGTGGCCGCGGCGGCGCCGGCCGCTGCCACGGCCCCGACGGCCAGAGCCGCCGCCGGCGCGGGTGCGGGTGCGGGCCAGGGGAGTTCGTCGATCACTGCTCTCACGTCCGCGACCCTGCGGAATCGCTCCGGGCCCGCGGCACTGCCGAAAGTCCGCCCTTGGGCCGCGGGCGGCGCGATCAGCCCACCGTGGCGGCGTACGCGGTCTGGCTGCGGAACTTCCAGCTCGGGGACTCGTCCCACGGGTTCGGCATGAGCGTGCCGGTCGCGTACGCGTAGCCCGCGCCGCGGTCGAAGGCCGTGCGGAGGGTGGTGCGCATGGCGGCGGCGTCCGGGACGGCGTGGACGAGGTGCCAGAACGCGGTGCCGGACGGATCGAGTTCCGTGCCGGGGCGGTAGCCGCCCGAGGCGCCGAAGACGTTCCCGCCGAGCCAGCCGCCGCCCGTGTACGCGGCGTACGTGTCCTCGTACGTGACGAAGACGTCCGCGGTGCGGTGGCCCGGTTCCAGGTAGCAGTCGGCGATGGCGGTGCCGGGGTTGTCGACCACCAGGTCCGCCGCGGTGGGGTCGGCGGCGTTCATGGTGTCCTGCACGTAGGCCCGCAGTTGTGCGTAGTGGTCACGGGTCGCGTTGCCGGGGCCGCAGTCACGGCTGACCACGTCGAAGAAGATGCCGTCCACGTGCAGGCGGCCGTCGCGGGTCCTGAGGTAGTTGTCGACGGAGGCCTTGACGGCGGCGATGTCGCGGTTGCCGTGGTCGGTGTGGACGTACCCGAGGACCTTGGTCTTCTCGCCGGTGGCGGTGGTCCCGGCACGCAGCGCGTCGGCGCGGGCCTGCCAGGGCGCGTCGAAGGGGGCGTCCCCGTTGCCGGGGTTGAGGACGACCACCGAGGCGGCGGGTGTGGTGGCGACGAGGTCGCCGAGCATGGGGTCGCCGGCCCACGCGTACGCGGGGACGGCGATCTCCATGCCCCGCACGCCGGCTATCCGGGGTCTGGGAGCCGGGGCGGCGCCCTCGGCCGCCGCCACGTCGCCCGTGCCGGCCGAGGCGGTCACGGCGGGCGCCGGGGCGGCCAGTAAGGAGGTGATCAGGACGGCGTACAGGGCCTTCACTGCGCGGGCCATGGCTGTTCCTCCGACGAGGGGCGGGGGCAGGAGCACGACCCGACGAACACTAGACGGGCGCCCGTTCGGTGAAAGCCGAACCACTCGCATTGATACGAGGAACAGACAAGCGATCTGTCACCTCATCATGTGAGCCGCGGTCATTCGGCGGGCAGCAGCCCGACCCCGTGGGCCAGTTGGCCGGCGGCGTGCGTGAAGAAGGTGGCGCGGTCCTCGACGACCCGGTTGAACTGGCCGAACAGCTCGAAGGAGACGAGTCCGACCAGTTGCGCCCAGGCGGCGACCAGGGCTGCGGTGACTTCGGGCGGCAGCCCTTCGGCGAAGTCCGCCGTCATCCGGACGGCTTCGGGGCGCAGTTCGGCGGGCAGCGGCGGAAGGGCGAGGCCGCGGCCGGTGTGGGCGGCGCGGAGGATGCCGATGAAGGTGTTGCCGACGCGGGAGGCGGGGCCGACGGTGTCCATGGGGGCGCTGTAGCCGGGGACCGGGGAGCCGTAGATGAGGGAGTACTCGTGCGGGTGGTCCAGCGCCCAGGCACGGACGGCCTCGCAGACGGCGGTCCAGCGCCCGCGGGGCGGGGCGCCGGCGGCGAGGGAGCGGGCGTCGGCCTGCTCGGCGGCGGCGCCGATGCTGTCGTAGGCGTCGACGATGAGGGCGGTGAGGAGCTCGTCGCGGCTGGGGAAGTAGCGGTAGAGGGCCGAGGAGACCATGCCCAGCTCGCGGGCCACGGCGCGCAGCGAGAGCTTGGCGGCGCCCTCGGCCGCCAGCATGCGGCGCGCCTCGTCCTTGATGGCGGCGGTGACCTCGATACGGGCCCGCTCCCGGGCCCCGCGCACGGTACTCATACGAGCAGTGTGCCACGAAGTCAGAGCAGTGCCCAAAAATGGGATCGCCGATCCATTTCGAGAGCACTGCTCTTGCCTTGGTGCAGCGATCCGTGCACACTGGTCTCAAGCGAGAGCACCGCTCTCCCAAGTGCCCCGGAGGCAGTCATGAGCAGCAGGCCCACCCCGTACTACGTCCAGGCCGGCGCTCTCGAAACCCGCTTCAACTCCCTCTTCGGGAAGCTGGCCCGGCTCGGCATCAGCCTGGCCGGCACCGCCGAGCTGTCGGTGCGCGGCCGCACGTCCGGCCAGATGCAGCGGATCCCGGTCAACCCGCACACGTACGAGGGCGAGCAGTACCTGGTGTCGGCGCGCGGCCACTCCCAGTGGGTCCGCAACATGCGGGTGGCGGGCGGCGGCGAGCTCCGCGTGGGCCGCAAGGTGCGCACGTTCACCGTCACCGAGCTCACCGACCCGGCGCAGAAGGCTGCCGTACTGCGCGCCTACCTGGCGAAGTGGGGCTGGGAGGTCAACCGGTTCTTCCAGGGCGTGACCGCGGACTCTTCCGACGCGGAGCTCCAGGCGGCGTCCGGCGACCACCCGGTCTTCCGCATCACGGTGTCGAGCTGACGGACGGGGCGCACCCCGCGCAGCCCGCCGCGCCCGTACCCATGCAGCGGCGGCCTTGCCCGCATCCCCGACAAGACCGCCGCCATCGTCCACACACCGGCCCGGAAGGGGCCTGACCCCGGCCCGGCCGGCCCCGTCGGCCCTGCTCCCCCGAGCCGCTCCCCCGGCTCCGGCTCCGGAGCCTAGGCCTGCTCCGTCTCCTGCCCCTGGCCCCGGCCCTGCTCCGGCCCCTGTGCCCGGTTGCGCGCCTGCCTGCCGTCCAGGGCGTGCAGCGCCTTGCGGGCCATCGGGTACGTCCGCACCAGGTCGGGCAGTGTCGTCGCTCCCCGGGTGATCCGGGCGAAGGCCCGCCATGCCGGGCGGAAGCCGGTGATCGCCGCGTGCATCAGACCGGGCCGGGCCTCGAAGGCGGTCAGCATGCGCTTGCCGACGCTCATCTCCACGCCCAGTCCGGCCTTGACCGCGAACGCGTAGTTCAGGGCCTGGCGGCGCGCGTCCACCGCGTCCTGCGCCTCGGAGATCTTCACGGCCCACTCCCCGGCCAGCCGGCCCGAGCGCAGCGCGAAGGAGATGCCCTCCCGGGTCCACGGCTCCAGCAGCCCGGCCGCGTCCCCCGCGACCAGCACCCGGCCGCGCGAAAGCGGCGATTCGGGCGTGCGGCAGCGGGTCAGGTGTCCGGAGGAGACGGCGGGTTCGAAGCCGGCGAGTCCGAGGCGGGCGATGAAGTCCTCCAGGTACCGCTTGGTCGCGGCGCCGTCGCCCTTCGCCGAGATGACCCCGACGGTCAGGGTGTCGCCCTTGGGGAAGACCCAGCCGTAACTGCCGGGCAGCGGTCCCCAGTCGAGGAGCACCCGCCCCTTCCAGTCCTCGGCGACGGTCTCCGGGACCGGGATCTCCGCCTCCAGGCCGAGGTCCACCTGGTCCATCTCGACCCCGACGTGCGCGCCGATCCGGCTCGCACTGCCGTCGGCGCCGACCACCGCGCGCGCCAGGACGGTCTCCCCGTCGGCGAGCACCACGGCGACCGTGCGCCGGTCGGGCACTGCCGCCCCGTGCTGCTCGACCCGCGCGACGGCCGTACCCGTACGGACGGTGGCTCCGGCCTTCTCGGCCTCGGCGACCAGCGCGGCGTCGAACTCGGGCCGGTTGATCAGCCCGAACAGCATCTGCCGCGAACGGCGGGTCCGGGTCAGCTTCCCGTTCAGCGAGAAGGTGACCGCATGGATGCGGTCCTTGAACGGCAGGACGAAACCGGGCGGAAGGGCATCGCGGGAAGGGCCGATGATCCCGCCGCCGCAGGTCTTGTAGCGGGGCAGCTCGGCCTTCTCCAGCAGCAGTACCCGCCGCCCGGCCGTCGCCGCCGCGAACGCGGCCGAGGCGCCGGCCGGTCCGGCCCCGACCACGACCACGTCCCACACCTCGCCGGTTCCCCCGGCGCTCCCGGCCATCGCGTCCCCCGCCTCCTGAGCGGCCTGCCCTGCTGCTGAGTCGGGTCCCCCGACGGTGCTGTCGTCGCTGCTCACGATGTGCTGCTGCTCCTGATCATGCGGTTGCTCCGATGCAGGGAAATCCTACGGCGCGAGTCCGCCCCGTCCTGCTGTGCGAGGATCGGGACTGTCTTTCGACGTACCCCGCATACGCCCACGACGCGGATGCGGACGGCGTACACGTACACAACGTCGCACCCAAGAGGAGCGTGCCCATGTCCCAGAATCCGATCGCCGAGACCATCGCCTCGCTGATGCCCCGCGCCAAGCAGGAGCTGACCGAGCTGGTGGCCTTCCAGTCGGTGGCGGACTGGGCGCAGTTCCCGCAGAGCGAGAGCGAGGGCGCGGCGAACTGGGTGGCCGACGCGCTGCGCGCCGAGGGCTTCCAGAACGTGTCCCTGCTCGACACCCCGGACGGCACCCAGTCGGTGTACGGCTTCCTGCCCGGCCCGGAGGGTGCGCCGACCGTTCTGCTGTACGCGCACTACGACGTGCAGCCGCCGTTGGACGACGCCGCCTGGATCTCCCCCGCGTTCGAGCTCACCGAGCGCGACGGCCGCTGGTACGGGCGCGGCGCCGCGGACTGCAAGGGCGGGTTCATCATGCACCTGCTGGCGCTGCGCGCGCTGAAGGCCAACGGCGGAGTGCCGGTGAGCGTGAAGGTGATCGTCGAGGGCTCGGAGGAGCAGGGCACCGGCGGGCTCCAGCAGTACGCCGAGGCGCACCCGGAACTGCTGACCGCCGACGCGGTCGTCATCGGCGACGCGGGCAACTTCCGGCTCGGCCTGCCGACGGTGACGGCCACCCTGCGCGGCATGACCCTGATCAAGGTGAAGATCGACACCCTCGGCGGCAACCTGCACTCCGGCATGTTCGGCGGCGTCGCCCCCGACGCGCTGGCCGCGCTGATCCGGCTGCTGGACTCGCTGCGCGCGGCCGACGGTTCGACCACGGTGGACGGCCTGGCGTCGGACGCGGTCTGGGAGGGCCTGCAGTACCCGGAGGCGGACTTCCGCGCCGACGCGAAGGTGCTGGACGGGGTCGAGCTGATCGGCGAGGGCACGATCGCGGACCGGCTGTGGGCCCGCCCGGCCGTCACGGTGCTCGGCATCGACTGCCCGCCGGTGGTCGGCGCCACCCCCTCGGTGCACGCGAGCGCCGGCGCGCTGATCAGCCTGCGGGTGCCGCCGGGCGTGGACACGGCCGAGGCCATCAAGCTGCTGGAGGCCCACCTGGTGGCGCACACCCCGTGGCAGGCGCACCTCGAACTCGAGGTCGTGGGCCAGGGCCAGCCGTTCCAGGCGGACACGAGCAGCCCCGCGTACGCGTCGATGGCGGCGGCCATGCAGGTGGCGTACCCGGGCCAGGAGATGCAGGTCGCGGGCATGGGCGGGTCGATTCCGCTGTGCAACACGCTGACCACGCTCTACCCGGAGGCGGAGATGCTGCTGATCGGGCTGAGCGAGCCGGAGGCGCAGATCCACGCGGTGAACGAGAGCGTCTCCCCGCAGGAGCTGGAGCGCCTCTCGGTCGCGGAGGCGCTGTTCCTCGTCAACTACGCGGAGTCCAAGCGCGGCTGACCTGCGCTGTGCGCGAACTCCGCTCCCGGTGAAAGGCGTGCCGGGGGCGGGGTCTGCGCACTTACGTTCGGGGTATGGATCTCGTAGAAGTACTCCCGCAGCGGCTCCACATGCTCCGTTTCCCGATCGGTCAGGCGTACCTGTGGCGCGACGGTGAGGCTCTGACCCTGATCGACTCCGGCCATGCCGGATCCGCGGCGGCGATCGAGGAGGCCGTCCGCTCCCTCGGGCTGAGCCCGGAGCGGCTGGAGCGGATCGTCCTGACGCACTGCCACCGCGACCACATCGGCGCCGCGGACGAACTCGCCGCACGCTGGGGCGCGCAGGTGGTGGCGCACCGGCTGGAGGCCCCGGTGATCCGGGGCGGGCTCCCGGTGCCGGAGCCGGTCCTGCTGGACTGGGAGGTCCCGCTGTACGCGCACGGACTGACGGTCCCCGAGGCGCCGCCGACGCGGGTCGACCGCGAGGTCGAGGACGGCGAGGTGCTCCCGTTCGGCGACGGCGCGGTGGTGGTCCACGCCCCGGGCCACACGCCCGGCAGCATCGGCATCCACCTGCCGCGCCACGGCGTGCTGTTCGCGGGCGACTGCATCGCGGGGGTGGGCCGGGTGATGCTGGGCGTCTTCAACGTGGACCGTGACGAGGCCCGGGCCTCCTTCCGCCGCCTGGCGGCGCTGTCCCCGTCGGTGGCCTGCTTCGGCCACGGCGACCCGCTGACCGAGGACACGGCGCTCACCCTTCTCGACGCCGCGGCCGCGGCCACGGATCCGGATCCGGTCGGTCCGTAGCCGCTGCCCGGCGGGGCCCGGGAGCGGAGCTCGCGGGCCCCACCGGGTCACGGGGTGGGGCGGCCCGCCTCCAGGTACAGGGGGCGGCCCCGCTCCCGGGCCCGCAGGGCCCAGCGCAGCCGCTCGTAGCGCACCGGGGGCAACAGCTCCGCCGCCTCCTCCTCCGTCACGAACCGCCAGGCCCTCAGCTCCGGGCCGGGCAGCCGGAGCCCGGCCGCGGCGGCGGCCG
Source organism: Streptomyces sp. NPDC002209 (assembly GCF_042890265.1). Lineage (NCBI taxonomy): Bacteria > Bacillati > Actinomycetota > Actinomycetes > Kitasatosporales > Streptomycetaceae > Streptomyces > Streptomyces sp. NPDC002209. The sequence goes on along the minus strand of NZ_JBIARX010000005.1, from coordinate 418,914 downwards.
GGAGGCGGCCCCCGTCGAACAGCAGCCGCAGCCCCCCGTACGCCGGCGGCATCGGCGGCTCCCAGTCCACGACGAGCAGCCCCGGTACGGCGTCCAGTTCCAGGCCCAGTTCCTCCGCGACCTCCCGCACCCCCGCACGCCCCGGCGCCTCGCCCGCCTCCACGACCCCGCCCGGGAACTCCCAACCCGGCTTGTACGTCGGATCCACCAGCAGCACGCGGTCCTCGTCGTCGAAGAGCAGCACCCCCGCGGCGACCGTCTCCCGCGTCGGCTCGGGCGTCTGCACGATGTCGCAGACCCGGGCCGCGTCCGTGCGCACGGCTTCGGCGATCCGCTCCGCCGTCTCCCGGACGCTCAACTCCCCGTTGTCGATGACGTGCGCGTCCGCCGCGAGCCAGCCGCCCAGCGCCTGCTGGTACGCGGGGATGTGGTCGTACGCCCACTGCCGGACGCGCACGTCCACGTCCGCCGGGTCGCCCGGCTCCTCCCGCTTCGCGATCCGCTCCCGCAGGATCGTTTCCTCCGGGGCGAGCAGCACATGCCGCACCGGTATCCGGCGCGCCGCGAGCCCGCCGAAGATCTCGTCCCGGTACTCCTGCCGCAGCAGCGTCATCGGCACGACCAGCACCCCGCCCAGCTCCGCGAGCATCGCCGCGGCCGTGTCCACCACCAGGCGCCGCCAGCTCGGCAGGTCCTGGTAGTCGGACACCTCCGCGAGGCGCTTGCGCGGCAGCAGCTGACGTAGTGCGTCCCCGACGAGCTCCGGGTCGTACAGGGTGCTGTCCGGCAGGATCCCGGTCAGTTCGCGGGCCGTGCTGGTCTTCCCGGCGCTGAATGTGCCGTTGATCCAGACAATCACGTCTACCCCTCTCCGCATGGCTCGTCCGGAGCCCCCAGTGGCTTGCCCGCATCACCCTGCCACGGAAACCCGCTCATCGGCCCAGTGCTTATCCTCAAGGTCAGAGCCGTACCCCACCGCTTCCGGAGGATTCCGTCCCGTGCCGCAGACCCGCCGCCCGTCCGACCCCCGCTACGGCAACCGGCCGACGATGAAGGACGTGGCGGCCCGCGCGGGCGTGGGCCTGAAGACGGTGTCGCGGGTGGTCAACGGCGAGGCGGGCGTCACCCCGGACACGGTGCGGCGGGTCCGGGAGGCCATCGAGGCACTCGGGTTCCGCCGCAACGACAGCGCGCGCGTGCTGCGCAAGGGCCGTACGGCCACCGTGGGACTGGTCCTGGAGGACCTCGCGGACCCCTTCTACGGGCCGCTGAACCGGGCCGTCGAGGAGGTGGCACGGGCCCACGGGGCCCTGCTCATCAACGGGTCGAGCGCCGAGGACCCGGACCGGGAGCGGGAGTTGGCGCTGGCGCTGTGCGCACGCCGGGTGGACGGGCTGATCGTGATCCCGGCCGGGGACGACCACCGCTACCTGGAACCGGAGATCCGGGCGGGTGTGGCAACGGTGTTCGTGGACCGCCCGGCGGGCCGGATCGACGCGGACGTGGTGCTGTCGGACAGCTTCGGCGGCGCCCGCGCAGGGGTGGCGCACCTGATCGGGGGCGGCCACCGCAGGATCGGCTTCATCGGGGACCAGCCGCACATCCACACGGCGACGGAGCGCCTGCGGGGCTACCGGGCGGCGATGGCGGACGCGGGCCTGCCGGTGGCGGACTCCTGGGTCTCCCTCGGCACGACGACCCCGGAACGCGTCGGCGAGGCCGCCCGGGCGATGCTGGCGGGCCCCGACCCCGTCACCGCGGTCTTCGCGGGCAACAACCGGGTGACGGTGACGGTGGTGCGGGTCCTGGCCGAACACCGGCCTCCGGTGGCCCTGGTCGGGTTCGACGACTTCGAACTGGCCGACCTGCTGCGCCCCGGGGTGACGGTGGTCGCCCAGGACGCGGCGGCCCTGGGCCGGGTGGCCACCGACCGCCTGTTCCAACGCCTCGCCGGCGCCGCCCTCCCCCCGGCCCGCATCGAACTCCCGACCCGCCTGATCCCCCGCGGCTCGGGCGAACTCCCCCCGGCCTGAACCGGGCCGGGTGCTACTGGGCCAGGAGGCCGAGGCCCCGCTCGATGCCGGCAAGAGCCGTCTGCCCGGCGAGCGCGGGCGCGGCCTGGAGCAGGCCCGCCCTGATCCGGTGCCAGGCGCCGGCCCGGCGGACGGGATCCTGCTCCACGTCCTGCACCGCCGCCACGTCCGCGTCGAAGGCGGCCCCGCCGAGCCCGTGCTCGGACGCGAGGGCCCGGATCCGCTCGGCGAGCTCCGCCATCTGGACGGCCGGGCCGCCCAGGTGCTGGTTGACGGTCATGCCCTGCGCGGCGGCGCCTCCGTACACGTGCATGGTGAAGGCGGGCGCTGCCGGGGGTCGCTGGTCGTTCATGTACTGCCTCACGGTGGAAGTGGAGAGGGACACCGCGCAGTCCTCGCCGCGCGAAGTGAGCATCAGGGCCGGCGCGTCCGGATCGTCGGTCCACAGCTGGGCGAGGCGGTGGCCCTGGAGGTAACGGGTGGCCCGCCGGACGATGCCCTCGCTCAGCGGGAGCCCCAGGAAGCGGGTTCGGGCCACGAAGGGGCGCAGCCGGACCACGGCGTCGGGGGCCTCGGCGGCCTGGCGGACCAGCTCGTCCAGGACGTAGCAGAACTGCGCTTCCACGCGTCCGCGGGCGCGGGTGACCTGGTCGGCCTCGGCCAGTCCCGCAGCGGTCGGGCCGACGAGCGCCCCGCCGAAGACGTACTCCAGGGTCAGATGGCCGCGGCTGCGGAGCATGCGGGCGGCCGCCTCCGCCGGGGCGGCACGCGGGTCCTCGTCGGCGACGAACTCCCCGAGGAGCACGGGGATCCCGGCTGCGGGCCCGCGGCCGTACATCCAGATCAGCAGCTCGACGGCCAGATCGGCGACCGACCCCTCGGCGGGCCCTGCGGCGCTCACGGGCGGGCGACGGTGCCGGCCGCCGCGCAGAACTCGTCGATCCCCGCGCGGAGGCCGGGGTGCGCCCGGAGGGCGGCGTACTCGTTCTCCCTGGCCCGGCGCAGGAGTTCGAGCAGCTGCAGGGTGTACTCGGTGCGCCAGGCGGCCGCGTAGCGCTCCGGGTTGAGATCGGAGGCGCTCTGGACGGGGCCTGCGCTCTCCAGCGCGGCCAGCCCGGCCAGGGCCTCGCCGAGGTCGGCGATCAGATCCTCGCGGCCGCGAGCCCGTGTCGCGGGAGCCTGTGTCAAGGGAGCCCGTGTCGCGGGAGCCTGCGCCCCGGCGGGCCGTACCTCGGGGCGCGGTGGCGGCGGCGCGGTGAGGCACCGGGCGAGTTCGGTGCCCAGCTCGGCGGCGCGTGCGCACTGCTGCTCGGCCCAGGTCTGTTCGTCGGGCCGGTCGCGCAGGGCACGGGCGTAGGCCACCCGCTCGGCCTGCTTGAGCCGCTTGCCGCTGGCCTCGTCGAGGTCGGCGCGCAACTGGAGGTGGCGCCGTTCGGCGGCCTGCCGGGACTTGAGCCCGAGGGCGCTCGCGATCCGGGCCCAGGTGATCTTCTTGCGGCGGGCGGCGCCGAGCAGCCGCGCCTCATCGGTCTGGAGCTTCTCCCGCAGCTCCCGGATGACGACCAGGGCGGCGAGCAGTTCCGTCTCGGTCACTCCGTCGACGGCGTCGTACTCGACGCAGCGCGCGATGCGGTCGTACTTTTCGGCGATCTCGATGAACTGACGGGTCGAGTCGTGGATGTTCGGCAGTTCCGCGAGTCGCCCGAGCCATTTGTCCTCGGGCTGGACCGGTCGTGTCGTCAGGAGCAGCCAGGCGCTCGGCCGGTCGTATTCGGCCGCGGGGCGACCTTCGGACGTCGTCTCCCGGACGACTAATTCTGTCGTCCGGGAGACGACGTCCTGACGTTCGATCATGGGTGGATCTCCTGGAGCATGCGGTACGGGGGCACGGCGGGGGAACGCGCGGAATGTCGGGCACGCCGAGCACTCCGCTCCCCCCGCCATGCTCCAGCAAGCCGGTCGGCCATGGGGCCGGTGCCGACTATTCGCCATGTTGCGCCAGGGTGCGCCGCACGGTACGCACCACCACTTTCGGAACATGCCGCACCAAAAGCACCGCGGCCCCGCCCGGAGTCGTCCGGGCGGGGCCGCGTCATGCCGTGCGCGGTCTGCGAGCGGGCGACCGCTCAGGCCGTCGCCGTCAGGGTCGCCGAGCGGCGGGGGATGGCGAAGGCGTCCAGTTCGGCGCGGGTCAGGCCCGTCAGGGCGGTGACCTCGTCCGTGCCCACCGCGCCGCAGTCCAGGCCGCGGACCAGGTAGCCGGCCAGGGCCTTGGCCGTGGCCGGCTCGTCCATCACGTCGCCCTCGATCTTCGCGACGTACGCCTTCAGGCGCGCGGCGGCCGTCTCGAGACCCTCGCGGTAGAACGTGAAGACCGCCGCGTAGCGGGTCGGGAGGTGGCCCGGGTGCATGTCCCAGCCCTGGTAGTAGGCACGGGCCAGGGCCCGGCGGGTGAGGCCGTAGTGCAGCTTCCAGGCCTCGTGGACGTGCTCGGTGGTGCCGATCGGCAGGACGTTCGTCGAGCCGTCGGAGACGCGTACTCCGGTACCGGCGGCCGCGACCTGCATGATCGCCTTGGCGTGGTCGGCGGCCGGGTGGTCGCTCGACTGGTACGCGGCGGAGACCCCGACGCAGGCGCTGTAGTCGAAGGTGCCGTAGTGCAGGCCGGTGGCGCGGCCCTTGGAGGCCTCGATCATCCGGGCCACGGTCGCGGTGCCGTCGGAGGCGACGATCGACTGGCTGGTCTCGATCTGGATCTCGAAGCCGATCCGGCCCGGGCGCAGGCCGCGGGCGGCCTCGAAGGCCTCCAGCAGCTTGACGAAGGCGCTGACCTGCTCGGCGTACGTGACCTTGGGGAGGGTGAGGACCAGTCCGTCGGGCAGGCCGCCGTGCTCGAGCAGCCCGGACAGGAAGATGTCGGTGGTGCGGATGCCGCGGTCGCGGACGTTGGATTCCATGCACTTCATGCGGATGCCCATGTACGGGGCGTTCGTGCCGTTGGAGAAGGCTTCCGAGACGAGGCGGGCGGCGCGGGCGGCGGCCTGGTCCTCCTCCTCGTCGGAGCGGACGCCGAAGCCGTCCTCGAAGTCGACGCGGAGGTCCTCGACGGGCTCGGAGGCGAGCTTGGCGCGGACGCGGTCGTAGACGGGTACGGCCAGTTCGTCGCTGATGCCGAGCACCTTGGCGAAGGTCGCGGCGTCCGGGGCGTGCTCGTCGAGGGCCGCGAGGGCCTGGTCGCCCCAGGAGCGGATGGTGTCGGCGGCGAAGACGTCACCGGGGACGTAGACGGTGTGGATGGGCTGGCGGGTGCCGGGGTCGCCCGGGTAGTGGCGCGCGAGCTCCGCGTCCACCGGCGCGAGGGAGGCGCTGATGCCCTCGCTGACCGCGCCTGCGAGGCTCGTCGCCACCTTCTCCTGCTGACCCATCGTGCACTCTCCTCTTTTCCGCTTCACGGAAGCTTAGATCCGCATAGCAGAATTTAGTGTCGGGGTTCCGCCCAGTCAATGGTCCCTCCACCGACACGGGCAAACGACTCGGGGCCGTGCGGTGAGAAACACCACACGGCCCCGAGTCGGTCAGCCAAAGGTCAGGCTACGAAGAGAAGCGCAGGTCAGCCCTTGCGCGCCTTGATCTCCTCGGTCAGCTGCGGGACGACCGCGAAGAGGTCGCCGACCACGCCGTAGTCGACCAGGTCGAAGATCGGGGCCTCGGCGTCCTTGTTGATGGCCACGATGGTCTTCGAGGTCTGCATGCCGGCCCGGTGCTGGATCGCGCCCGAGATGCCGGAGGCGATGTACAGCTGCGGGGAGACCGACTTGCCGGTCTGACCGACCTGGTTGGAGTGCGGGTACCAGCCGGCGTCGACGGCGGCGCGCGAGGCGCCGACCGCGGCACCGAGGGAGTCCGCGAGCTCCTCGATGATGTGGAAGTTCTCGGCACCGTTGACGCCACGGCCGCCGGAGACCACGATCGCGGCCTCGGTCAGCTCGGGGCGGCCGGTCGACTCGCGCGGGGTGCGGGAGACGACCTTGGTGCCGGTGGCCAGGGCGCCGAAGGTGACGGCGAGCGCCTCGACGGCGCCGGCGGCCGGGGCGGCCTCGACCGGAGCCGAGTTCGGCTTGACGGTGATGACCGGGGTGCCCTTGGAGACACGGGACTTGGTGGTGAAGGACGCGGCGAACGCGGACTGCGTCGCGACCGGACCCTCGTCACCCGCCTCCAGGTCGACGGCGTCGGTGATGATGCCGGAGCCGATGCGCACGGCCAGGCGCGCGGCGATCTCCTTGCCCTCGGCGGAGGACGGGACGAGCACGGCGGCCGGGGAAACGGCCTCGTACGCGGCCTGCAGCGCGTCCACCTTCGGTACGACGAGGTAGTCGGCGAACTCGGGGGCGTCGGCGGTGAGGACCTTGACGGCGCCGTGCTCGGCGAGCACGGCGGCGGTGTCGGCCGCACCGGCACCGAGGGCGACGGCGACGGGCTCGCCGATGCGGCGGGCCAGCGTCAGCAGCTCGAGGGTGGGCTTGCGGACGGCGCCGTCCACGTGGTCGACGTAGACGAGAACTTCAGCCATGGGACTGCTCTCCTGCTATTGCGAAGTGTCTGGGGGCTATGAGGGGGTGGCCGAGGTTCTTAGATGAACTTCTGGCCGGCCAGGAACTCGGCCAGCTGCTTGCCGCCCTCGCCCTCGTCCTTGACGATCGTGCCGGCGGTACGGGCCGGGCGCTGCGCCGCGGAGTCGACCGCGGTCCAGGAGCCCTCGAGACCGACCTCGTCGGCCTCGATCTCGAGCTCCTCGAGGTCCCAGGACTCCACCGGCTTCTTCTTGGCGGCCATGATGCCCTTGAAGGAGGGGTAGCGGGCCTCGCCCGACTGGTCCGTCACGGAGACGAGCGCCGGGAGGGAGGCCTCGAGCTGCTCGCTCGCGGAGTCGCCGTCGCGGCGGCCGGTCACGGTGCCGTCCTCGACCTTGACCTCGGAGAGCAGGGTGACCTGCGGGACGCCCAGGCGCTCGGCCAGGATCGCCGGGAGCACGCCCATGGTGCCGTCGGTCGAAGCCATGCCGGTGATGACCAGGTCGTAGCCGGCCTTCTCGATCGCCTTGGCGAGCACCAGCGAGGTGCCCATGACGTCGGTGCCGTGCAGGTCGTCGTCCTCGACGTGGATGGCCTTGTCGGCGCCCATGGACAGCGCCTTGCGCAGCGCGTCCTTGGCATCCTCGGGGCCCACCGTCAGGACGGTGATCTCGGCGTCGTCGGCCTCTTCGGCGATCTGCAGCGCCTGCTCGACGGCGTACTCGTCGAGCTCCGACAGCAGACCGTCGACGTCGTCGCGGTCGACCGTCAGGTCATCGGCGAAGTGCCGGTCGCCGGTGGCGTCGGGCACGTACTTCACACAGACAACGATCCTCAGGCTCACGCCGGCTCTCCTACCGCATCGTCTTTTTTCTGATACCGCCTTGTGCAGGCAGCATAGGCGCCTTGTCGGGCGGATCCCGGTCGGGGCGGCCCGCGCTCCGATGGGAATGTTACTCGTCAGTACACCGTGGGTCCCCCACGGTTGCAAGGCCGGTGAACTGTGATCTGTCCAACGCCGCCCGAACCCGCCCCAGCAGGGACGATTCAGTCGCGCAACGCGTTGAAGCGACCCTGGTGGTAGAGCAGGGGGCGGCCCTCACCGGCCGGGTCCCCGGCCACGGCCTCCGCGATGATCACCCGGTGCGCCCCGGCCGGCACCCGCGCCACGACGCGGCAGACCAGCCACGCCAGGACGCCGTCCAGCAGCGGAACCTCGTGCGGACCCGGGGCCCAGCCCGTGGCCGGCCCGAACCGGTCGGCTCCGCTGCGGGCGAACAGGCCCGCCAGCTCCGTCTGGTGCTCGCCGAGTATGTGGACGCCGAGGTGCTCGGAGTCGCGTATCGCGGGCCAGCTGGAGGACCCGGTGGCGATCGTGAAGGACAGCAGCGGCGGATCGGCCGAGACGGAGTTGAGCGAGGTCGCGGTGAACCCGACCGGCCGGCCGCCGTCATCGGCGGTGATCACGGCCACTCCCGCGGCATGCCGGCGGAAGACGGAGCGGAGCAGGTCGGGCGAGCCCGGCTGGGCGGTGCTGAAGCGTGCGGACTGGGCCGTCGGGGCGGTCATGGAGGTACTTCCTTCTGCCGCGAGGGCGGCGGGCACGGGCGCGGTCGGATCGGGTCGGGGGCCGGAGTCGTTCAGTGGCTCCGACAACGCGCGCTCGCGTAGCGGACGAGGTCCACGTGGACCCGCCCGTAAAGCAGGAGTTCATACCGCATGCGGCCAGCCTGGCGATCTCTCATGTACACAGTCAAGCCGCACGGGGCAGATGCGAGGCGCGTCACGCTGCGTGCGGGCGTGCGTACCGGCGCACCGGTCATACCGCGGCACCCAGGGCGGCGATCACATCCGCCTTGCGGGGCATCCCCGCCGCGCGCCGCACGATCCGGCCGGCGCAGTCCAGGACGAGCACGGTCGGTGTCTTCTCGATGCCCAGGGCGCGCACCAGTTCGAGGTGGGCTTCGGCATCGATCTCGATGTGCACGACCCCCTCGACCAGTTCCGCCACCTCGGCGAGGATCCGCCGCGTGGCCCGGCACGGCTGGCAGAACGCACTGGAGAACTGCACCAGAGTGGCCCGCTCCCCGGGCTGCGCACCCAGTTCCGCCGCGCCCAGGCGCCCGACACCAGCCGTCACCACAGACCTCGTTCCTGCATCATTGATTGTGTTCGTACGGTGATCCGAGCGCCCCGGACACGCGCCGCATTCCCGGCGTGACGAGAATCTCCTCGGGCACAGACGTCTGGGCTGGCCAGCAGGCCGCGTATGGGGCACGATCCCCAAGGGCCGCGTACCTACGCAGCCGTAACTTCCGGCCGGGAGTACCTCCCCAGGCAGAAAGCGGGGTCTCCCCCTCATGGCTGAGCTCGTCTACCCTCCGGTGATCGGCGCCGCCCACACCCTGTTCCGGGCGCTGGACATCCGCATCGACATGAAGGGCACCGAGAACATCCCGCGCAAGGGCGGGGCCGTGCTCGTGTCGAACCACATCGGCTACCTCGACTTCATCTTCGCCGGCCTGACCGCGCGGCCGCAGAAGCGCCTGGTCCGCTTCATGGCGAAGGAGTCGGTTTTCCGCCACAAGGTGTCCGGCCCGCTGATGCGCGCGATGAAGCACATCCCGGTGGACCGCAAGCAGGGCGAGACGGCCTACCAGCACGCCCTCGACTCGCTGCGCGCGGGGGAGATCATCGGTGTGTTCCCGGAGGCGACGATCTCCCAGTCCTTCACGCTCAAGAGCTTCAAGTCGGGCGCCGCGCGCATGGCCCAGGAGGCCGGCGTCCCGCTGATCCCGGTGGCGCTGTGGGGCACCCAGCGGCTGTGGACCAAGGGCCGTCCGAAGAACCTCAAGCGCAGCCACATCCCGGTGACGATGAGGGTGGGCGAGCCCATCGAGGCGCCGAGCGACCAGTACGCCGGGGCGATTACCCGCCGCCTGCGCGAGCGGGTGCAGGAGCTGCTGGACGCGGCGCAGCGCGCCTACCCGGCCGCCCCCAAGGGCCCCGAGGACTCCTGGTGGCTGCCGGCGCACCTGGGCGGCACCGCGCCGACGGCCGCCCAGGTCAAGGAAGCGGGCTGATCCCGCACCACCGGGTCGGGTGAACGTGCGGCCCCGCCGTTCACGGCGGGGCCGCAGTGCTGTGGGGCCGCAGTGCCGTGCCTGCCGAGCAGCGAGCCTGTCTGCCCGTCAGTTGGGGTTCTCGGCGTGGGTCAGCGTCTCCCACGCCTCGAAGTGGTTCTCGGTGCCCGCGGGGCGCCGTCCCTCGGTGAGCCTGCGGGTGTTCTCCATGGCGACGCCCAGCCGCGTGTGCAGGGCGTTGTAGCCGACCTCGGTCGCCGGGCCGATGCCCTTGGCCAGGCTCCCGCCGCACAGCCAGGAGGGCACCGGCGCGCCGAGCTCGTACGCGGCGTGGAAGCCGAGCGCGTGCCGGAAGCGGTCCTTGAACTCCGGGTAGAGGTCGCGGCCCTGGATCCGGGAGGTCTCGGCGACGTGCATGGTCGCGGCGATCCCCATGCCGGTGTGGCCGAAGTCCCGGCAGGTCTCCTGGGCGAGGCCGTCGGCGAACGTGCTCTGGCCGTGCCAGTAGTCGATCAGCTCGCTCGTGGTGTCGATGCCGGAACGCGGCGGGTACTTCGGCTGCGGGCCGTCGGAGGCCAGGTAGAAGTACGCGGGGACCCGGCCCAGGTAGATGGCCATGGCCTTGTCGTAGCTCGCGCGGTCGTCGAGATGGACGGAGATGCCGACGGCGGCGTCCATCATGATCAGTTCCCAGTTGCCGTTGCTGTTCGGCCTGCCGTTGACGACCTCGGGCAGGTAGACGTCGCGCAGCATGGTCGCGAACCGCCCCTGGTTCGGCCAGCCGCCGTTGTACGTGTGCTTGATGATCTCGGCGGCGCGCGGCCAGGTGGATCCCGCCCAGCCGCTCTGCAGCGGGGCGTTGCTGTTGGTGTGGTCCTTGATCTTCGCGGACCAGGCGTCCATCAGCTCGATCGACTTCTTCGCGTACTTCGCGTCGCGGGTGATGTACCAGGCGAGTGCGTCGCTGTACGCCGCGATCGCGTCCTCGCGCTCGTCGGAACAGCCGATGTCCGGGTTCGAGTACGAGCCGCACTCGACGACGGCGCGCGGCTTGGGCGTGCGCGACAGCGAGCCGTACGCACTGGCGAGCATCGCGTCGAACGCACCCTTCCACGGCTGCTGCCCGGCCTGCACCTTGGTGCGTACGAAGTCCAGCTGGGCGCGGCTGTTCAGGACTCCGGGGTGGGCGAACTGCGCGGGCGCGGCCGCGGCGGAGGGGGCCGGCCGTGGGGGGCCGGCCTGGGCGGTGGGGGTGAAGGTCAAGGCCGTTGCCAAGCCGAGCGCGAGGGCGGCCAGCCCCGTGGGGACTCCGTAACGCATGAAGCGCCTTCCGGTCGGAGGTGGGGGAACGGGGAATTCCTGCCGCCGAAAGTACCCATGGGCATGCCAAGTTGACAACGTTATCCGACAGGAAACTTTCCTATCGCTTCCGGCGGCGTGGCCGTCTACGCGCCCCCGGCCGCCTCCACCTGCCCGGACGCCCCCGCCTTCGCGGCCTCCTCGGCGCGCTTGCGCCTGCGGTGCGCGGCGACCCGCGCACGCGTCGCGCACGCGGTGGAGCAGTAGCGGCGGGCGCTGCCGGGCCCGGCGCCGAGGAAGAACCGCCCGCAGCCCTCGGCGGCGCAGGCGCCCCACGCGATCCGCCCGTACTCGGTGAGCAGTCGCGAGAGGGCCAGGGCCCCGGAGGCCAGGAACCACTCGCCCCACCCGGCCCGCTCCCCCCGGTCCACGTGCAGATGCCAGGGGTGGCCGTCGTGCCGGGTCAGCCGGGGCCGGGTGCCGTACTGCGCGAAGAGCGCGTTGAGGGCCTCGGCGGCGCGGTCCTCGTCGGTCTCGGCGAGCACCGCGGCCATCCGCCGGGCAGCGGCTCGCAGTTCGGCCGCGTCCTCCTCGGTGAAGGCCTCCTCGGTGAGGTCGCGGGGGTGCTCACCGTGCCGCGCGAGGAGCGCCGCCAGTTCGGCGCGCGGGAGTTCGGGGTCCATCCGGACCGCCTCGGCGAGGTCGATCAGCCTCCGGCCGACCGAGAAACCCTGCGCGGAATCGGTCATCTCCGGATCCTTTCGCTCTACACCCGTATGGCGTAACGTCTCATGCCGCTATCACGTTACACATCTCGAGGGGGGTCCGGGGATGCACGGGTTCGGGCGGTACCTGGCCGCTGCACTGGCCGCACGGTTCGCCTCGGAGGGCATGAGCCTCGCGGTGGTCCTGCTGGCCCTCGAGCGCACCGGGAGCGCCGCACACGGGGCCTTCGTCCTGACTGCCTGGCTGGCCCCGCACATCCTGGCGGCCCCGCTCGCCGGGGTGGCCGCTTCCCGGACCCGCCGGCCGAGGCTGTTCCACGTGGGCGCGCTGGCCGGGTTCACCGGCGCGGTGGCGGCGCTGTCCGTGCTGCTGGGCCGGGCCCCGGCGCCGCTGGTGCTCGCGGTGGCGCTGCTGGGCGGCAGCTGCGGGCCGATGGTGACGGGCGGGATGTCCAGCCTGGTCGCCGGTCTGGTCCCGGCGGGGGCCCGGCGGGACCGGGCGTACGCGTGGGACGCCTCCACCTACAACGCCGCCGCGGTCACCGCCCCGGCGGTGGTGGGCCTGGCCGCCGCGCTGGGCTCGGCCGCACCCGCGATGGCGGCGCTCGCGCTGGCCGGTGCACTCGCGGCGGCGCTGGCCGCGACCCTCCCGTACGGAACCCCGCAGCCGGCCCCGGCGGCGAACGGCGGAACGCACCCCGCAGCGACCTCCGGGGCGAACGGCGTGACGGCCTCCGGGGCGAACGGCGTGACGGCCTCCGGGGCGAACGGTCGGGCGAACGGCGGGGGCGACGCGGCCGCGAGCCCGGGCGCGACCCCGCCCGGCCCTGCCCCGGTCGGCCTGGGCGCCGGGCTGGCGGCCCTGTGGCGGATCCGGGAGCTGCGGGCGATCACCTCGGCCACGACGCTGGCCTTCGTCGGCATCGGGACCCTCACCACCACCTCGGTCCTGCTGGCCTCCCGGCTCGGCAGCCCGGGCGCCGGAGGCGTGCTGATGACGGCCTTCGCGGTGGGTGCGCTGGCGGGCTCGCTGACGCTGGGCCGGATCACGGCGGTGGAGCCGGGGCGGCTGGCGCGCTGGGCGATGGCGGGCACCGGGGCCGCCCTGGCGGTGGCCGCGTTCGCGCCGTCCGTCACCCTCGCGGCGGTCCTGTTCGCCGCCGCCGGAGTCTGTGACGGGCCGCTGCTGACGGCCACCCTCCGGATCCGCTCGGAGTACGCCCCCGACGCGGTACGGACCCAGGTGTTCACCCTCGGCGCGGGGCTCAAGCTGACCGCCGCGTCGGTCGGCGCCGCCCTCGTGGGCTTCGGCGCGGCCGCGCCGCCGCAGGCGCTGCTGGCCGGGATCTCCGTACTGATCCTGGCGGCGGCCCTGCTGCACGCGCTGGTGACGCGGCAGGCCCCGCAACCGGCAGCCGACGCGGCGGCTACAGAGCCGTCGGGAGATTCCGCCACAGCTCCGGCCGGTCGGCGGACTCCCGGAGGGCCTTGAGCGCCGCCGGGTGCGCGGTGGCGTACAGCTCGGGGTAGTCGACCTCACCGAGCCCGGGGCGTACGGGGAAGGCGAGTCGCTCGGCGTCCAGCGCGAACCGGGCGTCCACGCCGGGCTTGTTGCCGCGGGGGTCCTGGCGGGCCCAGTCCGCGGAGCCGGGCAGCCGGAGGGCGATCAGCCCGTGGACCATGGGGTTCGAGCCGTCGTCGTCGGCGAGCCGCTGGTAGCAGAGGCCGGCCGGGATGCCCTGGGCCCGCAACAGGGCGACCAGCGCATGGGACTTGGCGTAGCAGATGCCGTTGCGCGTGCCCAGCACGTCCGAGGCGCGCCAGGAGACGCGCAGGTCCCCGGAGTCGGCGGAGTGCGGGATGGTGTCGCGGACGAACTCGAAGGCGACCTTGGCGTATGAATATGCGTCGCCGGTGGCGCTCCAGAGGGCATCGGCGGTCTCCCGGACGAGCGGGTGGCCGTGGTCGATGACCTCGTCCGCCACCAAATAGTCGTGCATGTCTGGGCTTTGCGGGATCAGCTGCATGGCCCGGAGCATAGGCATACCCCCGACCGGAGATCAATGAATTTCCAGTCGGGGGTATATCTATTCAGCTATCGAGGGGGTTGGCGCCCTTAGCGGGCGAGCTCCTCCTTGAGCGCCTGGAGGAAGCCGTCCACGTCCTCCTCCTGGGTGTCGAAGCCGCACATCCAGCGCACGTGCCCGGCGACCTCGTCCCAGAAGTAGAAGCGGTAACGCTTCTGCAGCCGCCGCGACACCTCGTGCGGCAGCTTCGCGAACACCGCGTTGGCCTGCACCGGGTAGAGGATCTCCACCCCGTCGGTCTCGCGCACGCCCGCAGCCAGCCGCTGCGCCATCGCATTGGCATGCTGGGCGTTGCGCAGCCACAGGTCCTTGGCGAGCAGGGCCTCCAGCTGCACCGACACGAACCGCATCTTCGACGCGAGCTGCATCGACATCTTGCGGATGTGCTTCATCTGCCGGACCGCGTCCGGGTTGACGACCACCACGGCCTCGCCGAACATCATGCCGTTCTTCGTGCCGCCGTACGACAGCACGTCCACGCCCACCGTGTTGGTGAACGTGCGCATCGGCACGTCGAGCGAGGCCGCGGCGTTGGCTATGCGGGCCCCGTCGAGGTGGACCTTCATGCCGTGGCCGTGGGCGAGCTCGCAGATCGCCCTGATCTCGTCCGGCGTGTACACCGTGCCCAGCTCGGTGTTCTGGGTGATCGAGACGACCTGCGGCATCGCCCGGTGCTCGTCCTCCCAGCCCCAGGCCTGCCGGTCGATGAGCTCGGGCGTGAGCTTGCCGTCCGGGGTCGGGACGGTGAGCAGCTTGAGCCCGGCCATCCGCTCCGGGGCGCCGCCCTCGTCGACGTTGATGTGCGCCGTCTCGGCGCAGATCACCGCACCCCAGCGGTCCGTCAGGGCTTGGAGGGCCGTGACGTTCGCGCCGGTGCCGTTGAAGACCGGGAAGGCCTCCGCGTACGGGCCGAAGTGGCTGCGGATGATCTTCTGCAGGTTCTCGGTGTACTCGTCCTCGCCGTAGGCGACCTGGTGGCCGCCGTTGGCCAGGGCAAGGGCTTCCAGGATCTCCGGATGGACCCCTGCGTAGTTGTCGCTCGCGAATCCGCGTACCGCCGGGTCGTGGTGGCGGCGGGCATCGGTTTTCACGGTTGCGGAGTGAGCCACAGACGCTGTCCGTTCACATCGATGGCGGGCCGCTCCCACACGCCGGCGATGGCCTCGGCCAGCTCCTTGACGTCGGTGAAGCCCGCGAACTTCGCATTGGGGCGCTCGGCGCGCATGGCGTCGTGCACCAGTGCCTTGATCACCAGGATCGCAGCCGCGGCGCCCGGGCCCTCCTCGCCCCCCGCCTTGCGGAAGGAGTCGGCGAGGGCGAGCGTCCAGGCCTCGGCGGCCGCCTTGCCGGCGTTGTACGCGGCGTTGTTGGCGACCGGCTTGTGCGCGCCGGACTGGCTGATCAGGACGTAGCGGCCGCGGTCACTGCGCAGGAGCGCGTCGTGGAAGGCGAGCGAGGTGTGCTGGACGGTGCGGATCAGGAGCTTCTCCAGGAAGTCCCAGTCCGCGAGGTCCGTGTCGGTGAAGGTGGTGCTGCCGCGCCAGCCGCCCACGAGGTGGACGAGCCCGTCCACGCGGCCGAACTCCTTCTCGGTCCGCTCGGCCCAGGCCTTGGTGGCCTCCAGGTCGAGCAGGTCCACGGTGTCACCGGTGACGGTGGCGCCGCCGTGCGCGTAGCGGGCCGCGTCCACGGACTCCGCGAGACGCGTCGGGTCGGCGTCGGCCGCCACGACCACCGCACCCGCCTCGGCGAGGCGGAGCAGGGCGGCGTGGCCTGCGGGGCCGCCGGCCCCGGCCACTGCGACGACCGCCCCGTGGAGCTTGCCGTTCCCGGTCTTCCCAGCGCTGTTCATCTGTGCAGCCTCCTGTGGGCGAGCGCTCACGCGGCGACCCGCTCGGCCGAATCGGCGTTCACTGCAGTGATGCCCTTGGTGGAGGCGATCACTCCCTTGAGCTTCTTTGCGAGCGCCTCATAGAACATGCTCAGCGGAAACTCGTCGGGAAGCACGTCGTCGACGAGCTTGCGCGGCGGCTGCGTCAGGTCGAGGGCGTCGGGGCCCTTGGCCCACTTGGAGCCCGGGTGGGGGGCGAGGTACGTGGAGACGAGCTCGTACGCCTTGAACCAGTGGACGAGCTTCGGGCGGTCGATGCCGGCCCGGTAGAGGTCCTCGATGTCGGCGCACAGCTGGTTGGTGACCTGCGGGGCACGCATCCAGTCGATCTTCAGCGTGTTGTCCGTCCAGCGCACGACGTCGTGCTTGTGGAGGTACGCGAAGAGGAGCTGGCCGCCGAGGCCGTCGTAGTTGCGGTTGCGGTCGCCCGACACCGGGAAGCGGAACATCCGGTCGAAGAGGACGGCGTACTGCACGTCACGGCCGTGCTCGTTGCCCTCGGACTCCAGCTTCACGGCCTCCTTGAAGGCGGTGAGGTCGCAGCGCAGCTCCTCCAGGCCGTACATCCAGAACGGCTGGCGCTGCTTGATCATGAAGGGGTCGAACGGCAGGTCGCCGTGGCTGTGGGTGCGGTCGTGGACCATGTCCCACAGGACGAAGGCCTTCTCGCAGCGCTCCTGGTCCTCGACCATGCGGGCGATGTCCTCGGGCAGTTCGATGCCGAGGATGTCGACGGCGGCCGCGGTGACCTTGCGGTAGCGGGCGGCCTCGCGGTCGCAGAAGATGCCGCCCCAGGTGAAGCGCTCGGGGGCCTCGCGGACGGCGATGGTCTCCGGGAAGAGCACGGCGGAGTGGGTGTCGTAGCCCGGGGTGAAGTCCTCGAAGGTGATGCCGAGGAACAGCGGGTTGTCGTACCGGGTGCGCTCCAGCTCGGAGAGCCACTCGGGCCACACCATCTTCAGGACGACGGCCTCGAAGTTGCGGTCGAGGTTGCCGTTCTGCGTGTACATGGGGAAGACGACCAGGTGCTGGAGCCCGTCGGCGCGCTCGGCGGCCGGGTGGAAGGCCAGCAGGGAGTCCAGGAAGTCCGGCACCTTGAAGCCGTCCGCGACCCACTTGCGCAGGTCGGAGACGAGCGCACGGTGGTACGCGGTGGCGTGCGGCAGCAGCGGCGACAGCGTCTCGACCGCGCCGATCGCCCGCTCGACGGCGGCCTCGACATCGACCGGGACGGGGGCGCCCGCGGCCTCGAAGTCGATGGAGCCGTCCTTGGACTGCCAGGGGCGGATCTCCTCCACGGCGGCCTTGAGCTCGGGCCACGCCGGGTGGTCCACCACCCGCGCACCGGCGGTTATCACCGCACCGCCAGAACCCGGCACAAGAATTTCCGTCATGTCACTTCCTCCACAGGAGAACCTCGCGTAAACACAGCGTATGGGTGCGGGCCTCTCCTGCTCAAGAGGTCGTCCGGGAAATTATCCTGCGAGACCCCTACCGACGCCGCAATTCTTCCCGCCGTCCACCCTTCGAGCGACGTCTTCGCCCCTTTCGCGTACCGACGTTCACGTCTGGCGGGCCCTGCGCGCAGCCCGCGCCGGCCCGGTGCGTGACGTCCGTCACCCACCGGGCCGGCGCCCGCTCGGGCGGTGTCGCTCACGCGCCGCGGAAGTGCGGGATCACCTTCTCGCCCCACTGCCGCAGCGTCTCGAGGCAGGCCTCCTGCGGCACCGTGCCCATCTGGATCAGGCACATGATCTCGTCCGCCCCCGCCTCCTCGAGCCGCCGGACGTACGCGATGGCGTCCTCGGCGCTCCCGTACGCGTGGTCGGCGCGGAAGGTGGCCGTCGACGTGGGCCGCACCGGGACGTCCTGCTCGTGCAGCCGGGCCACCACCTGCTCGGCCGCCCGGCGCATCTCCGCCGCCTCGTCGGCGCCCGCGACCACGGCCTCGTCCGGGATGCCGGTCCCGCCGTACCAGTGGCCGATGGACTGGGCGAAGAACCGCTGGCCCCGGATGCCGATCCGGCGCGCCTCGGCCGGGTCGTCGAGCACGATGGTCGGGCAGAGCACCGAGAAGTGGTCGTTGACCGCGGTGGAGACGAAGCGGGCGCCGTCCCGGGCGGCGACCGCCCCGTCGTACACGGCCCGCATGCCGGCGATGGACTCCGGCCCGGCGAAGCCCATCACCAGGGCCCCGACGCCCAGTTCCGCGGCCTGCACCAGGGTCTCGGCCCGGCTGCACGCCAGGAACAGCGGCGGATGCGGGGTCTGCTTCGGCCGCGGCAGGATCGGGTGCGGGGCGATGTCGATCAGCTCCCCGTGGTACTCCAGCTCCTCCTCCTGCCAGGCCCTGCCGATGATCCGCAGCGCCTCCTCGACCTCCTGGGTGGTGCGCTCCCTGTCGACCCCGCACAGGGAGGTCTCCTGTGCGGTGCCGCCGCGCCCGGCCCCCAGGTCGAGGCGGCCGCCGGAGAGCAGGTCGAGCATGGCGGCCCGCTCGGCGACCCGGACCGGGTGGTTGAAGTTGAACGGCATGCAGACGACCCCGTGGCCGATGCGTATGGTGTGCGTCCGGGCCGCGACCCAGGTCAGGAAGACCTCGGGGGCACTCATGTGTGCGTACCACTTCAGCGAGTGGTGCTCGACGGCCCAGATCCGGTCGAAACCCATGCGCTCGGCGAGCACGGCCTGCTCCACGCAGTCGTGGATGACCTGGTGCTCCCGCTCCACGGTCGGGTCGGCGAGCTGAGCTTCGAAGATCACGGAGAATTTCACGATGCCTCCAGGGTTGCGTCCCGTGCCCGGCCAGACTTCAATTCGGAATATGACTAGTAGTCATACGTCGAAGAAGCAAGAGCTTCCGCCGACCGCATGGGCGGTACTCGGGCTGCTGTCCTTCCCCGGGGAGCGCACCGGGTACGAGCTGAAGAAGTGGGCGGACTCCTCCCTGCGCTTCTTCTACTGGTCCCCGGCCATCAGCCAGATCTACGCCGAGCTGCGCCGGCTCGAGGAGCTGGGGTACGCGGCCTCCGCGCGCTCGGGCCCCGAGGAGGCCCGGGCCAAGCGCCGCTACGCCATCACCGGCGCCGGCCGCGAGGCCCTCGCCGGCTGGGCCTCGGACACCGCCGAGGCCGGTCCTCCGGTGCTCAAGCACGGGCTGCTGCTGCGGGTCTGGCTCGGCCACCTCGCCGAGCCGGAGCGGCTGCGCGCGATGGTCGGCGACCACCTGGAGCGCACCCGGGGCGAACTGGCCGCCGTACGGGAGGCGATGGAGCACGCGGGCGAGGTGCCGGAGTGGGCCTTCCCCGCGCTCGCGCTGCGCTGGAGCGAGCGGCAGCACCTGGCCGAACTGGAGCTGGGCGAGGCCCTGCTGGCGGATCTCGCCGGACTGTCCGAGGCCGGGACGGGGGCCCGGAACGGAGCCGCGGACCCGGAGCGTCAAGGCGGCGGGGACGCGCCCACGCCCGGGTGACGCGGCAGGGCCGTCCCGGGGCCCGCGGCGGCGTACAGCCCTGGCGGGAACCGGCCGGCGGCCTCGTTCCGGGCGCTGCACGGGCGGTCTCATCGCATCCCCGGCGCACTAGCATGCGTCCTCACCGCGCGGCCGGTAGGGACACCGCGACCGCGCGGGGAGCCGCCGTCGACGGAAGCGAGAGAACCTTGACTTTCCTCACCATCGGTCACCGCGGGGTCATGGGTGTCGAACCGGAGAACACCCTGCGGTCGTTCGTCCGCGCGGAACGTGCCGGGATGGACGTCATCGCGCTGGACGTGCAGCTGAGCAAGGACGGCGTGCTCGTCGTCCTGCACGACGCCGAGGTGGACCGGACCACCGACGGCGCCGGGGCCGTCGCCGATCTGACCCTGTCCGCACTGCGCGAGCTGGACGCCGGCCAGGGCGAGCACGTGCCGGCCTTCGAGGAGGTCCTGGACGCGGTCCGGACCCCGCTCCAGGTGTCGGTCCACGACGGGGCCGCCGCGGCCGCGCTGGCGGAGCTGGTCCTGCGCCGCGATCTGAACGCGCGGGTGGAGGTGGCCTCCGTCCACGACGAGGTGCTCGCCGGGACGGCCCGGCTGCTGCCGGGGGTGCGGACCGTGCTCCACTCGGAGCTGACCGGCGGGGCCGCGGACGTCGTGGCCCGGGCCCTGGCCTGCGGTGCGCGGACGGTCGACCTGAGCATCCGCGAACTGACCCTGGACGCGGTGGAGTCGGTCCACGCGGCCGGGCTGAAGGTGACCGGCTGGACCGTCAACACCCTGCAGCAGCTGAGGCTGGCCCGGGCCCTCGAACTGGACGGCGCGGCCACCGATTTCCCGGAGATCCGCAGCACGGGCCGGTTCCTCGCCTGACGGCCGCGCCCGGCCCGGGCTCCCGTGCTACAGCGGCTTGACCAGCAGCTCGAAGGCCAGGTCGTCGCGGAGCGGGACGCCGAAGCGCTCGTCGCCGTACGGGAAGGGGCTCAGCTCGCCGGTGCGCCGGTAGCCGCGGCGCACGTAGTAGGCGATGAGCTCCTCCCGTACGTTCACCACCGTCATCCGCATCTCCCGGGCGCTCCAGGTCTCGCGGGCGCGGCGCTCGGCCTCGGCGAGGATCTCCTTGCCGAGGCCGCCGCCCTGCAGCCCCGGGCGGACGGCGAACATCCCGAAGTAGGCGTGGTCGCCGCGGTGTTCGAGCTGGCAGCAGGCGACGAGCTCGTCCGCGCGCTCCACGACGAGCAGCACGCCGTCGGCGGAATCGATGATCGCGCGGACCCCCTCGGGGTCGGTGCGCTGCCCGTCCAGGTAGTCGGCCTCGGTGGTCCAGCCGGCCCGGCTGGCGTCCCCGCGGTAGGCCGACTCGACGAGGGCCACCAGTTCGGGTACGTCCGCCTCCACGGCACTGCGGAAGTTCAGGGCGGTGGGGTGGGCGGTCGACATCGAGGGCTCCCGTTCAGCTCGGCGGCATATGACATGCCCGGTGCGGCAAGGAGAGCCTAACCCGGGGCGGCGTGCGGGCCTCCGGGCCGGGGCATCTCTTCCCGTGACGCCGACGAACCGGGGGTTGCGCCGTGCACGGTCCCGCGATGTCCCTTCCCGCCTCCCTCCCCGCCTGGCTGCTCGTGCTGCTGTGCGCGGTGAGCGGTGCGTACTGCCTGCGGCGGGTGCGCAGATCGGGCCGGGAGGCGCGCGGCGGGGCGGCGGGCGAGGCGCTGATGGGGTTCGGGATGGCGGCGATGGCCGTGCCGCCGGGCATCGGGCCGTGGGGGCCGGGGATCCTGCTGGCCGTCTTCTGCGGGGCCGTGCTGCACGCCCTGTGGCTGCTGCGGGGCGGGGTGCACCACGCCCACCACCTGGTCGGTTCGCTGGCCATGGCGTACATGGCGCTGACCATGACCGCCGGCCACGGGCACGGCGGGGGCCTGCCGCCGGTCACCGGGGCGCTGCTGCTGTACTTCGCGGGGTACGTGCTGCTCGGCGGGGCGCGGCTGGTGACGGCGGGCGGGGGTGTGCGGCCGTTCCCGGGCGGGCCGCAGGTGGTGCCCACGGAGCTGACGCGGGCATGCCGACTGGCCATGGGGATGGGCATGTTGGCGATGCTGCTGAGCCTGTGACCTTCTCGAGGGCCGCGGGCAAACGTGTCCTGCGTCACCAATGCCGCAAGCCCGTACCCGCAGGTAGCCCCGCGCTCATAGGCTGGCGGGCATGATGGTCCCCGCCGCACTTCTGTTGCTCGGCGCCCTGACCGCGGTGCTCGCCCCCCGTCTGCTGGCGCGGGCCGAGTGGCCCGACCGTGAGCCCGTCGTCGCCCTGTGGGTGTGGCAGTGCGTGGTGGGCGCGGTGCTCCTGTGCTTCGCGCTGTCGATGGTGCTGAGCGCGGCCGCCGCCTGGCTGGCGGTCCGGGGCCGGCTCTTCGCGGCCGCGCCGCACGGGGTGGTCGACGCGTACGCGCTGGGCCCGACCGGCGGCCCGTGGGCGGTGGGCACCGCGCTCGCACTGGCGGGCGGCGGGCTGTGGACCGGGGCCCGGCTGACCCGGGAGGTGCTGCGGGCCCGGGCCCGGCGGCGGGCGCGGGGCGCCGAGCTGCTCGTACGGGCGCCGCTGCTGCCCGGGGAGGACCCGGCCGGGGCGCGGCTCGTCGTACTGGAGGGAACGCGGCCCGACGCGTGGTGGCTGCCGGGTGCGGCCCCGCAGCTGGTGGTGACCACGGCGGCGCTCGGGCGGCTCAAGGGAAGCCAGCTGGACGCCGTGCTGGCGCACGAGCAGGGGCATGCCGAGGCCCGGCACGACTGGCTGCTGCACTGTTCGCGGGCGCTGGCGGGGGGATTCCCGCAGGTGCCGGTGTTCGCGGCGTTCGAGGCGGAGATGCACCGGCTCGTGGAACTGGCCGCGGACGACGTGGCCTCGCGGCGGTACGGGAGGCTGACGATCGCGCTCGCGCTGGTCGGACTCAACGAGGACCGGGGGGTGTTCGGGCCCGCTCCGAGCCCGCAGCCGCACGTCTCGGATCGGGTGCGGCGGCTACTGTCGGCGGCGCCCCGGCTTTCGGCGGCCCGCAGGATGCGACTGACGGCCCTGGCGACGCTGGTCCCGGCGGTACCGCTGGTGGTGGCGCTGATGCCGGGTCTGAGCGCGCTCACCTGATCCGGCCGGGTCCGATCCCGCCGGCCTGATCCCGCCCGCCCGGGTGCCGACGGGCCGAAACCCGTCGTTGCGCCGAGGTGTGGAAGTCCCTGCTCTGGGCGATCCCCCGCGTCGCCCAGAGCAGGCGACCCCGTGCGCTGAGTATATTGGCTGGGAGCCAGTCAACGCAGGAGTAAGCATGTCCCCGCGCAGCGCATCGGTCAATGAAGAATTGCGCAGACGTTCCCGGGAGCGGCTGCTCCAGGCCACGGTCGATCTCGTCGCCGAGCACGGCTACGAGGCCACGACGCTCGGCGACATCGCCGACCGGGCGGGCACGGCCCGCGGCCTGGTCTCGTACTACTTCCCGGGCAAGCGGCAGCTGCTGCAGTCGGCGGTGCACCGGCTGATGCACCTCACGCTGGACGCGGCCCTGGAACGGGAGCCGCGCAGCGACGACGGCCGCGAGCGGCTCGCCCGCGCGATCGACGCGATCCTCGGGCTGGCCCGGGACCAGCCGCTGCTGATGCGGACCCACATGGCGGGCATCCTCCAGGCCGAGGGGTTCGTGCAGTGCCCGGAGCAGCAGCGGCTGGCGGAGCTGCTGCGGGACACGGTCACCCGCTACGGCTCGGCGGACGTGGACACCGACTACCCGCTGCTGCGGGCGCTGCTGATGGGCGCGGTGGTCGCGGTCCTGCTGCCGGGGGCTCCGATGCCGCTGGCGCGGCTGCGGGCGGAGCTGTTCCAGCGGTACGGACTGGACTGGGAGCTCGGCGTCCCGCCGGACGGCGGACCGCCCGGCGGAACGTTTCCCTCAAGGGGCTGACACCGCAGGCCGTCAGTGGTACTCGGGCTGGGTCTGCACGTTGAGCCGGTCCATCCACACCCACTTCGCGCCCTCGGTGCGCCAGTCGTCGATCCGCAGCACGTCGAGGCCCTTGGCGATGTCGTTCGAGTAGATGTGGCCGTTGTAGTAGTACGCCGACCAGGACCCGCCGAGGCCGAGCTTGTCGGTGGTGAGCGGGCCGCGCTCGAAGTAGCCGATCTCCCTGGGCCGGGTGGAGTCGGTGAAGTCCCACACCGAGACGCCGCCCTGGTACCAGGCCTGGACCATGATGTCGCGGCCGCCGCCGACCGGGATCAGCGAGCCGTTGTGGGCCACGCAGTTCTCGGTGTCGGCCTGCATGCGCGGGATCTTGAAGTAGCTGCGGAAGACGAGCTTGCGCTGGTCGCCGCGGCCCGTGATGTCGTAGATGCCGTCGGCGCCGCGGTTCGGGCCGGTGGCCTCGTTGCAGGTGGGGCCGCCACCGCCGCCCAGCTCGTCGGTGAACACCACCTTGTCGGCCTTCTCGTTGAAGGTCGCCGAGTGCCAGAACGCGAAGTTCACGTTGTCCTGCACCCGGTCGATGACCCGCGGCTGCTCCGGCTTGCTGATGTCGAAGAGGATCCCGTCACCCATGCAGGCGCCGGCGGCCAGCTTCTTCGCCGGCAGCACGGTGATGTCGTGGCAGCCGGTGGTCTTGGTGACCCCGGGGTTGGTGGGCGCGCCCGGGTTGCCGCCGTCGGGGAAGAGGACGGGGAAGGCGACGACCGCCGCCTGCGTCGGGTTCTTCTTCGGGACCTTGATCACGGAGATGCCGTCGTGCGGGGGCTGGCAGTCCGGGAACGCCTCGTTCGGGGAGTAGGAGGCCACGTAGAGGTAGATGTCGCGCTCGCCCGGCACCAGCGTGTGGGTGTGGGAGCCGCAGTTCGTCTCGACGGACTTGATGTACTTGGGGTTCTTCTTGTCCTTGATGTCGAAGATCTTGATGCCCTCCCACGAGGACTTCTCCGTCGCGGGCTGCGAGACGCTGTTGCACGAGTCGTCGCTGCGCGAGGAGTCGGTGGAGAGGAAGAGCAGGTCCCCCTGGACGGAGACGTCGTTCTGGCCGCCGGGGCAGAGCACCTGGCTGACGGCCTTCGGGGCCTTGGGGTTGGCGATGTCGTAGATCGTGAAGCCGTTGTAGTTGCCGGCGTAGGCGTACTTGCCCTGGAAGGCCAGGTCGGTGTTGATGACGCCGGGGTAGGTGCTCGGGATGTTGGCGAGGTGCCGGACGTTCGCGCTGTGCACGATCTCGTCCTGGCCGGGGATCTCGCCGGGGGCGAGTTCGCGGCCCGCGGCCGGGTCCGCACCCTGCACGGCGAAGGCGCCGCCCGCGCCGCCGGGTGTTAAGTCCCCCGGATCGGGGGTCGCGGCCGCAGGACCGGCCGCGAACAGCGTGGCGAGCAGCCCGGCCGCGGCCACGGCCGCCCCCAGACTCCTGTGCCGCACTCTGGTGGTGTGCTTCGAGGTCACTGTGCCCTCCCATGGGAGTCCGATCGATTCCGCTCGTGGTGGGAACGGAACCAGGACCCCGGCAGTATGTTCCTTACCATGGACATGGCAAAGGGGTTACTCGGTCGAACCGCCGGGGCGGTCCTGGCCGCAGGGATGCTGCTCGCCCTGGCCGGCTGCCGGGGCGGCGACGGCGACGGCGGGGCGAAGGACGGCGGGGCGGCGGTCATCGCCCCCGGCAGACCGGGCGAGAAGGCCCGCACCCTCTCCCCCGAGGAGGCCGCCAGGAGGCAGCCCGACGACAGCCCCAACGCGGCCGACCGGGCCTACGTGCAGCGCATGGTCGAACACCACCGACAGGCACTCGCCATGAGTGCGCTGGCCCCGGAGCGCGCCTCCGCGGACGGGGTCAAGCGGCTCGCCGAGCGCATCTCGGCCGCCCAGCAGCCCGAGATCCGCGCGATGGAGAACTGGTCGGCCCGTTACCCGGCCCCCTCCGGAGCTCCGGCCGGCCACGACCACGGCGCGATGCCGGGCATGGCGACCGAACAGCAGCTGAAACAGCTCGCCGAGGCGAAGGGCGCCGACTTCGACCGGCTCTTCCTCACCCTGATGACCGCCCACCACGAGGGCGCGGTGAAGATGGCGGGCGAGGCGCTGGCCGCCGGGAACAACGGGGCGGTGGAGGAAATGGCCAACGAGGTGGTGGCCACGCAGACCGCCGAGATCCACCGGATGCGCGCGATGGGCTGACGGCCGCCGGGCCCGGTGGCATGCTGGGAGCACCTGCGGGAGGAGCTCCGCCGTGCTTCGTGTCGCCGTCGTCGGTTCGGGCCCCAGCGGGGTCTACGCCGCTCAGACACTCGTACAGCAGCGTGAGGTGCCGGGCGTCCGCGTTGACGTACTGGACCGGCTGCCCGCGCCGTACGGGCTGGTGCGCTACGGGGTGGCCCCCGACCACGAGAAGATCAAATCGCTGCAGGGCAGCCTGCGCACCGTGCTGGAGGACGAGCGGATCCGCTTCCTCGGCAACGTCGAGGTCGGCGGGCCGCAGCTGACCACCGAACGGCTGCTGGAGCTGTACCACGCGGTGGTGTACTGCGTGGGCGCCGCCCGCGACCGGATGCTCGGGATCCCCGGCGAGGAGCTGGCCGGGGTGCACTCCGCGACGGCCTTCGTCGCCTGGTACAGCGGGCACCCGGACGCCGAGGGCGAGGCCTTCGACCTGCCCGGGGTGGGCTCGGCGGTGGTCGTCGGGGCGGGCAACGTCGCGGTGGACGTGACGCGGATGCTCGCCCGGGGAGAGCCGGAGCTGGCCCCGACCGACATGCCGCAGCCGGCCCTCGGCGCCCTCGCGGACAGCGGGGTGCAGTCGGTGTCGATGGTGGCCCGCCGCGGGCCCTCGCAGGGCAAGTTCACCACCAAGGAGCTGCGGGAGCTGGGCACGCTGCCGGGCGTGGCCGCGGCGGTGGACCCCGCCGAACTCGCGCTCGACCCCGCGTACGCCGACCAGGGCGCGGCCGCCGCACTGCCCGCGGTGGCCCGGCGCAACCTCGAGGTGCTGCGCGGCTGGGCCGGGCAGGACCCGGGCGGGGCCCGGCGCCGGATCGCCCTGCGGTTCTACCTGCGCCCGGTGGAGGTGCTGGGCGGCCCCGACGGCCGGGTCACCGGGATGCGCTTCGAGCGGACCGCCCCGGACGGCCGCGGCGGGGTCACCGGGACGGGCGTGTACGAGGACATCGAGGCGCAGTTGGTGCTGCGCTCGGTGGGGTACCAGGGCGTTCCGCTGCCCGGCCTGCCGTTCGACCCCGCGAAGGCCACGGTCCCGCACGCCGCGGGCCGGGTGCTGCGCGCGGGCCGGGCCTCGGTCGGCGAGTACGTGGCGGGCTGGATCAAGCGCGGCCCGACCGGGGTGATCGGCACCAACCGGCCCTGCGCCAAGGAGACGGCGTCCTCGCTGCTCCAGGACGCGGGGGAGCTGGCCCGGCGGGAGCTGCCGGGCGACCCGCTGGACGCGCTGCGGGCGGCGGGGCTGCACCCGGTGGAGTGGCCTGGCTGGCTCGCGATCGAGGCGGCGGAGGCCGACCTCGGGCGTTCGCTGGGCCGCCGCTCGGTGAAGATCCCGGACTGGACGGGCCTGCTGGGCGCAGCGGCCGCGGGCGCCTGACCGGCACGCCACGACCTAGGGATTGTCCGCCCGTCGCGCCTCCTGCGCGGCGGCTGCGGTGAGCACGCTGTCGAGCAGCCCCGGGAAGAGGCCCTCCAGCTCCGCGCGGCGCAGGTCGTTCATCTTCGCCGTGCCGCGGTAGGTCTGGCGGATCACGCCGGCCTCCCGCAGGACCCGGAAGTGGTGCGTGGTCGTCGACTTGGTGACCGGGAGGACGAAGTACGAGCACGCCAGCTCGTCCGGCGTGACCGCGAGGTCCCGCACGATCGACAGCCGCATCGGGTCCGACAGCGCGTGCAGCACCGCCTCGAGCCGGATCTCCGCGGGCTCGGGATGGGCGAGCGTACGGGTGGTGGCCGAATCCGTCACGTCTGCTGCTCCGTTCGCCCCCGCTCCGGTGTGTTGTACGAGAGACACCGTAGTACACCGGCCGGCCGCACCACCCGGCCGAGTTGCCCTACCAGGCGCGGTGGTACGGCGTGGGCACCCGGACCCCGGCGCCGAGTTCGGCGGCAGCGCGGCGGGCCCAGTACGGGTCGCGCAGCAGCTCGCGGCCCAGCAGGACCGCGTCCGCCTGCCCGTCGGCCAGGATCTTCCCGGCCTGCTCCGGCTCGGTGATCAGCCCCACCGCGGCCACCGGGAGGCCGGTCCGGGCCTTGACCTCGGCCGCGAACGGCACCTGGTAGCCCGGGCCCACGGGGATGTTCGCCTTCGGGGCCATCCCGCCGGTGGACACGTCCAGCAGGTCCACCCCGTGCTCCCGGAGCAGTCCGGCCAGCCGGACCGTGTCCTCGGGGGTCCAGCCGGAGTCCTCGAGCCAGTCGGTGGCGGAGACCCGGAAGAACAGCGGCAGCTCCTGGGGCCACACCGCCCGTACGGCGTCGACGACTTCGAGGGCGAAGCGGGCCCGGTTCCCGAAGGAGCCGCCGTACGCGTCGGTGCGCCGGTTGATCTGCGAGGAGAGGAACTGGCCGATGAGGTAGCCGTGGGCGCCGTGGATCTCGACGACCTCGTAGCCGGCGGCCAGCGCACGCCGCGCGGCGGCCGCGAACTGGCCGGCGATCTCGTGGATCTCGGCGGTCGTCAGCTCGTGCGGCACCGGGTCGCCCTCGGCGAACGGCGCCGGGCTCGGCGCACTCGGCAGCCAGCCGTCGGCCTCGGGCCCGGCGTAACCGCCGCCCTCCCAGGGGCGCCCGGTCGAGGCCTTGCGGCCGGCGTGGGCGATCTGGATGCCCGGGACGGCGCCCTGGGCCTTGATGAACGAGGTGATCGGGCGCAGGGCCTCGGCCTGGGTGTCGTTCCAGATGCCGAGGTCGTACGGGGAGATCCGGCCCTCCGGGGAGACGGCGGTGGCCTCCTGGAGGATCAGGCCGGTGCCGCCCACCGCGCGGGCGGCGTAGTGCGCGAAGTGCCAGGCGTGGGCCACGCCCGCGTCCGGGCCGGAGGCTTCGGCGACGTGCTGGCACATCGGCGCCATCCACACCCGGTTCGGGACGGTGACCGAGCGCAGGGTGAGGGGTGCGAAGAGGGCGCCGAAGGCGGCGGGTACGCCGGCGGCCGGGGTCGCGGGGGCGGGCGGGGCAGCACTCATGAAGGACTCTCCGGATGTCGCCGGGCACACCGCCGAGCGGCGGCTTGTACGAGAGTCACCGTACTACGAAATTATTCGTACTACGAGACCTCTCGTACAAGCTCGTCGAGTTCGGCGTGCAGCGCCTGCGCGAGGGCGGCCAGGTCCGGCACCGCCGCCGCATCCGCGACCAGGCCGTAGTGGACCGTGCCCTTGTACGTGGAGACCGCGACCGCGAGCGAGTGGCCGCGGGCGAGCGGGGCGAGCGGATAGACCTCCCGGACCCGGCTGCCGCCGAGGGAGAACGTGAAGCTGGGCAGCGGGACGCTGGTGACCAGGATGTCGAAGAGCAGCCGGGCCGCCTGCGCGACCAGCGGGCCGCCCAGCCGGTGGCCGAGCGGGTGGACGTGGTCGGCCAGCAGCGCGACGGCCCCGGCGCCGCGGGCGGGTCCGGCCTCCTTGTTGCGGTCCATGCCGGTCCGCACCCGGTGCAGGCGCAGCAGCGGGTCCGGCTCGGCGAGGGGCAGCCGGAGCAGGTAGCCGGAGAGCCGGTTGCCGTACTGCGCGCCGCCCGGCCGGCGACGGGAGACCGGTAGCAGGGCGCGCGGCCCGGGACCCTCCGGCTCGGGGTCGCCGCGGCCCACCAGCCAGCGCCGCAGGGCGCCCGCGACCATGGCGATCAGGACGTCGTTGACCGTGCCCCCGGCGACCTTCCGGATCCGGTTGACGTCGTCGAGGTCGAGCGCGAGGCCCGCGACCGCACGGGTGCCGGTCTGCGCGGGCACGGCCGTCAGCGCGGCCGGGACGCCGAGGGGCAGTCCGGCGCGGGCGACGGACGCGCCGATCTCCAGGGCCTGGCCGACGTCCTGGACCCGGGCCGCCAGCACCCCGGGGAGGCTGCGCAGGGCGGAGCCGCCGGGCTGCGGTACGGGAGCCGGCCGCGCGGGACCCCGTACGGGCGGGCCCTCGTCGAAGAGCATGGCCGCCAGGGCGAGGGCCCCGAGCCCGTCGGCGAGGGCGTGGTGGAACTTGAAGAGCACCGCGAAGGAGTCCGGGTCGGGCCCGGCCAGGACGTGCGCCTCCCACGGCGGCCGGCTCCGGTCCAGCGGCCGCGCCATGAGGCGCCCGGCGGCGGCCTGCGGGTCGCCGGTGCGGACGAGGAACACGTGCCGGGCCGGATCGAAGTCCGCGTCCGGCGACCAGGCGGCCGCGCCGATCGGCAGCAGCACGTCGTGGATGCGGCGGCGCAGGCCGGGGACGGCGGCGCAGCGGGCGGTGAGCAGTGCGGCGGCGCGGACCGCGGCGTCGGGGCCGCCGTGGGGACCGGGGCCGGGGCCGGGGTCCTGCGGGGCGGCTTCGAAGACCGCGAGGGCGCCGAGGTGCATGGGGTGGGCGGCGGATTCGATCCGCCAGAAGGCGAGGTCGAGCGGTGAAAGGTGCTCGGTGACCACGTAGTGCCTCTCGTGCGGTGGCAGAGGTGGAAGTCAACCCCTTTCGGCCTCCTACGATCAAGTAGCCACCCTTTGGATACGCCTGTTGATCGATGGCGACCGGCTGGTCAGCGCAGCGGGGCGGCTGCCCGGCCGCTGTCGGCGGGCGGGTGCAGACTGGCCGGAAAGAAGTTCATCACGACGACCGGAACGACGCAGTCCGGAGGTGTCGGTCATGTCCGAGGTGCTCCTGCTCGCGGGAACCCGCAAGGGCCTGTTCATCGGCCGCAGGCGCGGCGGCGGCCCCTGGGAGCTCGACGGGCCCCATTTCAACGCACAGGCCGTCTACGCCGTCGCGGTCGACCGGCGGGGGCCGGTACCCCGGCTGCTGGTCGGCGGGGACAGCTCGCACTGGGGGCCGTCCGTGTTCCGCTCCGACGACCTGGGCGCGAGCTGGCAGGAACCCGCCGAGCCCGCCGTGAGGTTCCCGAAGGACACCGGCGCCTCGCTGGAGCGGGTGTGGCAACTGCATCCGGCCGGCCCCGAGGCGCCGGACGTGGTCTACGCGGGGACGGAACCGGCCGCCCTGTTCCGCTCGACGGACCGCGGGGAGTCCTTCGAGCTGGTCCGCCCGCTGTGGGAGCACCCGAGCCGGGGGAGCTGGGTGCCGGGCGGCGGCGGAGAGGGCCTGCACACGGTGCTGACGGACCCGGCCGACCCCGACGCGGTGACGGTGGCGGTCTCCACCGCCGGGGTGTTCCGGACCCTGGACGGCGGCGCCGGCTGGATCCCGTCCAACGAGGGGGTCTCGGCGGTGTTCCTGCCGGATCCGCATCCGGAGTTCGGCCAGTGCGTGCACAAGATCGCCCAGGACGCGGGGAACCGGAAGCGGCTGTACCTGCAGAACCACTGGGGCGTGTACCGCAGCGACGACGCCGGGGCCCGGTGGACCGACATCGGCGCCGGCCTGCCCTCCGACTTCGGCTTCGCGGTGGCCGCCCACCCGCACCGGCCGGACACCGCGTACGTCTTCCCGCTGAACGCCGACTCCGACCGCGTCCCGGCGGAGCGCCGGTGCC
Organism: Streptomyces sp. NPDC002209; assembly: GCF_042890265.1. NCBI lineage: Bacteria > Bacillati > Actinomycetota > Actinomycetes > Kitasatosporales > Streptomycetaceae > Streptomyces > Streptomyces sp. NPDC002209. The sequence continues at coordinate 388,059 of NZ_JBIARX010000005.1, read as the reverse complement.
GGGTCTTCCGCACGCGGGACGCGGGCGCCTCCTGGGAGCCGCTCACGCGCGGGCTGCCGACCGGGGACCACTACGGGACGGTGCTGCGGGACGCCCTGTGCACAGACGACGCGGATCCGGCGGGGGTGTACTTCGGCAACCGCAACGGCGAGCTGTACGCCAGCCACGACGACGGGGACACCTGGCAGTTGCTGGCCGAGCACCTGCCCGACGTCCTGTGCGTCCGGGCCGCGGTGCTGGCTCACCGAATCGGCCAGTAGAGTGACTCACCGTGGCAGCACGACCGTTGAACGAGATCGTCGAGCCGGGCTGGGCCCGCGCTCTGGAGCCGGTGGCGGCGCAGATCGCCGCGATGGGCGACTTCCTGCGCGCCGAGATCGCGGCGGGCAGGACGTACCTGCCGGCCGGGGCGAACGTACTGCGCGCCTTCCAGCAGCCCTTCGACGAGGTGAAGGTGCTGATCGTCGGCCAGGACCCGTACCCCACCCCGGGGCACGCGATGGGCCTGTCGTTCTCGGTGGCGCCCGACGTCAGCCCGTGGCCGCCCAGCCTGGACAACATCTTCCGCGAGCTGTACGCGGACCTCGGGGTGCCCCGGCCGGCGAACGGGGACCTGACGCCCTGGACCCGGCAGGGGGTGCTGCTGCTGAACCGCGCCCTGACCACCGCCCCGCGCAAGACCGGGGGCCACCGCGGCAAGGGCTGGGAGGCCGTCACCGAGCAGGCCATCCGGGCGCTGGCCGCGCGCGGGAAGCCCCTCGTGTCGGTGCTGTGGGGCCGCGACGCCCGCAACCTGCGGCCGCTGCTGGGCGAGTTGCCGGCCGTGGAGTCCGTCCACCCCTCCCCCATGTCCGCGGCCAACGGGTTCTTCGGGTCCAGGCCGTTCAGCCGGACCAACGACCTGCTGGTCCGTCAGGGAGCACAGCCGGTGGACTGGCGACTCCCCTCCGCCAGTTGATCATTCGGTTGAACGGTATACGACATTCAATGGATAAATACGGACAGAAGCCGCCCGATAAGGCCCTGCCCGAACACTCCGTTCCGATAAGCCAGTAGCATGCGGCGCCATGAGCTCCCCCACTGGGCCCGCAAATGGCCTGCCCGTACGAATGCCGCGACCCCGCCCTGCCGGACGGCACCGCCGACCCGAGCCCGCGGTGGCGCCCGAGGGCGCGCCCGCGCTGGTGCTCGCCGTGCCCGGTGCCCCTTCGGCCGCCTCGCGGGGGCTGGCGGAAGAGATCATCAGCATCGGCCGCTCCGAGCTGCCGGGCCTGGACGCCCGCATCGGCTTCCTCGAGGGCGAAGACGCAGAGAGTGCCGAGGGCGCCGAGTTCCCGGCCCTCGCCGGCGTGCTGACCGCCGTCGCGGCCGAGCGCGTCGCGCGCGCGGAGTTCGCCCGCGCCGCCGGCCACGACGTACCCGCCCCGACCGGCCCGGACGCCGTGGTCGTCCCGCTGCTGGCCGGCCCCGACGCCGACCTGCTGCGCCGGATGCGCCAGGCCGTCATGGACTCCTCGGCCGCCGCCGAGCTGGCCGAGGTGCTCGGCCCGCACCCGCTGCTCGCCGAGGGCCTGCACGTACGGCTCTCCGAGGCGGGCCTGGCCCGCGCCGACCGCGCCCGACTGTTCACCGTCACCACCGCCGCCGACGGCATCATCGTGGCCACCACCGGCGGCGCGGAGGCCGTCCAGGTCGCCGGGGTCACCGGCATGCTGCTGGCCGCCCGTCTCGCGGTCCCCGTCAAGGCCGCCGCGCTCGACCAGGAGGGTTCGGTGGCCGCGGTCGCCGAGCAGCTGCGCAGCGAGGGCTCCACGCAGCTCGCGCTGGCCCCGTACCTGATCGGCCCGGAGGCTGCCGAGGGGCTGCTGGACACGGCGTGCAAGGAGGCCGACTGCGCGGCCTCCGAGGTGCTCGGTGCCTACTCGGCGCTCGGCAAGCTCGTCGTCACCCAGTACTCCGCAGCGCTCGGCCTCTCCCAGGGCGCCGCTGCCCACTGATCCTTCCCAGGACTGCGCGCACGAGGGCCCGCGCCCCGGAATTCTTCTCCGGGGCGCGGGCCCTCGTCCGTGTGCACACGGACGAGGGCCGTCAGGCGAAGACCACGCAGGCGGCGGCCGGCACCGCCACCGAGCCGGCCCGGCGCGGCTGCCCGGTCAGCGGGTCGACGTCGAACCAGGTGACGTCCCCGGAGTGCTCGTTGGCCGCGTACAGCCGGCGCCCCGAGGGATCGGCGGCGAGGTCCCGCGGCCAGCTTCCGCCGCAGTCCACGCTGCCGGTGAGCCGCGGCGCACCGGCCCCGCCGGCGAGCGAGAGGGTGGCGATGGTGTCGGCGCCGCGGATCGCGGCCCACACGAACCGGCCGTCGGGCGAGGCCACCACGGCCGAGGGATAGGCCCGTACGCCCCCTGGAGCGCCCTCAGAGGCGATCGGAACCTCGTCGACCGGTTCCAGTTGCCCGGATCCCGGATTCCAGCGGCAGACGGTCAGCTGCGGCTCCAGCTCGTGCAGGACGTAGACCACCTCGCCGTCCGGGTGGAAGGCGAGGTGGCGCGGCCCCGTCCCGGCGCGCAGCGCGATCTCGCCGTGCAGGCGCAGTGCCCCGGTGGCCGGGTCCGGTGCGCAGACGCGGACCGAATCGGTGCCGAGGTCCACGCTGAGCACCCAGCGGCCGCTGGGATCGGGCAGCACCTGGTGGGCGTGCGGCCGCTCCTGGCGGCTCGTGTCGGGGCCGGAGCCCTGATGGGCCAGGATCGAGGCGGGTCCGGACAGGGCGCCGTCCGCGGCGAGCGGGAGGCTGCTGACGCTGCCGGAGGTGTAGTTGGCGGTCAGCAGCCGGCGCCCGGCCACGCTGAGGTGGGTCGGTCCGGCGCCGCCGACGCGGACGGCGGCGCCGAGTGCGGTGAGGCCCCCGGGGGTGGGCCGGAAGGCGGCGGCCGCACCCTGCTCGGTCTCGCTCACGGCGTAGAGCACGCCGGTGGCCCGGTCGACGGCCAGGTACGAGGGGTCCGCGACCGCATCGGTGGCGGAGAGCAGGGTCAGCGCACCGGTCGCCGGGTCCGCGGCCGCGGTGGTGATGCCGCGGCCGCCTCCCGAGGTGAACGAGCCGATGTGGACCCGGTGTCCGCCGCGCCGGGCGCTTTCGTACGCGCCTTCCGTACCGTCCGCATCGCCCACGGGATGCCCCTCTCCACCGTTCCGGATCGATCCGTGCGGAGCCGACGGTAACAGAAGGTCTAGACCAGATCTCGTCCTTGGGCGCGTTCCTGCGCTCCGGGGTGGTGCACGTACGCCGTCGAGCTCGGCCGGTCGTCGTACGTGCGGTGGAAGACCGGGGTAGCAGAGCCCGAGATCGGCGGCACGATCCAGGACCAGTCGGCGCCCACCTCGCGTCCCTTGCGCTCCTCCCGCTCTATGTGGCTCAGGAAGCGCCGGGACTCGGTGTGGTGGTCCGCGATGGTGACCCCGGCCCGGTCGAAGGAGTGCAGCACGGCCCGGTTGAGCTCGACGAGCGCCCGGTCCTTCCAGAGCGAACGGTCGCTGGAGGTGTCCAGGCCCAGGCGCCGGGCGACGGCGGGCAGGAGGTTGTACCGGTCGGTGTCCGCGAGGTTGCGGGCGCCGATCTCGGTTCCCATGTACCAGCCGTTGAAGGGCGCGGCCGGGTAGTGGATGCCGCCGATCTCCAGGCACATGTTGGAGATGGCGGGTACGGCGTGCCAGCGCAGCCCCCAGTGGGCCCAGCCCGCGTCGTCGGGGTGCTCGATCGGGACCTCCAGCACGGCGTCGGCGGGGGTGTCGAACCAGCGGGGCTTGTCGTCGACGCCCTGCACCACCAGCGGCAGCAGGTCGAAGGGGGTGCCGGCGCCCCCGGCCCAGCCGAGGGCGAGCAGCGCCCCGGTGAGGGGCGCGTTGCGGGCATCGCCCACGGTGACGGAGTGGTGGTCGCCGTAGCCGGCGTACCGGACGAGCTGCTCGCTCCATATCAGCGGGCCGGGGCGGTCCGGGGTGTCCGGGGCGAAGACGGTGATGGTGGGTCTGACCCGGCCCCCGTTGGTCGCGTCGCGCAGGTGCTCGAAGCACTCGGCGGCGATGTCGTCGGCGGCGGTGAGATCGCGCCGGTCGCGCACGCGCAGCGAGTTCCAGTACAGCCTGCCTATACAGCGGTTACTGTTGCGCCAGGCGACACGGGCCCCGTGGACGAGCTCCTGCGGGGTGTGCCGGTAGCTTCCGGTCTCCGCGAGCTCGGCCCGCACGGCGGCGAGCCGGGCCCGCGGATCACCGGTCTGCGGATTCTCGCGGTGGAAGAGTCGGATGAACTCCTCGGCTGCTTCCCACACTTGGGCTGTGGTCGAGCGCTGTTGAAGTATTTCCATCCCGGGCGGTTACCCCCTGTCCGACCAGATCCACCCTGTACGTGCCGGATGAATGTGCAATCAACAATCACCCGTTGTACATGCCGCAGGTCAGCGGCATACGGCACGCGTGTCCGGAACACTCCACCGGGTGATCTTCGGGCCATTGCCCTGCGGAGCGGAGCTGACAGGGCGTAGGATCCGCCGTCATCAGGTCTCTGACCTCGGGAATCATGGACAGGGGCGGGCCTTGAACCGCGCCCGCTCGCCGACGGCCGGGCCGTTCCCCGGCCGGGATCAGGCGCTGATGACGAGGGGCGAGCGGGGGTCGGTGCGCAGCGGGGCGTGGAGGGCCACGAGGGCGTGCTCCAGGCCGTGCAGGTGCGCGAGGGCCGGTTCCGCTGCGGCGGGCCGGGGGTGGCTGGGAACGGCGGGTCCCGCCGTGGTCTGCGGGGTGGTCAGCGCCTCCACGGCCGCCTCCACCCGCCAGCAGGCCGCGGCCAGCCGGGCGTCGTGCGAGGCCTGCGGGTCGGCGGCGACGGCCACCAGCCCGCGCACCTCCCGGGCGCAGTCGTCGAGCAGCCCGAGGACCTGCCGGGCCCGGGCCTTGCGGGCGCGCAGCGGGCTCAGCGGGTGGACGAGGGGCGCGAGGGCCATCCGTACGCGGCCCAGCAGCAGCTCGAGTTCGGCCGCGTGCGGGGCGGGATCGGCGTCGGGGTCCCCGGCGAGGCGGTCGAGGGAGGCCGCGGTGGAGGCCCGTACGCAGTGCAGGGCACGCTGGATCCAGGCGTCGTTGGCGGCGTGGGTGGTCACCGGGAGGACGAGCACCACGGCGAGGGCGGCGCCCAGCGCGCCGATCGCCGTCTCCTGGAAGCGCAGGACCAGCAGCCCGGGGTGCAGGACGCCGAGGAGCCCGTAGAGCAGCCCGGCCATGACGGTGACGAAGAACATCATCCAGGAGTACGAGGGGGCCGCGGTGTAGAAGATCCCGAAGACGCATACGGCGACCAGCGCGGCGGTGGGCGCCGGTGCGCCGTGCAGCGGTACGGCGATCAGCAGCCCGGCGGCGATGCCGACGACCGTGCCGAGGACCCGGCGGAATCCGCGGACGAGGGTCTCGCCCCGGGAGGCGGTGTTGACGAAGATCCACCAGGCGGTGCCGACGGCCCAGTACCAGCGGTCGTCGGAGAGCGCCTGGCCGATGCCGAGCGCGAAGGCGCAGGCCGCGGTGGCCTGGAAGGCCTGCCGCGTGGTCGGCCGGGCCAGCCCGGTGCCGGGCAGGCCGGGCGGCGCGGCGGGCGGCGGGGTGCGCCGCTCGATCGGCCAGAGGACGAACCGCACGGCTCCGGCGGAGAGCAGCGCCAGCCCGACGGCGGCGTACAGCTCGGGCAGCTGTCCGGGGACGGCGTGCAGGAACTGGGTGACGAAGAACATCATGAAGGCGAAGATCCCGAGGGCGTGCCCGCGAGGCCCCCAGCGGCGGGCGTAGACCCCGGCGAAGACGACGGCCAGGAAGGCGGCGTCCCTGGCCGGCGGCACCGCGTGCAGGCTGGTGGCCAGCGCGAGGACGGGGAATCCGGCGAGGGGCAGCAGGGCGCTCGTCACGCGCTGGGCCCGTACCGTCGGGTCGAGCACGGTGAACAGGGTGAGCAGGGCCGCCAGTCCCCCGGTGATCGAGGCGGTGAGGGACAGACCGCAGAGCTCGGCCACGACGACGGCGGAGGCGACGCCGAGCGCGGCCCGCAGCGAGTTCTTCAGTCTCAGGCGCCCCGGATCCGGAGCCACGAACATCCTCTTCACGGCGGTGTGCCGCCCCCCTCGAGATGGTGCGCGCCGGCCCGGCGGCCGCCCGGGGGTGGTGGGCGGCAGGCGGGCACGACGAAGGCACCGCGCTCCGGGCCGGCCTCGTTGCCGCCCGGCGCTGCGCGGCGCCGAAAGTACATGGATACGACACAGATAAGCATCCGAGGGCCCGCTGGCTCAACACGGCACCGGATCACTGGGCCATTGGCCCAGTCCAGGGGTGTTCCGTTCGGCCACCCACGGCCAACGGACCAGCAGTCGCTCAGGCCGGGCGGCGGGCGTAGCAGAAGAGGTGCTCCTCGGGTTCGACCGCCTCAGCGGCTCGGGCGGCCCCAGCAGGCCCGGTCCCGGGCCTGAACAGCGCGGTGTGGTGCTCCAGCACGTCCAGGCCTGCCGCGCCCAGCAGCCGCAGGTGCTCCGCCGTGGACAGGCTGCTGACGGTGACCTCGTGCCCCATCCACACGATGTCGAGGTCGCTGATGTCCCCCGGCACGGTGGCCATCACGAAGTACCCGCCGGGCGCCACCCACGAAGCCATCCGCTCCAGCGCCGCCGCCACCTCCCGCTGGGACATCACCAGCAGCGGGAAGAAGGAGCACACCGCCTCGAAGCCGCCCTCCGCGGCCGCGTACGTCCGGACGTCGGCCTGCTCGAACCGGGCCTGCGGCACCCGGGAGCGCGCGAGGTCGACCATGTGCGCCGAGACGTCGATGCCGGTCACCGAGCAGCCCGCCCGCACGAGCGCCTCGGCGGTCGGGCGGCCCGTACCGCTGCCCACGTCCAGCACACGGGCCCCGGGGGCGAGGCGGGCGGTCAGCCAGTCCAGTGCGGCGAGCTGCCCCGGAACGCGCCCGAACACCTCCTCGTACCGCGCGCCGACCTCGTCGAACACGTCCGCCGCGGACTTGCCACCACTCATCGGCGCCCCTCGCCCTCGTCTCGGTTCGCGCTTCCCGCCGCCCGTTCCACCGGTCCCGGACGCCGTGGAGTTCCTGCCCGGGCACACGGCCGGGAAACGACCGACCCGGGGATCACACCGGGCCGTGCGGAGCCGCCGCGGCGTGGCCCGACTCGATGGTCCGGAGGTCCGCCGCCAGCGAGTCGAGCCAGGCCGTCGTGGCGAAGTAGACGGGCCCCGCGTCGGGCGGCGCCGCCTCGGCGGCGGCGGGCACGGGCGCGGCCGGCACACCGGACCCGGCGGCCCCCGGAGCGCCGGGCGTGCCGGTCCCGCCCGGTCGGGTGTCGCCCGAACGGGCTGCGCCACGGGTCTTGTGCGGGGCGTCGACCACCACCGCCGCCCGGCGCAGTCCGGCCGCCACGCGCGCGGCGTAGTCCCCGAGCTGCGCCGCCTCGCTGCGCTCGAGCGGCGTCCCGTCCACACTGCCCAGGACCCGCCCGGCACCCCAGAGCACGTGGTGCCCGGTCATCACCGTGGCCTGCCAGTCCTGGCCCGGCCCGGCCGGGCGCTGCGTCTCGCTCTGGTACTGGGCGTACGCCGACTCGGCCATGACCAGCGTGACGCGGACCCGGTGCTCCGCGTCCTCCGCGTCCTCCGGGGCCTGCGCGAGCCCCCGGGACGCCGTCGCGACGGCGGCGGTCGACTCGACGTCGTCGGCGCAGGCGCGCAGCAGCCCGGCCACCGCCCGGCCCAGTTCGTCGTGGGCCCCGCGCGGCCAGGCCAGGATCCCGCACACCATTCCGATCGCACTGCCGATGGTCACGTCGAGGAAGCGGACCTCGGCCAGCTGCCAGGTGACCGCGGACAGCTGGGCGAAGACGACGGCGACGACCAGCGTGAACAGCGCCTGCGCCCAGCCCACCCCCTTCACGGGCCCGACGGTGAACGTGAACAGCATCAGCGGCGGGAGCACGATCGCGTACACCAGGGTCTGCCCGCCGGTCAGGGCGAGCACCGTGCCGGCGGCGAGCGCGCCCAGGGAGGTGCCGATCAGCGCGGTGCGCACGGTTCCGCGGGTCTGCACGGCGGTGGTCCGGGTGAGGCTGATGACCGCGAGCATCGCCCAGAAACCGTGCGGGAGGGAGTCGATTCCGGCCACGGTACGGGCCACCGCGAGGGCCAGCGCGATCCGCACGGCGTTCTGGAAGTACACGGACCGCGGCCCGGTGTGCGCGGCGATCCGGTGCCACCACAGCTGCACGGTGTTCTGCCGGACGTACCAGAACCGGTCCGCCGCGTCCCCCTCCGGGTGCGCGCCGCGCCCCTCCACGGCGATCTCCGCTGCCGTGCGCAGCGCCACCGCGACGTCCGCGATCTCCAACAGGGCGGCCTGCCGGCGGCGGGACTCGGGCAGCTCTGCGGGGGTGCGCGAGTTCCGGGCGCGCAGACGGAGCAGTTCCGTCGAGTCCGCGACGGGCCGCCGTCCGTCGCGCAGCAGCGTGGAGCTTGCGGTCGCCGATGCGCGGACCGCGCCCAGCAGATCGAGTCCGGCCCGTCTCGGCTCGCGTCCGGCCGCCGGCGGCGGCAGGTTGCGCAGCCGGGAGAGCAGCGTGCGGGCGACCAGTCCGGTGTGGGCCAGCGCCCGCTCGCGCAGGCCCGGCCCGGCGGGACGTTCCGCCTCCGGGACCCGCGAGGGCCGCAGCGCCTCGGTGGCCGCCCGGGCCCGGTCGGCCGCGGAGTCGGACAGGAAGTACGGCGGCCGCTCCAGGGCGGCGGCGCAGCGGGCCGCCTCGGCCACGGAGCCCGCGGCCCGCTCGGCGTACGTCGCCACCCGCGGGTCGGGCAGCACCCACGCCTCGGCCAGGATCAGCAGCAGGAGGCCGGTGAGGGTGCCGCCGAGGCGTTCGTCGAGGGTGTGCGGGGCGTACGGCGGGAAGCTCGGCAGGATGTACAGCAGTTGCAGCCCGGCCGCGGCGCCCGCCGGCCGGGGTCCGGCCGCCGCCGAGAAGGCCACGCAGAAGCCGATGACGGCCATGCCCAGGACGGCGCTCCAGGTCCGGACGGCGAGGAAGGTGCCCAGGGTCACCAGCACACAGGCCACCGGAAGCAGCCTGACCATCACCGCGGCCCGCTGCCGTCCCGTGCCCGGGATCCGGGAGAGGCCGGCCAGGGAGACGGCGCCGAAGAGGGCGTAGGTGGCGCTGATGGGCTGGCCGAGTCCGTACAGGAACAGGTAGAAGCCGGTACAGGCGGCGAGCGTGGTCCGGACGGCCCGGCGTGCGGCCGCCGGCAGGGGGCCGGTGCCCGTACGGAGTTCCCCAAGGGCTCGCACGGTTTCAGAATCCCACGGGATGCGGCGGGGCTCTCGGCGTGGACGTCCGCGGGCCGCCGGACCTCAGGGGTGGGTGTTCCAGCCCGCGATCACGGGGAGGCCGTGTTCGGTGGACAGGATGCTGACCGTGCCGGTGCGCAGCAGGAAGAGCCGCCCGTCCTGCGGTGGCAGGCCCAGGTAGCGGGCGGTCAGGACGCGCAGGAAGTGGCCGTGGGCGACGATCACGGCATCGCCGCGGTCCTCGGCGAGGACCTCGGCGGCCCGTGCCAGGGCGCGGTCCGCGCGGGCGCCGACCTGGGCGGCGTCCTCGCCGGGGTGTTCGGCGTCGCCGGGCGGGACGCCGTCGGTCCACAGGGACCAGTGCGGCCGGGTCCGCCGGATCTCGGCCGTGGTGATGCCCTCGTAGCCGCCGTAGTCCCATTCGTACAGGTCGGGGTCGGTGACGCCGCCGCTCAGTCCGGCGAGCTCGGCGGTGGCGACGGCGCGGCGCAGCGGGCTGGTCAGCACCAGGGCGAAGTGCCGGTCGCGGAAGTACGGGGACAGGGAGATGGCCTCCTCGACACCGGCGGCGGTCAGTGGCACGTCGGTCCGCCCCGTGTGGCGCCCGGTGGCGCTCCATGCCGTCTCGCCGTGTCTCACCAGCAGCAGGTCGCTCATTCTCCGGACCCTAAGCCCTCCGGCATGTCGGCGCCGAAGGTTGCGGGGCGCATGTCACTGTCGGGCGTCATGGACGTGGGACGGCACCTCTTGCGGCCGCCGCCGCTGACCGTGCTGATGGTCGTACTGACCGTCGTGACCGGCCTGATCGAGGCGGTCAGTCTGCTCGCGCTCGGACCGGTGTTCACGGCGATGCAGACCGGCAACGTGCTGTTCCTGGCCTTCGGGACCGCTCGGCAGGGGAATCTGCCCGCTCTGGCGCCTGCGGTGTCGCTGGCCGCCTTCGCCGTCGGGGCGGTGTGCGGAGCCCGGCTCGAAGCCACGTCGGAGGCCCGCGGACGGCGCTGGTTCGTGACCGGCCTGGCGATCGAGGCGGGGCTGATGCTGGTCGCGGCCGGGGTCGGCTGGGGCGTGGCGCCGCGCTACGGGCAGCCGACCGTGCGGCACATGGCGGTGGCGGCGCTGCTGGCCACCTCGATGGGCATGCGCAATGTCACGAGCATGCGGGTGAACGTGCCCGGGCTGCCGACCACGCTGGTCACCCGCTCCATGACCTTCCTGCTCGCCGGCTCGGCCCTGGGGCGGGACGGCGCCCTCGGGTACGGGACGGCCGCCTGGGTGCCCCGGGCGGTGGCCGTCACGGCGATGTTCACCGGCGGGCTGGCGGGGGCTCTGTTGGTACGGGCCGACTGGCCGGTGAACTGGCTGCTGCTGCCACCGGCCACGGCGGTGCTGGCGGTGGCCCTGGCGTATCTGCCCCAGCCTCCGCTGCACAGGCTCTGAGCCACCGCCCGTCGACAGCGGGGGTGAATCGATGCGCAAACGCTGCGAGTGGCCGGCCCGGTGCGCGGTGGCGAGGCTCGATCCATGGACGGAACGGTGGATCGGGCAGCGGATCGGGCGGCGGTTCGGGCGGCCGGTTGCGCGGCGGATTCCGCAGCGGGTCTCGCAGTCGGTTTTGCGGCGGGCGACGAGCGCTGCATGGAGGTGGTCTACCGGCGCTGGCGGCCGCTGGTCCACTCACTGGCCCACCGGCGCCTCGGCGACGAGCGGGAGGCCGAGGACGTCACGCAGCTGGTGTTCCTCGCCGCCTGGCACGGCCGGGGACGCTACCGGCCCGGGCCCGGCGGGTTCGGGGCCTGGATCACCGGCATCACCCGCCACAAGGTCGCCGACGCCCTGGAGGCGCGGACCCGGCGGACCCGGGCGACCGTGGCCGCTGCGCGCGCCGCCCCCGGTGCGGCCGACCGCCCCGGAAGCCTGCCGCAGCGGGAGTCGGAGCAGGTCCTGGACCGGGTGCTGGTCCTCGGGGAGCTGGCCAGGCTGCCGTTCGAGCAGCAGCGCGTGCTGCGCCTGGCCTTCTACGCGGACCTGACGCAGAGCCAGATCGCGGACCTCACCGGGCTGCCGCTGGGCACCGTCAAGAGCCATATGCGAAGGGCCCTGCACCAGCTGCGCCGGTCACTGCCCCCGGCGGCTCGAGTGACTCGATGACCGCGAGGCCCGAGCGCAGCCCGTACAGCCGCTCGGTACGCGGGGCCTGGACGTCCGGGCTCCAGCCGGGTCCGGCGAGCAGCAGCGCCGTGCGGCTGCGCGCACCGCGCAGGCCCCACTCGATGCCGGCCACCGACCGGGCCAGGGCCGGATCGGCGGTCGTACGGGACTGCGCCCACAGGACGACGGCCCGCGGGCCGGTGCGCCGCACGGCGTCGTGCAGCGCCTCGGCGGGCAGCGCGGCCCCGAACATCCGGACGGGCAGGCCCCGTTGGCCGAGGACCGCGGTCAGGGCCTCGATGGGCAGGCTGTGCTGCTCGCCGGGGACGCAGGCGAGGAGGACGGGCGGGGTCCGCGGCGGCTCGGGCGCGGGCCGGATCCGGTGCAGCGCCGAGGAGATCTGCCAGGACAGCAGGTGTTCGACCTCCACGTAACGCTCCCCGGCGGTGGCCCATTTGCGGCCCACGGCGTGCAGGGTCGGCGCGATGACCTCCTCCCACGCAGTGACCGGCCCGTGCTCGGCCAGTGCCGCCTCCAGCAGCTCGGCCACGGTCGGCGCGTCCAGGCGTACGGCGGCCCGCGAGAGCCCCCGGCACTCCGGGCGGACCGCCCCGAGCGGAAGGGCGTCCGCCCCGCCGGGGGTCCGCGCGGGTTTCGCTGCCTCGGCGCGGCGCTCTGCGGCGGCGACGCCGAGGGCTGCCCGGGCCGCCTCGGCCGGCGGCACCCCTTCGGCGGTGAGCCGGCACATCAGCTCCAGCCGGGCGACGTCCGGCGGGGTCCAGCGGCGGTGCCGGCCGGCCTCGCGGCGGGCCGGGCCGATCGCGTACCGGCGCTCCCAGGAGCGCAGCGTGGTCGGCGAGACCCCGAGGCGGCGGGCGACCGCGCCGGTGCTCAGCGCGGCGGCGGGCCGGGGCTGGGGCTGCGGTGGTGTCTGGGGCACGCGGTCCACCCGCTCACGATAGGGCTCCGGGGCCGGGGCCGGGCGCTCATGCGGCTCCGCGTCCGCGCCGGAACCGCTCGAGCCCGTCGGCGAGTTCCACGATCCGGTCCGGGTAGGCGTAGCGGGCCCGCTCCGGCGCGGGCAGCCGCCAGGGTTCGTGCACCTGCGGGGCGTCCAGTCCGGCGAGCTCCGGCACCCAGCGGTGCACGTAGCGGCCCGCCGGGTCGTACCGCAGGCCCTGACGAACCGGGTTGAGGACCCGGTTGGGGCGGGTGTCGGTGCCCGTCCCGGCCACCCACTGCCAGTTGAGCTGGTTGTTGGCGAGGTCCCCGTCCACGAGCAGGTCCAGGAAGTACCGGGCCCCGATCCGCCAGTCCACGTACAGGGTCTTGGTGAGGAAGCTGGCGGTGAGCAGCCGGCCCCGGTTGTGCATCCAGCCCTCGTGGCGCAGCTGGCGCATGGCCGCGTCGACCACCGGGTAGCCGGTGCGGCCCTCCTTCCAGGCCTCGGCCTCCTCCTCGGCGGCGGCCCCATTGCGCCAGTGGTCCCGGCGGTCGCGGTAGTCCCGTACGGCGGTCTCGGGGCGGGCGGCGAGCACCTGGTGGTGGAAGTCGCGCCAGCAGATCTGCCGGACGAAGGCCTCGGCGCCGGGGCCGACGGCGGTGGCGCGGGCACGGTGGACGGCCTCGGTGGGCGAGAGGGTGCCGAAGTGGAAGTGCGGGGAGAGCCGGGAGGTGGCGTCGCCGGCCAGGTCGTCGTGGGCGCCCTCGTAGCGGGAGAGGCCCGCGCGCAGCCAGCGCCTGAGGAGGTCGCGGGCCTCGCGCTCACCGCCGCGGGCGAGGCCCGGGGAGACGCCGGTGACGGCGGCGCGCCGGGGCAGCGGGTCGGAGCCGATGCCGTCGGGCACGCGGACGGAGCGCGGGGCGGGGGCGACGGCGCGGGGCGACAGTTCGGTCCAGCGGCGGAAGTACGGGGTGAAGACGGCGAAGTGGTCCGAGCCGGCGGGGAGCACGGCCCCGGGGGCGGCGGCCGTGACGACCGCGTCGTGCACGTAGAGCCGGACGCCCTCGGCTTCGAGGGCGGCGCGCAGCCGTTCCTCACGGGCGTGGGCGTAGCCGCTGACCCCGGCCGCCATGTGGACCTCGTCGGCGTCGCACTCGTGGACGAGGGCGCAGACCTCGGCGACGGCGTCGCCGGAGCGCAGCACGAGCCGGCCGCCGCGTTCGCGCAGTCCGGCGTCCAGGTCGGCCAGGCAGTCGGCGAGGAAGGCGAGCCGGTTGGGGGCGGCGAAGCCGGCCGCGTCGACGGCCCGGTCGCGGACGAAGAGCGGCACCACCTCGTCGCAGGAGGAGAGGGCCGCGCGCAGCGGCGGATGGTCGTGCAGGCGCAGGTCGGAGGTGTACAGGACCACCGCGACGTTCATGGGTTCTCTCGCTCCGCGTCGGGACCGGGGGGACGGCTGTCGTCCGGTACTTCGGCGGACGGGGGCCGGTCGGATGCGGATGTGGTGTCCCGGGTCTTCGCGCCGGCGCCGGCCACGGCCGCCTCGTCGTCCAGGCGGCGCGCGGCGCGGGCGATGTTGCGGGCCATGCCGCCGAAGACGACGGCGTGGAAGGGCGACACGCTCCACCAGTAGAGGTGGCCGAGCAGCCCGTGCGGGTGGAACAGGGCCCGCTGCCGGTAGCGGGCGCCCCGGACCGCACCGCGTCCGCCTTGGTCACTGCCCGGCGGCGCGGCCGGGTCCGCGTACATCTCCAGCCAGGCCAGCCCCGGCAGCCGCATCTCCGCGCGCAGCCTCAGCAGGCGGCCCGGTTCGATCTCCTCCACCCGCCAGAAGTCCAGCGAGTCCCCCACCCGCAGCCGGGCCGCATCACGCCGGCCGCGCCGGATGCCGACCCCGCCGACGAGCCGGTCCAGCCAGCCCCGTACGGCCCAGGCCAGCGGGAACGAGTACCAGCCGTTCTCCCCGCCGATGCCCTCCACCACCCGCCACAGCGCGGCGGGCGAGGCGTCGACCGCGCGTTCGCGCCGGTCGGTGTAGAGGCTGCCGCCGGCCCAGTCGGGGTCGGTCGGCAGCGGGTCGCTGGGCGCACCGGGCAGGGAGGCGGAGGACCAGCGGGTGGTCACGTCCGCCTCGCGCACCCGCCGCAGGGCCAGGGACACGGCCCGGTCGAAGCCGATCGGGGCACCGGGCGGGTCGGGGACGTACCGTGCGATGTCGTGCTCCGCGCACACGACCTCGTGGCGCAGGGATTCGGCGAGCGGCCGGGCCAGGGCCCGCGGCACGGGCGTGACCAGGCCGATCCAGTGGCTGGACAGCCGCGGGGTCAGCATCGGGACGCGCAGGATGAGCCGGTGGGGCAGGGCGGCGACGGCGGCGTAGCGGCGCATCATCTCCTCGTACGTGAGCACGTCGGGGCCGCCGATGTCGAAGGCGCGGCTGACTTCGGGCGGCATGGCGGCACTGCCGACGAGGTAGCGCAGGACGTCGCGGACGGCGACGGGCTGGACGCGGGTGCCGACCCAGCTGGGGGTGACCATGACGGGGAGCCGTTCGGTCAGGTAGCGCAGCATTTCGAAGGAGGCCGAGCCGGAGCCGATGATGACGGCGGCGCGCAGGACCGTGGCCGGCACCCCGGAGCCGAGGAGGATCTCGCCGACCTCGGCGCGGGAGCGCAGGTGCGGGGACAGGTCGCGGACCGGGATCCCGGCCGGGGTGAGCCCCCCGAGGTAGACGATGCGGCGGACGCCGGCCGCACGGGCCTGTTCGGCGAAGACGCGGGCGGCGGTGCGGTCGCGGTCCTCGAACCCGGATCCGGCGCCGAGGGCGTGGACGAGGTAGTAGGCGACGTCGATGCCGTGCAGGGCCGCCGCGACGGACTCGGGGTCGGTGACGTCGCCGCGGACGACCTCGGTGCTCCCGGCCCACGGGTGGTCGCGCAGCTTCTCGGGGGACCGGGCCAGGCAGCGGACGCGGTGTCCGGCGCCGAGGAGCTCGGGCACCAGGCGGCCTCCGATGTATCCGGTGGCCCCGGTGACCAGGCAGTGCAGACCGGTGGTGTTCGTCATCGCTGTCTCCGCTCCTCGTACGTGTCCGCCGTTGCGCA
Organism: Streptomyces sp. NPDC002209; assembly: GCF_042890265.1. Classification (NCBI taxonomy): domain Bacteria; kingdom Bacillati; phylum Actinomycetota; class Actinomycetes; order Kitasatosporales; family Streptomycetaceae; genus Streptomyces; species Streptomyces sp. NPDC002209. Next base: position 372,479 of record NZ_JBIARX010000005.1, on the reverse strand, counting down.
GTCGGCATCCCCGCAGGGGATTCCCGTGGACCGGCGCCCGCGGATGCACTGCGCCCGCGGATGCACTGCGCCGGCGGATGCGCTGCGACAGCCGATGCACTGCGGCAACGGGCACCCGCCTGGGCCATTGGTACAGTCCTGTCATGGCGGTGGACGAGCTCGACACCCGGATCCTGCGCCTGCTGATCGAGCAGCCGCGCACCAGCGTCCGCGAGTACGCCCGGCTCCTCGGGGTCGCGCGCGGCACCCTGCAGGCCCGGCTGGACCGGCTGGAGCGCACCGGGGTGATCACCGGCACCGGTCCCGTGCTCTCCCCCGCGGCGCTCGGGCATCCCGTACTGGCCTTCGTGCACATCGAGGTCACCCAGGGGCACCTGGACGAGGTCGGCGATGCGCTGGCCGCCGTGCCGGAGATCATCGAGGCCTTCTCGATCACCGGCGGCGGGGATCTGCTGACCCGGGTGGCGGCCCGGGACAACGCACACCTGGAGGACGTGATCCAGCGGCTGATCCAGCTCCCCGGAGTGGTCCGCACGCGTACGGAGGTGGCGCTGCGCGAGCGTGTCGCGCACCGCCTGCTGCCGCTGGTGGAGTCCGTGGGGCGGGCGGCCCGCAAACCCTGACAGGATGGCCGGGAAACGCACATGACCGGCAGAACGGGCAGAGCGGATGATTTCCGTCATATTCGATCTCGACGGCACCCTCGTGGACAGCGAGCCGAACTACTACGAGTCCGGGCGGCGCACCCTGGCCCGGCACGGCGTCGCGGATTTCACCTGGGAGCAGCACTCCCGCTTCATCGGCATCGGCACCCTGGAGACGCTGGAGATCCTCAAGGACCGGTACGGCCTCCAGGTCCCGGTGGAACAGCTGCTGGCCGAACAGAACGCCGCCTACCTGGAGCTGGCCCGGGCGGGGACCGAGGTCTTCCCCGAGATGCGGAGGTTCGTGGAGCGGCTGTCCGCGGAGGGTGTACCGATGGCGGTGGCCTCCGGGTCCTCGCGCGAGGCGATCGACGCCGTGCTGGCCGGGACGGGCCTGGACGCGCTGCTGACCACGGCGGTCTCCGCCGAGGAGGTGGCGCGCGGGAAGCCCGCGCCCGACGTGTTCCTCGAGGCGGCCCGCCGGCTCGGCGCGGATCCCGCCGACTGCGTGGTCCTCGAGGACGCGGCGCCGGGCGCGCAGGCCGCCCACGCGGCCGGCATGCACTGCGTGGCCATCCCGTACGTGACCGCGACCGCCGACGACCCGGCCTTCGCGACGGCCGGCCTCCTCTTCCGCTCCGGCCAGGCGGAGTTCCACGCGGACACGGCCCACACCTGGCTCGCGTCCCGCCGCCCGGCCGCCTAGGGCTTACCGGGGTGGTGACCGCCCGCGCCCGTCAGCCGATGACCACGCGGAAGCCGCTCCCGTTGCGCGGGCCGAGCCGAGCGGTCACCCGGAGTTCAGGCATCGAGCCGTCCACGGTCAACTCCTCGTGTCCCACGCCCAATCGCGCCGATCGCTGACCGCGGTAGCGGAAGTACACCGCCAAGTGGTGCGTCCCGGCCTCAACGGGGACTTCCGTCGTCCCCCAGGCCGCTTCCCGCTCGACGCCGTCGATGTCCACCAGTGGTCTGGTGAAGGCGCGATGGAACGGCAGCGCGATCAGGGAAGGTCGGATGTGGATCAGCAGTTTCGTCATCAGTAAGTCCCAGGAGATCGATTCAGGAGGAGCCGAGCACCGACTCGGGTCGGAATCCGCGCGCGGCACCGACCAGGGCGCATGCCGTGACCAGGGCGGTGATGCCGCCTGCGCCGATCAAGAGCCGGATCGGTCCGAGTCCGGTCAGCCCGAGCGCCAGCGCCAGCAGGGCTCCGAAGCCGGGTGACACGGCGACGATGCTGACCAGCGCACCGCCGTTGCCCGCAAGGCCCGTCTGCCCCGGTTGGGCCAGGCGCGGGAACGACAGGCTGAGCAGGAGGGCGAGCGCCGCACCTGCCCAGACCGCCAGCAGGGGCAGGCCGAGGGCCAGTGCCAGACAGCCGCCGTCCGGCGAAAGGCTGTCGTGGCGGAGCCGGTCGGAGACGGCCAGGGCGTGAGCAGGAGGCCGGCGGCGATCGCATCGCCCGCGGCCCCGTACCGGAGGCCGAGCGCGGCGCAGCCCTGTCAGCGGCGCGAGCACCGGTCGATCGAAGCGTCGCGCGACTCGAGCCCTGGCGCATCTTCCGCAAAGCCCGCTGCAGCCCCAACCGCATGACCGCCATCGCCGCAGCCGTCCTCACCCTGGAACGTCAACGCTGACGAGGCTCATTGCCGTTGCAGGGTGAGGGCGGCTTGGCAATGGCCTTCATCCAGCTGAGAACCGTCTCACGACCAGACAAGTCGGCCTTCGGTGAACCGACAGACCGGGAAGCTTCCACCGGCGATTTTCGTCAGCGTCTCCGCCACGGAGTCGAAATACCGGGCCATCGACTCGTACTCGCCCGTGACCGTGATCTCACCCACGAACCAGCTGCCGACGCGCCCGTCCCGCACATCGATGAACTTTCCCCTCCAGCCGTCCTGGTCCGACAGGAACGGGATCCACTCGTTACGCCAGAACGGGTAGTCCGGCTGGTCCGGAGGGTCGAATCCGCAGGACGTGGAACGGTTCGCGTAAAGCCTCTCCATCGCCCGGATACCCAGAAAGAAGCTTCCCTCGTCGGGGAACCCATCGAAGCCGCAGCACATCACGTCGTCGTCGAAATCTTCCTCCGGCAGATCCAGATTGTTCCGCAACAGCCACGTCCGCAGGTCCCCATGCAGGGAGATCCCCATCCGCTCTTCGGCTGCCGCGAGCATCTGCTCCGTAGCGGGCCCCGGCAGATCCGCGTGATCGGCCGGCGCGTGCTCCCGAAGAAGACTCATCACACGCGACCAACTCTCAGCCACACTCATCGCCCTCTGCCCTCTCTACAGGGATGTCTCCGTCCGACCACACCACTGCGGAGGTTGAGAAGTACCGGCCGGAGAACCTTGCAGGGATGGTACTTCGAGCGTGTGTTCCATTCCTCCCCATGTTCGTCTTCCGCCCCGAAGCGCAGGGTCGACCCCTCAGCGAAGTGCCCGCCCGCGACTTTTCACAGACAAGCCACTGCGGATCGCGGTCCGCACCCTGTCCGGCGGCGAGACCGCGGGCCGGGAAGCACCCCTGAGCGGGAGGGAAGATCCCGCCGCGTCCGCGAGTTGGTAGAACCGTGAACGAAATCGTGCGGGGTGCGGCGGGCGTCGACGTGGTGGTCGTGGGGGCCGGGCAGGCGGGACTGTCCAGTGCCTACCACCTGGCGCGGGCCGGGATCGACCACGTGGTGCTCGACCGTGCACCGCGACCCGGCGGCGCGTGGCAGTTCCGCTGGCCCTCGCTGACCTACGGCAAGGTGCACGGGATGCACGCCCTGCCCGGCATGGAGCTCACGGACGCCGACCCGCTGCGGCCGTCCTCGGCGGTGATCGGGGAGTACTTCGGTGCGTACGAGGACCGGTTCGGGCTTCGCGTGCGCAGACCCGTGCACGTCGCGGCCGTACGGGACGGGGCCGACGGGCGGCTGCGCGTGGAGTCCTCGGCCGGGACCTGGTCCGCGCGGGCCCTGATCAACGCGACGGGGACCTGGGACCGGCCGTTCTGGCCGCGCTACCCGGGCCAGGAGACCTTCCGGGGCCGCCAGCTGCACACCGCGGACTACCCGGGTCCGCAGGAGTTCGCCGGGGCCAGGGTGGTCGTGGTGGGCGGCGGCACCTCGGCGGTGCAGCACCTGCTGGAGATCGCCGAAGTGGCGGCGGAAACCACCTGGGTGACCCGGCGGCCCCCGGTGTTCCGCGACGGGAGCTTCGGCGAGGCCGAGGGCCGGGCCGCGGTGGCCCTGGTCGACGAGCGGGTGCGCCGGGGGCTGCCCCCGCAGAGCGTGGTCAGCGTGACCGGGCTCCCGTTGAACGAGGCCGTCCGGGCCGGACTGGCCTCGGGGGTGCTGGACCGGCAGGACGCGTTCGACCGGATCACGGCGACGGGAGTCGCCTGGGCGGACGGACGGCAGGTGGAGGCCGATGTGATCCTGTGGGCCACCGGGTTCCGGGCCGCCATCGACCACCTGGCTCCGCTGCACCTGCGCGAGCCCGGCGGCGGCATCCGGGTCGAGGGCACCCGGGCGGTCCGCGACGAGCGGATCCACCTGGTCGGCTACGGCCCGTCGGCGTCGACGATCGGCGCCAACCGCGCCGGCGGCGCCGCGGTCCGCGAGATCCGCCGCCTGCTGGCCCGAGGAGCGGACGGCACGGACGGGGCCGAGGGCTCCGGCGGGTCCGGCGACGCGGGCGGCCTCGGCGGCGGGCGCGAGCCGGCGGCCGCCCTCTCCGCCTAACCGGTGCGGGAACCCGCCCGGGCGCGCGCGGCGCCCTCCCCCGCGCCCGCTCCGGCACCGGCAGTCGCCCCGGCAGCGGCTCGGATCCGGTTGAACTCCGCGACGTGCTTCTTGTGCTCCTCGTACGTCGCCGAGAAGCGGGTGTCCCCCGGCTTCACGGTGACGAAGAACAGCCAGTCGCCGGGCGTCGGCGCGACGGCCGCCGCCATGGCCTCGAGGCCCGGGCTGTCGATCGGCGTCGGCGGGAGCCCCTGGCGCTCGTAGGTGTTGAAGGGGCTGTCGATCCGGGTCTCGCTCAGGGTGGTGTCGACCGTGCTGCGGCCCAGCGCGTAGTTGATGGTGGAGTCCATCTGCAGCGGCATCGACCGTGCCAGCCGGTTGTGGACCACCCGGGCGACCTTGCCCCGGTCGGCGCGGGATTCGGCTTCGGCCTCGATGATGCTGGCGAGGGTGGCCGTCTGATACGGGGTCATCCCGTGCGCCTTGCCACCGTCGGCGACCGCCTTGGTCGCGAGCTTCCGGTTGGCCGTCTGCACCATGTACGCGAGCAGGGTGGCCGGCGTCGACTTCGAGGTCACCGGGTACGTCGCCGGGAACAGGAAGCCCTCCGGGTTGCCCTTCGCCTCTGCGGGCAGGGCCAGTCCGGCCGTGGCGACCGCCGCCTTGGCGGAACCTGCCGGGAGCTTCAGCTCGCGGTCGATCGCAGCGTACACCTGGGGCGCCCGCCAGCCCTCGGGGATGGTCAACTGGCGCGGCTTCTCGGGGGCTTCCGCGCCCCGCAGCAGCGGGAAGAGGGCTGCGGCCGCACCGACGGCGAGCAGCATGCCGAGGAGGAGCGCCAGACGGCCCCGGCGGGTGAGCCGGGAACGACGCCGTGGCGGCTGGTACTCATGACGCATGCGGGCACGCTAACCCGCGAACCGTCACATGTCGGGCATCACGCCCGCACATCGGTCATACGATCACACTTTTACCGGCGTAGGCTGCGCGGCTCCGTCGGCCGACCCGGTCGACTCCGCCGGTCTGGCGGCCTTGGCCGAAGACGCTTCCCGGACCACTCGGGCAGCGGTCGCCTCCGGGGTGAGCGCGGCTTCCCGGTCCCGGCGGACCAGGGCCGCGTACCGGCCGTCCGCCTCCAGCAGTTCCTCGTGCGTACCGCGCTCGGCGATGAGGCCCTTGTCCAGGACGACGATCTGGTCGGCGTCGCGGACGGTGGAGAGCCGGTGCGCGATGGTGATCGTGGTGCGGCCCTGGGACAGGTTGTCGATGGCCCGCTGCACGGCATGCTCGGTGCGGGTGTCGAGAGCGCTGGTGGCCTCGTCGAGGATCAGCACCGGAGGGTCGCGCAGGATGGTGCGGGCAATGGCGAGGCGCTGCTTCTCGCCTCCGGAGAAGCGGTAGCCGCGCTCGCCGACCAGGGTGTCGTACCCGTCGGGCAGGGACTCGATGTGGTCGTGGATCTGGGCCGCGCGGGCCGCCTCGGCGATCTCCTCGTCGGTGGCGTCCGGTTTCGCGAAACGGAGGTTGTCGGCGACCGAGGCGTGGAAGAGGTACGTCTCCTGGGAGACCACGCCTATGGAGCGGGCCAGCGAGTCGAAGTCGAGGTCGCGTACGTCCACGCCGTCGAGGGCGACCCGGCCGCCGGTCACGTCGTAGAGCCGGGGCACGAGGTAGCTCAGGGTGCTCTTGCCCGAGCCGGTCGGGCCGACCACGGCGAGCGAGCCGCCGGCCGGGACGGTGATGTCGATCCCCGTCAGCGTGGGCCCGTGCTTGGCGTCGTACGCGAAGTGCACGTCCTCCAGCCGGACCTCACCCCTGGCCCGGTCCAGGCGCACCGCGTCCGCGCGCTCGGTGATGTCCACCGGCAGGTCGAGGTACTCGAAGATGCGGGCGAACAGGGCGAGCGAGGTCTGGATCTGCACGCCGGTCGACAGCAGGCTCACGGCGGGCCGGAACAGGCCCTGCTGGAGCGTGACGAAGGCGACGAGGGTGCCGACCGAGAGCGAGGGGGCGCCCGACTGCAGGGCGATGCCGGCGGCCCAGTAGATGAGCGCGGGCATGGCGGCCATGACGATGCCGATGGTGGACATCCGCCAGCGCCCGGCCATGCTGGAGCGCACCTCGAGGCCGACGAGCTTCTCGGACTCGTCGGAGAACGACTGGGTCAGCGAGTCGGCGCGGCCCATCGTGCGGCCGAGGAGGATGCCGCTCACCGACAAGGACTCGGTGACCGTGGCGGCCATGGCGGCCATCTGCTTCTGCCGCTGGAGCGTGATCTTCTTGCGCTCGCGGCCGACCCGCCGGCTGATCCACACGAACACCGGCAGCAGGAGCAGCGAGACGAGGGTGAGCCGCCAGTCGAGCGCGAGCATCGCGACGACGGAGGCGATCACGGCCGTCAGGTTGGAGACGAGCGAGGTCGCGGTGGAGGTGACGGTGGCCTGCATGCCGCCGATGTCGTTGGCTATGCGGGACTGCACCTCGCCGGTCCGGGTGCGGGTGAAGAAGGCCAGCGGCATCCGCTGGAGCTGGGCGTACACGGCGGTGCGCAGGTCGTGCATGACGCGCTGGCCGACGGTCGTGGAGATCAGGGTCTGGAGCACGCCGAACACGCTCGTGACCACGGCGGTGAGGATCATGCCGAGCGCGAGCAGGCTGAGCAGCCCGGTACGCCCCTCGGGGATGGCGACGTCCAGGATCTCCTTCAGCAGGAACGGCGAGGCCACTCCCACCAGCGAGGAGGCGCAGACGAGCAGCCCCACGACGGCGAGGCGGCCGCGGTAGGGGCGGAACAGGCCCACGATCCGGCGCAGCTCACGCGGCTGCTCCTCGGGGGCGGGGCGGTTGGGGTCGAGGGCTTCTTTCGATGGGGTCCACTTCGGTTCTTCGGGGCGCATGGGCCTCCTTCTGACGAGACTCACATGAGCATAGCTCATTGTTACCTATGCTCACAATGAATCTGGTCCTGGTACTGTTTCCCAGTATGAGCACCGCTTCCGAAACCGACAGCACAGACGGCGTCCTCGCCGAGCAGTTGCTGCGGCTGACCCGTCGGCTGCACCGGATCCAGAAGCGCCACCTGGAACCGCTCGGCATCACCCCCGCCCAGAGCCGGCTGCTGCGCCTCGTCTCGCACTACGACGGCGACGAGCCGCCCCGGATGGCGGACCTCGCCGCCCGTCTGGAAGTCGTGCCCCGCGCCGTGACCACGCTGGTGGACGGCCTGGAGGCCGCCGACTGCGTGCGTCGCGCGCCCGATCCGGCGAACCGGCGCGTCATAAGGATCGAGCTCACCGACACGGGCCGCGCCACGCTGCGCCGGCTGCGTAGCGCGCGAACCGACGCGGCGGAGGAGATCCTGGCTCCGTTGACCGCCGGGCAGCGCGAGGTGCTCGGCGGCCTGCTGAACGCTCTGACGGACGCCCCGATGGAGCGCCGCTGCTGAGAAGGCCGCCCCGAGGCCCGGAAAGGCTCCCCGGGACTGGGCCGAACGAGTAGGCAAGGGGTCGCGCATGCCGCTGCTGGAACCGAGGCCCGGGGCCCTGCGCCCGCACAGCATCAGCGGCCCCGCCCCCGACCGGGTCCCGGAACACCACGCCGCCGGCACCCCGGAGCCGCTGCGGACCGAGCTGACGGAGCTGCTGGGCGCCGAGAAGGTGCTGTGGAAGATCTCCGACCTGGTCCGCTACGCCTCCGACGCCTCGCCGTACCGGTTCGTGCCGCAGGTGGTGGTGATCGCCGAGGACATCGACGACGTCTCCGCGGTCCTCTCGTACGCCCACGGCCGCGGGCGCGAGGTCGTCTTCCGCGCCGCCGGGACCTCGCTGAACGGGCAGGCCCAGGGCGAGGACATCCTGGTCGACGTACGCCGCCACTGGGCCGGCATCGAGGTGCTGGAGGACGGCCGCCGGGCCCGGATCCGGCCCGGCACCACCGTGGCGCGCGCCAATGCCGCGCTCGCCCGGCACGGCCGCGTCCTCGGCCCCGACCCGGCGAGCGCCGTCGCCTGCACCCTCGGCGGGGTCGTCGCCAACAACGCGTCCGGCATGACGGCGGGCACCACGAGGAACGCCTACCGCACGCTCTCCTCCCTCACGTTCGTGCTGCCCGGCGGCACCGTCGTGGACACCGCCGATCCGCTGGCCGACGAGGAGCTGGCGCGCGCGGAACCGGCGCTGTGCCGCGGGCTGATGGAGATCAAGCAGGAGATCGAGGCCGATGCCGGGCTCGTCGCCCGGATCCGGGCCAAGTACGAGATCAAGAACACCACCGGCTACCGGCTCGACGCGTACCTGGACGGCGCCACGCCCGTCGAGATCCTGCGCGGGCTGATGGTCGGCTCGGAGGGCACGCTCGGCTTCATCTCCGAGGTCGTCTTCGACACCGTGGCACTGGACCGCGAGCTCGCCAGCGCCCTGCTCTTCTTCCCCTCGCTGCCCGCGGCGGCCGCCGCCGTACCGCTCTTCAACGAGGCGGGCGCCCTCGCCGTCGAGGTGATGGACGGCAACACGCTGCGCGCCTCGGTCAGCGTCGAAGGCGTCCCCGCCGACTGGGCCGGCCTGCCGAAGGACACCACCGCCCTGCTGGTGGAGTTCCGCGCTCCGGACGAGGCGGGGCGCGCGCGGTACGAGCGCCGCGCGGCCGAGGTCCTCGCCGGGCTGGACCTGGTCGCGCCGGTGCCCTCGGTCACCAACACCTTCACCCGGGACGCGAAGACGATCAACGGCTACTGGAAGGCCCGCAGGGCCTTCGTCACCGCCGTCGGCGGGGCCCGCGCCCCCGGCACCACCCTGATCACCGAGGACTTCGCGGTGCCGCCCTCCCGGCTGGCCGAGGCCTGCGGGGCGCTCCTCGCGCTCCAGGCGGAACACGGTTTCGATGCGGCCGTCGCGGGCCACGCGGCCCACGGCAACCTGCACTTCCTGCTCGCCTTCGACGCCGCGAAGCCCGCCGACGTGGAGCGGTACGGGGCCTTCATGGAGGCGTTCTGCCGGCTGACGGTGGAGAGGTTCGACGGCTCGCTGAAGGCGGAGCACTCCACCGGCCGCAACATGGCCCCGTTCCTGGAGCTGGAGTGGGGGCCCCGGGCCACCGAGCTGATGTGGCGGACGAAGCGGGTCGTCGACCCGGACGGGCTGCTCGCCCCGCGCATCCTCCTCGACCGCGACCCGAAAGCGCATCTGCGCGGGCTGAAGACGATCCCGCAGGTGGAGGCGGTGGCCGATCCGTGCATCGAGTGCGGTTTCTGCGAACCGACCTGCCCCAGCGAGGACCTGACGACCACACCCCGGCAACGGATCGTGCTGCGCCGGGAGATGATGCGCCAGCAGCCGGGCTCCCGGGTGCTGGACGGGCTGCTCGAGGCCTACGGCCACGACGCCGTGGACACCTGTGCGGGCGATTCCACCTGCAAGCTGGCCTGCCCCGTCGGCATCGACACGGGCGCCCTGATGCGGGACTTCCGCCACCGCCGCCACAGCCCGCGCGAGGAGCGCGCCGCCGCGCTCGCCGCGACGCGGTTCAAGGCCGTGGAGGGCGCGGCCCGGCTGGCCGTGGCCGCCGCCGACAAGATCACCGACCGGGTCGGCGACGGGCTGCTCCAGGCGGTCACCGGGGCCGCGCGCAAGGCCGTACGCCCCGACCTGGTTCCGCAGTGGCTGCCGCAGATCCCCGGCGCGGCCGCACGGAAGCTGCCCGGGACCCGGCGGGTGGGAGCAGCCGCCGTGTACTACCCGGCGTGCGTGAACCGCATCTTCGGCGGCCCCGGGGGCCGGCCCGGCCCCTCCCTGCCCGAGGCCGTGGTGGCGGTGTCGCAGCGGGCCGGGAAGCCGGTGTGGATCCCCGGTGACGTCGCGGGCACCTGCTGCGCGACGATCTGGCACTCCAAGGGATACGACGCAGGGAACCGGGTGATGGCCAACCGGATCGTGGAGGCCGCCTGGGGCTGGACCGCCGGCGGGCGGCTGCCGCTGGTGGTCGACGCGTCCTCGTGCACGCTGGGCATCGCGCACGAGGTGGTCCCGTACCTGACGGACGACAACCGGGCGCTGCACGCGGAACTGACGGTCGTCGACTCGGTCGTGTGGGCGGCGGACGAGCTGCTTGCGCACCTGGAGATCAGGCGCACGGTGGGCTCGGCCGTGCTCCATCCGACCTGCTCGATGCGGCACCTGGGCGACGAGGCGCAGCTGCGGGCGGTGGCCGAGGCGTGTGCGACGGAGGTGGTGGTCCCGGACGACGCGGGCTGCTGTGCGTTCGCGGGTGACCGGGGCATGCTGCATCCGGAGCTGACGGCATCGGCGACGGAGCGCGAGGCCGCGGAGGTGACGTCGCGGACGTTCGACGCGCACCTGTCGGCGAACCGGATGTGTGAAGTGGGCATGGACCGGGCCACCGGCCGCAGCTACCACTCGGCGCTGCTGGAACTGGAGCGGGCCACCCGTCCTTGACGTGGCGACGGGCGGCCGGCCGGGCCGCAACTGCGCCGCACGTCCCGCCGCGTGAGGCCTTGGCCAACGCAAAATCGATTGCCCGGAACGGGTCCGGAAGGCGAACCTTGCACGGTTTGAACCCCTCGACCCGTCATGAGGCGTCATGCAGATCAGCGATCTTCCGTATCCGGATCCCGGGGTACCCGATGTTCGCTCCGGCCCGCGCTTCCTGGTCTGGCTGGGGCGGGGCCAACTCGGCGGACAGGTCAGGAGCCTGTGCTGGGGACTCGTGCACTTCTGCGGCATCGCCGGGCTGCCGTACGCGGTGGGCCTGGGCGTCGACGCGGTCGTCCGGCGCGACGGTACCGGGCTGCTGCTGGTCGGCGCGCTGCTGGTGCTGATCGGTGTCGCCATCTCGGTCGGCGACGCGATGCTCCACCGCACCGCCGTCACCAACTGGATCACGGCCGCCGCGCGCGTCCAGCAGCTGCTCGCCCGCAAGACGGCCGAGCTGGGCTCCGCCCTGACACGGCGGGTCGCGGCCGGCGAGGTGGTCGCGGTCTCCACGAGTGACGTGGAGAAGATCGGCTGGTTCGTGGAGGCGGTCTCCCGCTTCCTCGCCGCCGCCTTCGCCGTCGTCGCCATCTGCGTCGGCCTGCTGTTCTACGCGCCGTCGATCGGCGTGGTCGTCGCGATCGGCGTCCCGGTGCTCGCGCTGTCCGTGCTGCCGCTGCTGCCGCGCGCCACCCAACGCGCCGACATCCAGCGCGAGAAGGCCGGCAAGGCCACCGAACTGGCCTCCGACACCGTGGCCGGCCTGCGGGTGCTGCGCGGCATCGGCGGCGAGGAGCTGTTCCTCGGCCGTTACCGCGAGGCCTCGCAGGAGGTCCGCAAGGCGGCCGTCCGCAGCGCCCGGATGTGGGCGCTGATCTCCGCGATCCAGGTGCTTCTGCCGGGCGCGCTGCTGATCATCGTGGTCTGGTACGGCTCCGTGCTGGTGCTGGACGGCCGGCTGGCGGTCGGTGAACTCGTGGCCGCCTTCAGTGCGGTGGCGACGATGCTCTACCCGTTGCGGCACTTCGAGGAGATCGCCATGGCGTACTCCTTCTCCCGGCCCTCCGCCCAGCGGGCCGCCGGGGTGCTGTCGCTGACGCGTACGGACGCCCCGGAGCCGGCGGCGACGGACGCGGGGACTGCGGGGACTGCGGCCGCGCAGGCTCCGGCCCCGGGCGGGGACCTGTACGACCCCGCGACCGGACTGCTGGCCCCGGCGGGCCGGTTCACCGCCGTGGTGTGCGGGGACCCGGACCTGGCGGGCCGCCTGGCCGAACGTCTCGGCGGCCATCCGGCGGACGACGGCCCGGCCGCCGACCGGCGCTCGGTGCTGCTAGGCGGGGTCGCGCTGGACGAGCTCGCGCTGGACACCGCGCGCACGCTGGTCCTCGTCCAGGACAAGGACCCGGTACTGCTGTCCGGAACCCTGCGCGAGCTGTTCGCCGTACCGGCGTCCGGAGCGGTCGAGCCCGGGGCGGCGCTCGCCGCCGCCCAGTGCGGGGACGTCCTGGACGCGCTGCTGCAGTCGGCGCCGGACGGGGTGGACGACCCGATGGACGCCCGGATCACCGAGCGCGGCCGGTCCCTGTCCGGCGGGCAGCGCCAGCGGCTCGCGCTGGCGCGGTCCCTGGCCACCGACCCGGAGGTGCTGGTCCTGGACGAGCCGACCTCGGCGGTCGACTCGCACACCGAGGCGCGGATCGCGGACGGGATCACCGCCCTGCGCGCCGGGCGCACGACGGTGGTACTGGCCTCCTCGCCGCTGCTCCTGGACCGTGCCGACCGGGTGGTCCTGATCCACGAGGGCGCGGTCGCGGCAACCGGTACGCACCGCGAACTGCTGCACGGTGAACCGCTCTACCGGGCGGTCGTCACCCGCGAGACCGACGAGGAGCAGCGGGTGGCCCGGATGGAACTGACCCGGCTGGAAGAAGACCGGCTGGACAACGCACTGACAGAGATCGAGGAGTCCGCATGATCGGCCTGGCGCCGCCGTCATACGATCCGGCGGCCCCCGAATCGGCCGCCACCCTGCCCGTGGGCACGACGGCGACCGTACGGGGCTACGTGCGCGGCCTGTTCCGGCGCCACCGGAGAGCCTTCGCGGTGCTGGTGACGGTCAACGCGGTCGCGGTGATCGCCTCCATGGTCGGCCCGTACCTGCTGGGCCGGGTCGTGGACCAGCTGGCGGCGGGGGCGCGCGAGCTCCATCTGGGGAGCGTGGCCCTGCTGTTCGCGCTGGCCCTCGTGGTCCAGACGTTCTTCGTCCGGCTGGTCCGGCTGCGCGGCGCGATGCTCGGCGAGGAGATGCTGGCGGATCTGCGCGAGGACTTCCTCGTGCGGTCCGTGGGCCTGCCGCCTGGCGTGCTGGAGCGGGCCGGCACCGGTGATCTGCTGTCGCGGATCACCACCGACATCGACCGGCTGGCCAACGCGATGCGCGAGGCCGTTCCGCAGCTGGCGATCGGCGTGGTCTGGGTGGGGCTGCTCTTCGCGGCGCTCACGGTGACCGCGCCGCCGCTGGCCCTGGCCGCGTTGGTGGCGCTGCCGGTGCTGGTGATCGGCTGCCGCTGGTACTTCAAACGGGCTCCCTCGGCGTACCGGTCGGAGGCGGCCGGCTACGCGGCGGTCTCGGCCGTGCTCACCGAGACGGTGGACGCCGGTCGCACGGTCGAGGCGCACCGCCTCGGGCCGGGCCGGATCGCGCTGTCGGAGCGGCGGATCAAGGAGTGGACGGCGTGGGAGCGGTACACGCTCTTCCTGCGGACGGTCCTGTTCCCCGTCGTCAACGTCACCTTCGTGACGATCCTCGGCTCCGTGCTGATGATCGGCGGCTACTGCGTGCTGCAGGGCTGGATGTCGGTGGGGCAGCTGACCACGGGCGCGCTGCTGGCCCAGATGATGGTCGACCCGATCGGCCTGATCCTGCGCTGGTACGACGAGCTGCAGGTCGCCCAGGTATCCCTCGCCCGCCTGGTGGGTGTCCGGGAGATCGAGCCGGACGCGGGCGACGCGGCCGTCTCCCCGGCGGGGCGGGACGTCCGGGCCGACGAGGTGCGCTTCGGGTACCGGGAGGGCGTGGACGTGCTGCACCAGGTGTCCATGTCCGTGCCGCCGGGCACCCGGATGGCCCTGGTCGGTCCCTCGGGGGCGGGCAAGTCCACGCTGGGCCGGCTGCTGGCGGGCATCTACGCGCCGCGGACCGGCGAGGTGACCCTCGGCGGGGCGCAGCTGTCGCGGATGTCCGCGGAGCGGGTGCGCGAGCAGGTGGCGCTGGTCAATCAGGAACACCACGTGTTCGTGAGCTCGCTGCGGGACAACCTCCGGCTGGCGCGCACCGAGGCGGCCGACGCCGAACTGTGGGCGGCGCTCGGCGCGGTGGACGCGGACGGCTGGGCCCGGGCGCTGGAGACCGGCCTGGACACCGAGGTGGGTTCGGGCGGTACGGCGCTGACCCCGGCGCAGGCGCAGCAGGTCGCGCTGGCCCGGCTGGTGCTGGCTGACCCGCACACGCTGGTCCTGGACGAGGCCACCTCGCTGCTGGACCCGCGGGCAGCACGGCATCTGGAGCGTTCGCTGGCCCGGGTGCTGGACGGGCGTACGGTGATCGCGATCGCCCACCGGCTGCACACGGCGCACGACGCGGATGTGATCGCGGTGGTCGAGGGCGGCCGGATCAGCGAACTGGGCTCGCACGAGGAGCTGGTCGCGGCGGACGGCGCCTACGCGGCCCTGTGGCGCTCCTGGCACGGCTGAGCGCCCCGCTCCGGCCGCGTACGAGGACCCGCTCCCCCGCTGCTGCGCGAGGGAGCGGGGCGTTGCGCGCCGTACGGACCGACGGACTAGATGAAGCCGAGGGCGGAGGCTCCGCCTATACCGCCGAGCAGCATGAACACGGGCATGAGGACCTTGAGCTCCACCCAGCTGCCGGCCCGGAAGCGCATCCCCTTGGGCGGGCCTATGGGGTACCAGCGCTTCCCGGCGATCGGCAGGGGCCACAGGATGGGGCAGCCGGAGACGGTCAGGGCGTCGCCGATGTCGTGGACCAGGGCGCCGAGCAGGATCGGCAGGCCGAGCCAGAGGTATTCCTGGCCGGGGCCGTCGAACAGCCATCCGGCGCCGTTGCCGGGCTGGTCGAGGACACCGGCCAGGATCCAGGCGCTGGTGGCGCCGAGCAGCCAGACGAGGACGTCGCTGGACATCCGGGCGGCCCGCCACAGCAGGCCCTCCACGGCCAGGACCAGGTGGACGAAGAGCAGGACGAGCACGCCCCAGCGGTCGGTGGTGGCCGCCAGCGCGGAGGAGCCCGCGCCGATCAGGACGGCCCACAGCCAGGTGTGCGTCAGGGTGCGGTGACCGCCCGTGCGGCGGGCGTCCTTCGGGGCGCGGGTGGCCTTGTAGACGGCGTAGGAGATCTTGTCGACCACCTCGCACAGGCCCCGGGAGAGCGGGCCGAAGGCACGCGAGATCGTCGCCGACTTGTGGTCCAGGTCGGGGGCGAGGGCGGCGCCGGCGCAGATGAGCGCGCCGACGACGAGGACCGGCCAGGGCATCGGGTGCCCGGCGGCCGCGGCCGCCGCTCCCACCCCCAGCCAGGCTGCCGCCCCGGACAGTGAGTGCGCCGGACCCATCATGGTCGTTCCCCGCCCCAGTCGTGTGGTGGTCGGGCCCTGTTGACGGTTTCGTTCGGGCCCGGTCGACGGCACAGCGTACCGTCGGTGATCTTCGCTGTTCCCGCCGGTTCCCTCTTCCGGCGGGAAGCCAGGCAAGATGGGGGGTGTGACCCTCATTGATCAGCTCCCGCCGAACGCCGACCCCGACGCCCTCTTCGAGGCTTTCTCCTCGTGGGCGGAGGATCAGGGCATCACCCTGTACCCGGCGCAGGAGGAGGCGCTGATCGAGGTCGTCTCCGGGGCGAATGTGATCTTGTCCACCCCGACCGGCTCCGGCAAGAGCCTCGTCGCGGCGGGCGCGCACTTCACCGCCCTCGCCCAGGACAAGGTGACCTTCTACACCGCCCCCATCAAGGCGCTGGTGTCGGAGAAGTTCTTCGACCTGTGCAAGCTCTTCGGCACCGAGAACGTCGGCATGCTGACCGGCGACGCCTCCGTGAACGCGGACGCCCCGGTGATCTGCTGCACCGCCGAGGTGCTGGCCTCCATCGCCCTGCGGGACGGCAAGTACGCCGACATCGGCCAGGTCGTCATGGACGAGTTCCACTTCTATGCCGAGCCGGACCGCGGCTGGGCCTGGCAGATCCCGTTGCTGGAGCTCCCGCAGGCGCAGTTCATCCTGATGTCGGCGACGCTCGGCGACGTGAAGCGGTTCGAGGAGGACCTGACCCGGCGCACCGGCCGGCCGACCTCGGTGGTCCGCTCCGCGAGCCGGCCCGTCCCCCTGTCGTACGAGTACGTCACCACGCCGATCACCGACACGATCACCGAACTGCTGGAGACGCGGCAGGCCCCCGTCTACATCGTGCACTTCACTCAGGCCCAGGCGGTCGAGCGGGCGCAGTCGCTGATGAGCATCAACATGTGCACCCGCGAGGAGAAGGACAAGATCGCCGATCTGATCGGCAACTTCCGCTTCACCACCAAGTTCGGCCAGAACCTCTCCCGCTACGTCCGGCACGGCATCGGCGTCCACCACGCCGGCATGCTGCCCAAGTACCGGCGCCTGGTCGAGAAGCTGGCCCAGGCCGGCCTGCTGAAGGTCATCTGCGGTACCGACACCCTGGGCGTCGGCGTCAACGTCCCCATCCGTACGGTGCTGTTCACCGCGCTCACCAAGTACGACGGCAACCGGGTCCGGACGCTGCGCGCCCGCGAGTTCCACCAGATCGCCGGCCGCGCGGGCCGGGCCGGCTTCGACACGGCGGGCTATGTGGTCGCCCAGGCGCCCGAGCACGTCATCGAGAACGAGAAGGCCCTCGCGAAGGCGGGCGACGATCCGAAGAAGCGCCGCAAGGTGGTGCGCAAGAAGGCTCCCGAGGGCTTCGTCGCCTGGTCGGACACCACCTTCGAGAAGCTCATCGCCGCCGACCCCGAGCCGCTCACCTCCCGGTTCAAGGTCACCAACATCATGCTGCTGTCGGTCATCGCCCGTCCGGGCGATGCCTTCCAGGCGATGCGCCACCTCCTCGAGGACAACCACGAGCCGCGCAAGGCCCAGCTGCGGCACATCCGCCGGGCCATCGCGATCTACCGCTCGCTGCTGGACGGCGGCGTGGTCGAGAAGCTCGACACCCCCGACGCGGAGGGCCGCACCATCCGGCTCACCGTCGACCTCCAGCAGGACTTCGCGCTCAACCAGCCGCTGTCCACCTTCGCCCTGGCCTCCTTCGACCTCTTGGACCCCGAGTCCCCCTCCTACGCGCTGGACATGGTCTCCGTCGTCGAGTCCACGCTGGACGACCCGCGCCAGATCCTGGCCGCCCAGCAGAACAAGGAGCGCGGCATCGCCGTGGGCGCCATGAAGGCCGACGGGATCGAGTACGAGGAGCGGATGGAGCGTCTCCAGGACGTCACCTATCCCAAGCCGCTCGAAGAGCTCCTCTTCCACGCCTACGACGTGTACAGCAAGAGCCACCCGTGGGTCCGCGACCACCCGGTCTCCCCGAAGTCGATCATCCGCGACATGTACGAGCGCGCGATGACCTTCACCGAGTTCACCTCCTTCTACGAGCTCGCCCGCACCGAGGGCATCGTGCTGCGGTACCTGGCGAGCGCGTACAAGGCGCTGGACCACACCATCCCCGACGACCTCAAGTCCGAGGACCTCCAGGACCTCATCGCCTGGCTGGGCGAGCTGGTCCGCCAGGTCGACTCCAGCCTGCTCGACGAGTGGGAGCAGCTGGCGAACCCGGAGGTGGAGACGGCGGAGCAGGCCCAGGAGAAGGCCGACCAGGTCAAGCCGGTCACCGCGAACGCGCGCGCCTTCCGCGTCCTGGTCCGCAACGCCATGTTCCGCCGTGTGGAGCTCGCCGCGCTGGACCACGTCGACCAGCTGGGCGAACTGGACGGCGAGGCCGGCTGGGACGCCGACGCCTGGGGCGAGGCCATGGACGCGTACTGGGACGAGTACGACGACCTGGGCACCGGCCCCGACGCGCGCGGCCCGAAGCTGCTCCAGATCGAGGAGGACCCGGCGCACGGCCTGTGGCGCGTCCGCCAGACGTTCGCGGACCCGAACGGCGACCATGGCTGGGGCATCAGCGCCGAGGTCGACCTCGCGGCCTCCGACGAGGAGGGCCGTGCGATCATCCGGCTGACCTCGGTCGGTGAGCTCGGCGCGCTCTGACCTCTCCCCGGACTCCGTCCGGGGAGACCCCCACCCGCAAGCGACCGGCCCCGCCGGCTCCGGTTTCCCGCCGGCGGCGCCCGAACCTGACAGTGGAGAACCTCTGATGACGAACCCGGCAGAGAGACTGGTCGATCTGCTCGACCTGGAGCAGATCGAGGTCAACATCTTCCGCGGCGCCAGCCCGCAGGAGTCCCTCCAGCGGGTCTTCGGCGGGCAGGTCGCCGGCCAGGCGCTGGTGGCCGCCGGCCGCACCACCGAGAGCGACCGCCCGGTCCACTCGCTGCACGCGTACTTCCTGCGCCCCGGCATCCCCGGGGTGCCGATCGTGTACCAGGTGGAGCGGGTGCGCGACGGGCGGTCCTTCACCACGCGCCGCGTCACCGCGGTCCAGCAGGGCAAGACGATCTTCAATCTCACCGCCTCCTTCCATCATCCGGAGGAGGGCAGCATCGAGCACCAGCTGCCTCCCCGACTCGACTTCCCCCACCCGGACGCGCTCCCGAAGGTCGCGGACGAGATCCGCGAGCACTTGGGCGCGCTGCCCGAGGCGCTGGAGCGGATGGCCCGCCGCCAGCCGTTCGACATCCGGTACACGGACCGGCTCCGCTGGACTCCCGAGGAGCTCAAGGACGCCGATCCGCGCAGCGCGGTGTGGATGCGCGCCGTCGGCCCGCTGGGCGACGACCCGCTGGTGCACACCTGCGCCCTCACCTACGCCAGCGACATGACCCTCCTCGACGCCGTGCGCATCCCCGTGGAACCCCTGTGGGGCATGCGCGGGTTCGACATGGCCTCGCTGGACCACGCCATGTGGTTCCACCGGCCGTTCCGCGCGGACGAGTGGTTCCTGTACGACCAGGAATCGCCGATCGCGCACGGCGGCCGGGGCCTGGCCCGTGGCCGCATCTACGACCTCGAGGGCAGGCTGCTGGTCTCCGTGGTCCAGGAAGGCCTCTTCCGCCCGTACGCCGAGAACGCGGCCAAGCCGCCCGTGTCCCCCCAGTAGTCCGCCCCGTCCCCGAAGAGCTGAGCACACCCATGCCCACCCCGGCCCTCCCCTGCCCCTGCGGGCTGCCCGCCGCCTACCCGGAGTGCTGCGGCCGCTTCCACTCCGGTGCGCAGCAGGCGCCCACCGCGGAGCTGCTGATGCGCTCCCGCTTCAGTGCGTTCGCCGTCGGCGACACCGCCTATCTGCTGCGCTCCTGGCATTCGAGCACGCGGCCCGCCCGCCTCGACCTGGATCCCGACCAGCGCTGGGAGCGCCTCGAGATCCTCGCCGCCGAGCGCGGCGGGATGTTCGAGACGGAGGGCTCGGTGGAGTTCCGGGCGTACTACCGCGAGGGCCGGCACGCCGGTTCCCTGCACGAGCACAGCGCCTTCGCACGCGAGGCCGGGGCCTGGGTCTACGTCGGCCCCCTCTCCCCCGTCGACTTCGACTGACCGCGCGCCCCGGTCAGCGCGAAGTCCAGGCTCGTGCGGTACCAGTGGACCTCGTCCGGCGGCTCCGCCCGTAACAGCCGCAGCGCCACGGCCGCGGCGGCCGGGATCTGCGGGTGCCCGTACGGCGGGGGCGGGGCGAGCGCGGTGAGCACGATCCGCTCCGCCGGGTCGGGCACGGCCTCCCGCAGCTCGTCCGCCGGAAGTACGGAGGCCAGGACGGCGGCCCGCTCCCAGGGGTCGGCGGTTCGTCTCAGCAGCAGCCCCACATGCCGCCCCCGCCACTTCCGCGGCCGCAGGTCCGCCTTGGCCGCCATCAGCTCCCGGTCCGCCGGGGGCGCGCTCCCGCGCAGCATCCCCGCTTCCCGGGCGGCGAACTCCCGCAGCTCCGCGGCCAGATAGAGCCAGACCACCACCCGGTAGCGGTTGATCCGGTAGCCGACCGGGGTGATGTGTCCGCAGCGCGCGAGCCGGGTGAACCGGCCGGGGCTGATCCCCAGCACCCCGCACGCGGCCTCGGCTCCGGTCACGGTCTCGACCCGCTCGCGCAGCGCGCCCGGGAACCCGTCCGCCGACCGGATCCGGTCCAGCTCCGCCCGCGGGTAGCGCGCGGCCCCGCCCGGCGCCGGCGGCGCTGCGCGCACGATGCCCAGCTGGACGGCCCGGGCGAACTCGCTCCGGGTCAGCCCCAGTTCCCGGGCGGCGCGGGCACCGCCCACCCCCGCATCCGGCAGTGCGTGCCCCGACTGCGTCGCGACCTTCATGACGGTCCTCCCCCACGAGTGATGATTACTCTGCGTGAAGACCGTAACTCAGCGCCACGACACCCCGCGAGGCCTGTGGATAACTCCGGGAAGGCCGGAGGGCATCAGCCCCCGGTGATCCGCCGCTCCGCCACCCCCAGGTGCTCTCCCACCCGGTTGACCAGCAGCGTCATCTCGTACGCGACCTGACCGATGTCGGCCTCGGCGGCGCTGAGCACGCACAGCGAACTCCCCGCGCCCGCCGCCATGACGAACAGGACTCCGTCGTCGTACTCGACCATCGTCTGCCGTACCTCGCCGGCCCGGAAATGCCGGCCCGACCCCTTCGCCAGGCTCTGCAGCCCCGCCGCCACCGCGGCGAGGTGCTCCGCGTCCTCCCGCGCCAGCCCCGCGCTCGCGCCCGTCACCAGGCCGTCGTTGGACAGCACCACCGCATGCCTGACCTGCTGGACCCTGCGCGTCAGATCGTCGAGCAGCCAGTCCAGCTGCTTGTCCAGTGCCATTTCGAGCCCCTCCCCGTCGACGCCGCCGGCGTGGCCGCGCCCCACCCCTCGTGGTAAGTGCACGCCAGCCTTCCCCACCAGCGCCTTTCGGGCAAGGAGGATGTCCCCATGGCGAAGAAGATGACTCAAGAGGAATGGCGGGCATTCGTCTCGTACGGAACCCGCACCGGCAAGCTCTCCACCGTCCGCGAGGACGGCAGTCCGCACATCGCACCCATCTGGTTCGTCCTCGACGGCGATTCCTTCGTGTTCAACACCGGCAAGGACACGGTCAAGGGCCGCAACCTCCTGCGCGACGGGCGGGTCGCGCTCTGCGTGGACGACGACCGTCCGCCGTTCTCCTACGTCGTCCTGCAGGGGCGCGCCGAAATCAGCGAGGACCTGGAGGAGATGCTCCCCTGGGCAACGCGGATCAGCGCCCGCTACATGGGCGAGGAGCACGCCGAGGCCTTCGGCCGCCGCAACGCCGTCCCCGGAGAACTCCTCGTCCGCGTCGCCGTCGACAAGGTGATCAGCGTGGACGGCGTGACCCACTGAGGCGAGCACCGCCCGCACCCCACCGCACGCCCGCCTCACACGGAATCGGCCTGCGGCTCCACCGAGTCGAGCAGCCGGGCGGTGTGCACCCGCCCGGCGTACTCGACCAGCCGGATCAGCACCTCCTTCCCCGAATCCTTGTCCCGCGCATCGCACAGCACCACCGGTGTCCCCGACTCCAGGTCCAGGGCCCGCGAGACCTCGTGCGCCCCGTACCGCCGCGCGTCCGTGAAGCAGTTGACGGCCACGACGAACGGGATCCGCCGGTGCTCGAAGTAGTCCACCGCGGGAAAGCAGTCCTCCAGCCGGCGGGTGTCGGCGAGCACCACGGCGCCCAGGGCGCCCTGCGACAACTCGTCCCACAGGAACCAGAACCGGTCCTGCCCCGGTGTCCCGAACAGGTAGAGCGACAGTCCGGACCGGATGGTGATCCGTCCGAAGTCCATGGCCACGGTCGTCGTCGTCTTCTGGGCGACCCCGCCCGTGTCGTCGACCAGTTCGCCCGCCTCGCTGAGCTGTTCCTCCGTCCGCAGCGGCCGGATCTCGCTGACCGCCCCGACCAGCGTGGTCTTGCCGACCCCGAACCCGCCCGCCACGAGTATCTTCAGCGCGAGCGCGGCCAGTTCCCCGTCGGCCTCCGGATCCAGGTCCGGGCCGGGCACCGGGGCCGGTCCGCCGGGTCCGTCGTCGTGTTGTCCCATCACAGCGCTCGCAATCCCTCGATGACTTCACGCAGAATCCGCTCGTCCGGCAGCAGGGCGGGCGGCACCGGCCGGCTGACCTTGACGTGCCCGCCCTCCAGCAGGTCCCCGAGCAGCACCCGCACCACGCCCACGGGCAGGTCCGCGTCCGCGGCGAGCTCCGCCACCGACTGGGTCTCGGACCGGCAGAGCCCGAGCAGTGCCCGGTGTTCGGGGCCCAGCAGTGACTCGGCCGCCGCCGCATCCGCGCCGGACGCGCCCTCGTTGTCCATGACGACCAGCGCGATCAGGTCGAACCGGACCCCGTGCGGACCCGGCTTCGTACGCCCGCCGGTCATGGCGTACGGACGGACGAGCGGGCCCGCGTCGGCGTCGTACCACTGGTCGTTCATGTACCGGACCGCCGCTCTCAGCCGGCGGCCGGCGGCCGCGCCGCGAACCGCGGCGGGGTGTACAGGTGCTCCCCGACCCGCTTCACGAGCCGGGCCATCTCATAGGCGATCAGGCCGATGTCGGCACTCGCCGCGCTGAGGACGGCAAGGCACGAGCCGTCCCCGGCGGCCGCGACGAAGAGGAACCCCTCGTCCATCTCCACCATCGTCTGGCGCACGCCCCCGACGTGGAAGTGCCGGCCCGCGCCCTTCGCCAGACTGTGGAATCCGGAGGCCACGGCGGCCAGGTGCTCCGCGTCCTCCCGGCTGAGCGCACTGGACGCGCCCACCGCCAGGCCGTCGTTGGACAGGACCACGGCATGCCGGACCTCGCGGACCCGGACCACCATGTCGTCCAGCAGCCAGTCCAGTTCGCCGGACCTGCGGACGCCGTCGAGGTCGAATCTCTGGTGCTCGATCATCACACTTCTCCTTCGCTGCCTGCGTGGGCACCGGTTTCCCGGGCACCGGTCTCCTGGGCCCCGCGGACCCAGCCGGCCCGGTAGGCCGCCATCCGGTCCCGGGCCTGCTCCGGGCTGCGCCCCGGCGGTTCCTCGGACGGGCGCGCCCCGGCCGGGGCCTTCGGGGCGGGGGTCTCGCGCAGCTGCGGGACCAGGCTGGCCTGGCGTACGCGGCGCGGCAGTTCGGTGACCGAGGCGTCGGGCACGGCGGCGGAGCCTCCGGCGAGCCGCGGGGCGGGTGCGGGCGCAGGGGCCGGAGCCGGAGCCGGAGCCGGTGCGGGAGCGGGAGCGGAATCCGGCGACGGCGCCGCCGGGTTCTCCGTACGGGCGATCGGGCCCCCGGGGCCCCGCGGCCGCAGCGGGGCCACCGGGGCCGGGCGCGGCTCCTCCCGTACGGGGCTGCGGTCCGGGAGCGGGATGCCGCGCCCGTCCTCCCGTACCGCCGAGCGGCGGGCGTCCTCCCGTACGACGGTCATCACGGGCGGCTGCGGTGCCGGCTCCCCCCGTCCCGCCGGGGCCTCGGCCAGCGGGTCCCGGTTCCTGGCCGCCGCCGGCGCGGAGCCGGTCTCGATCGCTCCCTGGAGCAGGGAGTTCGGCAGGAGCACCACGGCGGTGGTGCCCCCGTACGGTGACGTGCGCAGGTGCACCCGCACACCGTGCCGGGCCGAGAGCCGGCTGACCACGAACAGCCCGAGCCGGTCGCTGTCGAACAGGTCGAGGGCCTCGGACTGCTCGATGCGCCGGTTGGCCTCCTGGAGGGTCTCGCGGCCCATGCCGAGCCCGCGGTCCTCGACCTCCAGGACGTATCCGGCGCCGACGGGCTCGCCGCTGACGCGGACCTTGGTGTGGGGCGGGGAGAACTGGGTTGCGTTCTCGATGAGTTCGGCGAGCAGGTGCGTGAGGTCGGCGACGGCGCCGCCGATCACGGCGGCCTCCGCCAGCTGGCGGACCTCGACGCGCGGGTAGTCCTCGATCTCGGAGACGGCGGCCCGTACGACGTTGGTCAGTGGGACCGGCATCCGCCAGGCGCGCCCGGGAGCGGCGCCCGACAGGATGATCAGGCTCTCGGCGTGGCGGCGCATCCGCGTCGTGAGGTGGTCGAGGCGGAAGAGGTCGCCGAGTTCGCCGGGGTCGTCGGCGCGCCGCTCCATCGAGTCGAGCAGGGTGAGCTGCTTGTGCACCAGGACCTGGCTGCGGCGGGCGAGGTTGACGAAGACGCCGCTCACGCCGCTGGCGAGCTCGGCGCGCTCGACGGCTGCGCTCAGGGCGGCCCGGTGGACGGTGGCGAGCGCCTCGCCGACCTGGGTGATCTCGTCGTCGGCGGGCGGCGGGGGCGGGGTCTCGGCGTCGACGTCGATGTCCTGGCCGGCCCGCAGCCGGTCCATGGCGTGCGGGAGCTTGCGGTGGGCGATCTCCAGGGCGGTGTTGCGCAGCGAGACGAGTTCCACGACGAGGGCGCGGCCGATGCGCACGGAGATGACGAGGGAGGCGGCGACGGCGGCGAGGCCCAGCAGTACGGCGGCCCCGGCGGGACTGAGCCCGGCCTGGGCAAGGGGGTCGGTGCGGTCGGCGGCTGCGGCGTGGGCGGCGGCCTCGATCTCGCGCAGGGAGGCGCTGATGCTCGTGTACGCGGCGTCCCAGCCGGCCGGCACGCCGCGGGCCGCGTCCTTGGCCGACCCGGTGGCCGCGGCGCCGGCCGACCCGGCCGTCCCCGAGGCGGTTCCCGCCGCGACCATCCGGTCCTCGGCGGCGGTCAGCTCGGCGTAGGGGGCGCTCCTGGCCACGGACTGCCAGGCGGCCTGCTGGGCGGCGGGCAGGTCGTCTGCGGAACTCGCGGTGAGGGCGCGGCGGGTCTCGATGACGCCGGTGAGGCGCCGAAGCGTTTCGGCGGTGCGCGGGCCGGGCGCCGCGATCAGCGCGTCCTCACGGGAGAGGAGTTCCCCGGCGCGGGCGAATTCGAGCAGGACGCGGGCGTCGGGGCCGAGTTCGGCCTTCTGGCCGCCGGAGAGGGAGCCGGCGACGGAGAGGGCGCTGTCCACCACGCGGGTGTACGTCTCGTACGCCGCGTCCGGGGTCGCACGCCGGTCCGCGACGTCCTTGCGGGTGGAGCCGAGTCCTTCCGCAGCCGCAACGAAGGCCCCGAGGCGGACGACGACTTCGGTGGGGTAGTCGCCGGACTCGGCGACGGTGTGCCGGTCTCCGAGCCGCAGCCGCGCGACCGCGGCGTCGGTGCGCCGCGACTGCTGCTCCAGGGCGGCGCCCTGGTCGGCGGCGGGGTCGGCCAGGTGGCGGACGGCGGCGCGCCGTTCGGCCTGGAGCTCGGTGACGGCGGCCGCGACGGGGGTGCGTATCTGCTCGTCGACCTGCTGGACGCGGCTGAGGCGGGCGATGTCCTGGGCGGTGCTGACGGTCGCGAAGCCCCAGAGGGCGAGCAGCGATACGACGGGGACCATCAGGAGCGACACGATCTTCGCGCGGACGGTGGCGGGGCGCAGCCGCAGCCGGCGGGACCCGCCGTCGGCATCGGCCGCCGGGCCGGGCCGGCCGGCCTGCCGGTCCTCGTGCGCCGCAGGCTCCTCGGCGGGCGGTCCGGCGTGGGCCCGGCGGCCGCGCGCCGGGGGCGCGGGCAGCTGCGGCGCTGCTGCTTCCGGTGGTCTGCGGGGTGTGCGCATGGGCTCCTCGTTCGGGGTGCGGTCCAGCGGGGTCGAGTCGGGCCGGCAGGCCGGTGGGGCGGTCGGGCCCGGGTCAGCGGTTCAGCGGGCCGGCGCGGCCGGGGCAGCCGGGGCGGCCGGGGCGGCCGAGCCGCGCACCGGCTCGCGCAGGTGCCGGGCGGCCGAGGCGGAGGCGGCACGCTCGTCCGCGGTCGGGGAGAGCGCGACGAACGCGGAGGTGATGAAGAGGTACGAGCCGAGCCCGACGGCGAGCGGGAAGATGAACTGCATCGCGGTGGCGCCCGGCAGGGCGTGGTCCGAGGGGACGACGCGGACGGCGACCGCCATCATCCCGGTGTAGTGCATGCTGCTGACGGCGGCGCCCATGACGAGCGAGGCGACGGCCACGGCGGCCGGCGCCTTGATGTTGAGCGCGGCCCACAGCGCGGCGGTGGCCGCGACGACGGCGATGGCGACCGAGAGCCCGACCATGAGCGGGTCGTACGAGATGCTGCCGTGCAGGCGCAGGGCGGCCATGCCGAGGTAGTGCATGCTGGCGACGCCGAGGCCGGTGGTGAGCCCGCCGAGGACCAGGGAGCGGCCGCGGACCTTGCCGTAGCCGACGGCGAAGACGCCGGCGCCGACGACGATCACGGCGACGAGCAGGCTGAGAACGGTCAGCGGCACGTTGTAGTGGATCTCGGTGCCGGTGACGTGGAAGCCGAGCATCGCGACGAAGTGCATCGTCCAGATGCCGGTGCCGATGGCGGAGGCCGCGGTGAGGAGCCAGTTGCGGCGGGAGGATGCGGTCGTCGCGGCGAGTGCGCGGACGGTGCAGCGCAGCCCGAGGGCGGCGCCGATGGATGCCATCACATATGACAGTACGGGTGTCAGCCAGCCATAGGCCGCGTGGTCGAGGTGTCCCATGGCCCCGGGACGCTAGTCCGGGTGAGGGCACGAACAAGGGGAGCATTTCGAAAGCAGCTGGAACTGCTGGAATATGACAGAGCTACGTTCATCTTCGATCACGCCACGTGCCACCTTGCGCACGCACCGCACGCACCGCACGCACCGCATGCACGGCACACGCAGCTCGCACCGCCGACGCCCCGGGCACAAGCCCGTGCGGGATCATGTCCGCATGAGCGAAGACCACACGCACGTACAGGAGTTCTTCGGGGCACGCGCCGCCGACTGGGACCGGAAGTTCCCGGACGACGGGCCCGCGTTCACGACCGCCGTGGCCGAGTCCGGCCTGCGCCCCGGGGAGCGCGTGCTCGACGCGGGCTGCGGAACCGGGCGGGCGCTGCCGGCGCTGCGCGCCGCCGTCGGCCCAGCCGGCACCGTGCTCGGCGCGGACCTCACCCCGCAGATGCTGGCCGCCGCGCGGCGGGCCGGCCGGGACGCGGCGGGCACGCTGCTGCTCGCGGACGTGGCCCGGCTGCCCCTGCGCGACGGGGTGCTCGACGCCGTCTTCGCGGCAGGGCTGATCGCGCACCTGCCCGACCCGGAGGCGAACCTGCGCGAGCTCGCCCGCGTCGTGCGCCCCGGCGGCCGGCTGGCCCTGTTCCACCCGATCGGGCGAGCCGCACTCGCGGCCCGGCAGGGACGCGAGCTGACGCCGGACGACCAGCGGGCCGAGCACAACCTCCGCCCGCTGCTGGCCGGTTCGGGCTGGGACATGACCTCGTACGCCGACGAGGACGCCCGCTTCCTGGCGCTCGCGGTGCGCCGCGCCTGACCGCACACCGCTCACACACCTTGTACGTCGGCACCTCGCCCGGGGTCCGGGGAGGTGCCCCGGATCACGCCGGAGGCTGGGCCTCGGCCCCGGCCGGCCTGCGGGGATGCGGCACGGGGCATCCCCCCGAGCCGGGCACGGGAAAGGTGCCGAGCTCGCCCACGTCGTAGCCGTGGGGGTAGCCCTTGATCTCCGGGTTCTGCCGGGCGTAGTGCGGGGCCTTGCGCGGCGGCAGCAGCCGGACGGCGCGGCCGCGCAGCTTCAGGGCGCCCCGGAACAGCGCCTTGACCTGGGGGCGGGGGCTCTCGTAGCGGAAGGCGGACAGCAGCGGCTCGTCGAGGAGGGAGAGGCTCAGTGCGCGCACCGCGGGGGCGAGCGGGGCCGGGTACCAGGAGGCCATCAGGCCGATGGTGGAGTCGGCTACCTTGCGGCCGCCCTCGTCCCAGCCGAAGTGGGCCTCCTCGTAGGCGTTCAGGGTCTCCTCGAACTCCTCGTAGGAGCCCGGGATGTCCGTGATACCCATGTGCCGACCGAGTTCGGCGTAGTAGTTCGCGCTGGCACGGCGCTCGTGGTGGGTCATCGGGCGCCAGCCGTAGGCGTCCAGCCAGCGCACCGGAATCACCACGAACGTGCACAGGACGTAGCGCATGTCCTCGTTGCCGATGTCGTAGGCACGGTGCATCTGGTTGACGCGGCGGATCGCGGTGCGCGCGGTCTCGCTCTCGAATCCGTGCTCCACGACGGCGTCGAGGAGCAGCGCGGTGTCGTCGTAGCGTTTCTGCGGGCGGTCGGTGAACTCGGCGGTCTCGGCCAGCAGGCGGCCGATGCCGGGCACCGCGTAGGTGCGGAAGAGGGCGAGCTCCAGCGCGCGGGTGAAGTCCCAGGGGAACTCGTAGGTGGCGGTGAGCCGGTAGATGGTGAGGAAGTCCTTGTCGGGGTCGAGACGGAGGATCTCCCTCAGCCGGTCGTAACGCTGCACCGGGTGTCCCTTTCTGTGGCGGGGACCCAACTCTACGTGCAGGTGGCGGGCTTGGAAATCGTCGCCCGCAGGCTCTCGACGCGGGGGTTACCCGCTGGTTAGGGTGCGCCGACGAGAGAGCGACCGGGAGGCCACGTGTCCGACGAGGAGGAGGGCGGTTCGCTCTATGTGCTGACCGCCGTGCTGCTGACCCCTGCGCAGTTCCCGGGCATCCTGGGCGACGATTTCCCGGAGGCCTGCGCGCTGCTGGGCGTGAAGCCGGTGGCGCGGGGGTACGGGCTGGTACTCGGCCAGGACGAGGAGGGTGCGCGCTGGACCGTCGTCGTGGACGACGTCTCCCTCGTGGCCATGGCGATCGCCTCCTGGGACTGCGGCATGGAGTACGACCTGTCGCCGGACGAGCGGACGATCGTGGTCTCGCTGGCGGGCTGGCCGCTGGACCTGTCGGTGGCGACGCCGGGAATCCCTGATCCGCACGATCCGGAGCAGGGCGCCGACGGCACCGGGCGGGTGCCGCTGGCGCCGCCCTCCGCCGAGGCGTGGGGTCCGGTGCAGCGGCGCATGGGCGCGGACCAGATCGCCCGGGAGTGGTCCGACTGGCGCGAGCGCGTCGCGACGGACGGCGGGGCGGCGGCTGCGGCGCACCCCGGGCTCGCGCGGGCGCTCGAGGAGGCCGTGGAGTACACGCAGAGCCCGCCGCCGCCCGGGCGGGTGCGGTCGTCCTTCGCGGACGAGGGCGCGCGGACCCTGCGGGTGGACGGACCCGGGTGGTCGCTGGTGGCCCGGACCGACGGCGCGGCCTTCGTACTGCTGGACGAGGAGGCGGGCGAGGTGCTCGCGGTCCCCCTCGAAGGGGATCCCGATCGCGGTCTGCCGAAACTGCCGGAGCTGCTGACGGCGCTGGACCGCATCGCCGTACGCCCGGCCTGAACCCGAGGGAGACGCTGTGCTGGTGGAGTCGGAGCCGGTGGCCGTGGTCGTGGGCGGCCGCGCGGAGGTCGTCGACGACGACTGGGGGCGGGAGACGGCCGTGATCCGCCTGGACGCCGGACGGTTCGGCCCGGAGGCCCTGTACGGGCTGGCGGAGTTCTCGCACCTCGAGGTCGTCTTCCACTTCGACCGCGTCCCGGTGGAGAAGATCGAGACGGGCGCACGGCACCCCCGGGGCAACCCGGACTGGCCGCTGGTCGGCATCTTCGCGCAGCGCGGCAAGAACAGGCCGAACCGGCTGGGCCTCTCCCGGTGCCGGATCCTGAAGGTGGACGGCCTCGACGTGCACGTGGAGGGTCTGGACGCGGTGGACGGCACCCCGGTGCTCGACCTGAAGCCGTACCTGGCCGAATTCGGCCCGCGCGGGGAACCGCACCAGCCGGAGTGGGCCACGACGCTGATGCGGGACTACTACTGACCCGGGGCCGCAGCGCCGCGGCGCGGGCCCACACGCTCCGTCCCGACCCGGACCGCCGGGCCGACCCCGGGCAGTAGCGGTCGTCGCCGGATCCGGCCGCGCCCGCTCAGCGGCCGAGCTGCTTCCTGGATATACCCCGCAGACGACGCCGCTGGGAGGAGTCCAGCAGCAGATAGGCGGCCGCCGGCACCCCGATCAGGACCAGCAGCCCTGCCCAGAACCCGACCGTCCAGAACAACACGATGGCTGCCGCGACTCCGGCAACCGCGACCTTGCCGCGCTTGGACATCTGCGGACACCTCCAGCTGTCGTCGACCACTACCCCCTCAACGCGTCACCGCGACTGCGCGTTCCCGGGCCCCGGGGCTGCGGCGGTCCCGGCCCTGCCGGCGCCGCGGACGACCGCGCGCCGGGCCGGACCGCCGGGCCGGACCGCCCGGCGGGAGTGCCGCCCGGCAGGGCCTGGCGGCGTTTCGGCGCCGCATGGCCGACGTGGTGCTTGCCGGGACCCGGGACCGGGACGACGATGGGGCGCTCCGGGTACCGCGGCACCACGGGAGGGTGAGATGGACGATCCGTCGGTGGCGCTGCCGGGCGGGACGGATCCCGCCGAGCGCACGCGCGTGCTGCGGCGGGCGCACACCGCGTTCACGCAGGACGGGCTGGTCGAGGCCCCGGTCCGGGCCGTGATCGCGAAGTCCTGGCGGCGGTGCGCCCGGGCCCGGGTCGGCCCGGAGTGCACGCCCCGGGTGGATCTGGCGGAGGCGGAACTGCGGTCGTACCGCGCGCAGCACCCGCTGGCCCGGGTGATGCCGGTGTTCCGGGACCTCGTGGGGGCCTTCGCGGCGCAGGGCGCCCATCTCCTGGCGGTGTGCGACGCGCGGGGCAGCCTGCTGTGGGTGGAGGGCGAGACGGCCGCGCTGCGCCGGGCGGAGGGCCTCGGCTTCGTACCGGGCACGCGCTGGGCCGAGACGGCGATGGGGACCAACGCACCGGGAACGGCGGTCGCGCTCGGGGAACCGGTCCAGGTCTTCGGCGCCGAGCACTTCAGCCGCCCGGTCCACCCCTGGACGTGTGCGGCGGCCCCGGTGCGCGACCCCCGTACCGGCAGGCTGCTCGGCGCGGTGGACATCACCGGCGGCGACGGCCTGGCCCATCCGCACTCCCTCGCCTTCGTGCAGGCGGTGGCCCGGGCCGCGGAGGCCCAGCTGGCGCTGCTGGACCCGTTCCCGCAGGCCGCCGGGGACACCCTGGGCGCCCTGGGCCGGGACGAGGCCCTGCTGGTCGGCGGTGACGGCGCCAGGATCCGCCTGGGGCGGCGCCACAGCGAGATCATGGCGCTGCTCGCCCATCACCCCGAGGGACTGTCGGGTGAGGAGCTGGCGATCGCGCTGTACGAGGACGAGTCGGTGTCACCGGTGACCCTGCGCGCCGAAATGTCACGGCTGCGCGGGCTGTTGGGGGCCCGGGCCCCGCTCTCGCGGCCCTACCGTACGGCGGCGCCGCTGGAGGCGGACTTCACCGTCGTGACCCGCCACCTGGCGGCCGGCGCCGTGTCGGCGGCGCTCCACCACTACGCGGGCCCGCTGCTCCCCGGTTCGACCGCACCGGGCATCGTGCGGCTGCGGCGCCGGATCGAGGACCAGGCACGGGCTGCCGTGATCGCCCGGGCGGACGCGGCGCTGCTGACCGACTGGGTGTGCACCCCGTGGGGCGCGGACGATCCGGCGGTGTGGCGGGCGCTGGCCGCGGCGCTGCCACCGGAGGGACGCCCGGCCGCGCAGGCCCGCGTACGGGCCCTCGACAGCGAACTCGGCACCACAGGACCCCACCCCGCCACCGCACCCGCACTCTGCGCCCCACCACCCCCCGCCCGGCGGGATCCGGCGCCGCCGCGCCGTGCAACGTATCCGCAACCCGGTCGCTCCTAGCCTCCTCGCGAGCGCTGTCCGACGGCGGACGGCGCCCGGCAAGGGGAGGACACCATGGCCCGTTACGCTGCGCCCGGTACCGAAGGCGCGCTCATGTCGTACGCGTCCCGCTACGGCCACTTCATCGGCGGCGAGTACGTCGAGCCCGCCCTCGGCGGGTACTTCGCCGATCCCTCCCCCGTGAACGGCCTGCCGTTCACCGAGGTGGCACGGGGCACGGCCGAGGACGTGGAGCGGGCACTCGACGCGGCGCACGCAGCCGCGCCCTCCTGGGGGCGCACCTCGGTCACCGACCGCTCGACCGTCCTGCTGCGCATCGCGGACCGGATGGAACAGAACCTGGAGGCCCTGGCCGTCGCGGAGACCTGGGAGAACGGCAAGCCGATCCGGGAGACCCTCGCCGCCGACATTCCTCTGGCCATCGACCAGTTCCGCTATTTCGCGGGCGCACTGCGCGCCCAGGAGGGCGCGCTCAGCCAGCTCGACGACGACACCGTGGCCTACCACTTCCACGAGCCACTGGGCGTGGTCGGGCAGATCATCCCGTGGAACTTCCCGATCCTGATGGCGGTGTGGAAGCTGGCTCCGGCGCTCGCGGCGGGCAACACGGTGGTGCTGAAGCCGGCCGAGCAGACCCCGGCCTCGGTGCACTACTGGCTGAGCCTGGTGGCGGACCTGCTGCCGCCGGGTGTGGTGAACATCGTCAACGGCTTCGGCGAGGAGGCGGGCAAGCCGCTGGCGTCCAGCCCGCGCGTGGCGAAGATCGCGTTCACCGGGGAGACGTCCACGGGGCGGCTGATCATGCAGTACGCGGCGGAGCACCTCAAGCCGGTCACCCTCGAACTCGGCGGCAAGAGCCCCAACCTCTTCTTCGACGACATCTGGACCACCGACGACGACCTGCGCGACAAGGCCCTGGAGGGGTTCAGCATGTTCGCCCTCAACCAGGGCGAGGTGTGCACGAGCCCCTCCCGCGCCCTGATCGAGCGCGGCCGGTACGGCGACTTCCTCGACGCGGCGGTGGCCCGCACCGAACTGATCGTGCCGGGGCATCCGCTGGACACGGACACGATGATCGGCGCGCAGGCCTCCGAGGAGCAGCTGCGCAAGGTCCTGTCGTACGTGGAGATCGGCCAGCAGGAAGGCGCGAAGATCCTCACCGGTGGCCGGCGGATCGACCACGGCGGCGACCTGGCGGGCGGCTTCTACGTGGAGCCGACCATCTTCGAGGGCGACAACCGGATGCGGATCTTCCAGGAGGAGATCTTCGGCCCGGTCGTTTCGGTGACGTCCTTCCAGGACTTCGACGACGCCGTCCGCATCGCCAACGACACCGCGTACGGCCTGGGCGCCGGCGTGTGGACCCGCGACATCAACACCGCCTACCGCGCGGGCCGTGCGATCCAGGCGGGCCGCGTCTGGACGAACTGCTACCACGCCTACCCGGCCCACGCCGCCTTCGGCGGCTACAAGCAGTCGGGCATCGGCCGCGAGACCCACAAGATGATGCTGGAGCACTACCAGCAGACGAAGAATCTCCTCGTCTCGTACTCGCCGAAGAAGCTCGGATTCTTCTAGGAGCACGAGAAACGGCGCCTGACCTGGGCTTTTGCCCGTCAGGCGCCGTTGGCGTGACCCGCTCGACGCGGATATCAATTTTTCCTGTTCCTCCCAGTTCCTCCCGCGCCTCTCCCACTCCAGACCGGCTGTTCCGGACCAGTCACGGACCAAACTTGACTCACGGGGTGGGCGGCACGCCCTTGCTGACGCGGTCCCACTCCTCCATGGACTGCTCGATGAGACGGTTGGCTTGCTCCTGAACGCCATCGAGGAACTTGGCGTAGTACTTGAACAGGACATGGATGCTGTGACCAGCCCGCCGCGCACACTCAGCAGGGTCAACACCCGAGTGGAGCCAGAACGAGATCCCGGCATGCCGGAGGTCGTAGGGCCGCTTCGCCAGGCCGGCCGCGAGCTCCGTGCGGGTCAGGACGTACTCCCGCGCCCTCGACCACGTGATCCCGTACGCCGCCGCCTCCACGTAGTTGCCTGCCTGGTTCTGGAACAGCCGCCCGTCCGGGGCGACACCGAAGCGCTCGACGTGGGCACGCAGGACGCGGACGAACTGCGGCGGAATGGGAACGGGGCGAGTCGCCGTCGCAGCACGGCGCTTGAGCGAGTGGACTTCGTAGACCTCACCGTCGTCCGTCCAGTCCTTGCCCGCCGTGACGACGCCACCCGTCAGGTTGAGCAAACCCCATCCTGTCTCAGGCAAGTGGCACTGCTCGAGACGGAGGTGAATCACCTCAGCCGGCCGCATGGCCGCGAAGTACATACAGCCGAAGAACGCCTCGAGATGGGGGCCACGGCCCCGATGTTGCCCCACCGCCGCAAGCAAGCGAGCGACCTGGAGCGGGTTGGGCACAGAAGCCGGGTCGACCTCGTCCTCGACCGACGGAGCGTTCCACCTGATCCCCGCAAGGGGGTTATCGACGAAGTATCCGTTCTCCACAGCCATGTTGAGCACTTCACTGAACGCCGACCGCTTGCGACGCGTGGTCTTGGCTGCAGCAGGCTTCCCATCCAGCTTGAGGCACAGCGCGTCCAGCGCTCGACGCATGACGGCGGCCTCGTTCAGGGAACCAAGGGGCAGGGAATTCCTCTTGACCCAATCGAGCGCCTTCCTCCACTCCTCGGGCGGCTCCTGCTCCCACGCCTTCTTGTTGAACGCGTAGGAGTACAGCGCCCGCCGCAGCACCCTCGGCTCCGGATAGACGGATCCCGGACGAACCAAGGCGGGGGTGACGGTGGCAAACGCGTCTGCAAGGGTTCGACGCGTGTTCCCGGGCGTCCGAGCCCACCGCTGCTCGAGGTACTCATGCGCGAGGTCGTACCATGTCGTCTTCTGCCGTAGCGCTCGCAGCTCCGACGACGGCAGCCCCGACTCTTCGTCAAATGCCTCGCCTTCGCGGGCTGCCGTCATCAGCTTCGAACGCCGACTCTCGGCAAGGCCGAAGGTCATGAACGACTCTGACTTTTCGAGCCCGCTGACCGTCCACCGCACCATGAATGGCTTACGCCGATCCGGGCGCTCACGTATGTCCCAGAAGCGAACGTTGTAACTCAGCGCCAAGTGTCAGAATCCTTCTCGCAAGCCTCCCACCAGGCATCCAGATCGGAACGACGGCACCTGAGTTCACCATTTGGCAGTTTGATCATGCTGGGCGCGTTCCCCCGCGCACGCATCCGATAGAACGCCGACGGACTCATGCGGATTTCTGCCAGAACCTCCGCAAGTTTCAAGGCAGGCGGGCGAGCCATACTTCTCCTCATCTCTGCATATCAGGTGGCCTCGATCGCAAGGCAGGAAAGCGCATTGCATTCCGACCCCCACGGCGGGTGGACAGCTGCGTTCGCTTCGCCCCACCGCCAAGTGCAGCAACTGCGAACAGAGGCAATGGTCCGCACAATCCCAGGTTTCGGAAACCGGGGATCATCCGCTATATTTCGCGCCGCCGCCGACGGCGCCACCCGGACGGGCTGCATAAGCGAGCCTTCGGGTACCTCCGCTGCTCACTACAAGGCCGGCAACCTGGACCTCTGAGCGCACGAACAGGACTCTCAAGCAGCTGCCCTCCTTGGACTACGACGCGGTGACGTAATGCAGAGCGCCCTGGAACGACGGATGATCGGGGAGGTTGTAGATTGACATGCACCTGCGAGATGTTCCAGTCCTGTTGGGCCCGTCGCCGTCTGCCGTGA
This sequence comes from Streptomyces sp. NPDC002209, assembly GCF_042890265.1. Lineage (NCBI taxonomy): Bacteria > Bacillati > Actinomycetota > Actinomycetes > Kitasatosporales > Streptomycetaceae > Streptomyces > Streptomyces sp. NPDC002209. Next base: position 337,006 of record NZ_JBIARX010000005.1, on the reverse strand, counting down.
GCGATCTGGTCTCGGAGGCACGACTGCCTGCTACGCGGGCCCGTCGACGACCAAATCCATGACTCCTGGAAATCAAATTGGCAGCGGCCCTAATTCGACGTTGGACTCCATGTCAGGACGAACCATTCAATGGTCTCGGCCTGGGCGTCGACCGCGGCCAGGAGGCGTCGTGCGGGCGGGCGACACTGGCGAGGAGTTCGATGACGGAGAGGGCCACGGCGACCAGGACGCCGAGCATGAGGGCGCCGGGACTCAACCGAGGGCCAGGAGGAGTCCGCAGAGCGGGAGGCCGCAGGCCGGAACTGGCCCAGCTCGATCAGGCGGACGACGGTGTAGGCGACGCTCGCGGCGAGGAGGCCAGCAGGGGTTCGGGTCAGCAACGGTCCGAGGATGAGCAGAACGACCGCTGCGCAGGCGGCTGACGATGGAGTCACGCTGGCGGAGTCGGCGAGAGGCCAAGGTCGAGCCGCACCTTGTACACGGCAAGACCCTGGAAGGGCGGCTGGACGGTGCTCTGCGGCACGAGACCTCCGGCTGTCAGGGCGCCCGCATCAACTCCCCCAGGCGAGCCGGGCATCAGCGCACCGGGTCAGCGTTCGGCGGCGTCCTTCCAGTAGTCCTCCAGCATCTCCCCGGGCCACGCGGGCTGCGTAACGGCGCCCCTCGGCAGGAATTCCTCGAAGACGGCCACCAGGTCCACTACCAGGGTGCCCTCGTCGGCGTCGAGGTCGGTGACGTGCAGGTCTCGCCCGTCGATGCGGAGCAGCCGCGGGAACGACGTCGCGAGCCGGGCCGGGCGCCGGTGGTTGTGGTGCACGAAGGTGCCCGTCGCCGGCCACGCCGGATTGTCGCGCGGACTGCGGGCGTGGAGAGCAACGTCGTCGGGAGAGCCGAAGTTGAAGAACCAGGTGACCTGGAGGTGGGAGAACTCCTCGATCCCCTGCAGCGTCTCCACCGGGTACTCCGGGCGCAGGCGAATGATCGACTCGACACCGCCCTTGAAGTCGTCAAGCCGCCCCTTGTGGCCTCCGACCACGTCGGCGATCACCGGCACCTCGATGGACTTTGCGGACACGCCTTCCCCCTTCTCCGCTCGCGACACAGCAAGGCGGTCGACCACTGGACGTCCGCCTTCACCACCATGGCGCCGTCAGGCTACTCGTTCGAGTACGGCCTTGGCGCGCTCGTCGATCTCCGCCGCCGCGCTGATCCCCCGGTTACGGAAGGGGGACAGCACCCTTCGCATGTTCACGGCGGCCTCACGCACTCGGCCCGACTGCACGCCTTCCATTGCGTCCAGCGCCTGTGCCCACGTCATGCACGCGGCCTCGACGTTGCCCTTGCGGGCCTGCAGCGTGCCCATGTAGCCCAACGTCACCGCATGGGTACGGCTGAAGGTGTCGGCCTTCCGTGTCAGCACGCTGTTGTTGAACTCTCGGAGCGCTCCGTCGAGATCGCCTAGCGTCCACAGGGTGCGCGCGGTCTCGTGGGCCAGGGATGCCCGCTGGAAGAACCACACCCGACTCGGATCCTCGTCACCGGCGCCCGCCGCAGCAAGGTCGTCCTCGGCCCGTAGGAGTGCTGCGATCGCCGCCCGTTTCTGCCCATCGGCGGCAAGGCTGCGTGCTTGCACCACACCGAGCAGTGCCCTCTCGCGGGGTGTCGCCAACGTATACCGCTTCCGTTCGACGGAGGCCGTGGCGAGGTCGACAGCAGTCTGCGGGTGGCCGAGGTCCGTTGCCTGGTGAGCCATCGCCCGCAGGATATGGCCGGCGAGCGGAGCATCGTCGGCTTCGGCCGCCAGCTTGAGGGCCAGGGTGAAGTAGCGCCGCCCGGCTTCGTGGTGTGAGGCGTCGAAGCTCATCCAGCCGGCGACGTACACCGCCTCTGAGGCGGCGGCGAGGAGTGCGCGGCGAGTGTCGTCGCTGGTGAACACCCCGCCGATGTATCTGGCGACATCATCGACAAGGTACTGGTAGAGAGCCGTGCGGCCGTCCATGCCGCCGTGTCGCTGGTCTCGCCGAGAGAAGAACTCCGTCATCTCACGTACAGCGCTGACCTCTGCGGCCCCAACCCGGCGGCTCGTCGCGGCCTGCCGGGACTCCGCCCGCTGAGGAGCCTCGTCCCACCACTGCTGTCCAGGCAGGGTCAGGCCGCCCACCGAGTAGGCGGCACCGACCAGCAGCCGGCGGCGTTCGAGGTCCACGTCGCTTCTCCCAAGGTCTACCAGCGCAGTCAGCGTATCGACGTGCCACTCGGATGCCGCGGCCGCACCCATGTCCGTTAAGGAGAGCCCGATTTCGGCTGCGGTGACGGGGCGTTGAAGCCGACGCGACAACGTCTCGCACAAGATAGAGGGCGCTCTACCGGAGGGCTGGGTGCCTGCCACCCACATGGCGACGTGCGAGCGGCTCGTTCCCAGCAATTCCTGCGCGCCGACCTCAGCCGCGACCCTCACGAAGGCGGCCGCCACCTTCGGCTGCGACCAGCCGGTTTCCGCGATCGCGTCGGCCAGCTTCACGTTTCGCTCGCGCGCCATCGTCTACCTCGGTTCACGAAAACGATCTTTGACGGGTTTGACGGCCTCGGTTGCCGTCCGGAGATACCGCCGCGGTGTGATTCACGGTTCGCTCTTGGTCAACGAAACCACCAACTGCCCTCGCTCGGGAGGAGACCGGTGAAGACCAGCCAGACGCCTGATGACTGCCTCCGACCCGTTCCGGGTAGCGGCGGCCCGCCTCCCTCAAGCCCGGCGCACAGCGCGAGAACCACCCGTCGGCGGCGGCACTTCAGCTGCAGAACCTCCACCGCTTCGAGTGCTCCGACTAGACGGCCGATCGAGCCCACCACGGGCGCAGGCACGAGCTGCGAGAGGGCGAGCATGGACGGAATCACGAGCCTGGGCAGCGTAATTGACGCCCCCGAGCAACAGACGAGCCTGAGGTTGGCGGCCAACGACAGGGCGCCGGGCAGGGCCCGGTCCTTCACCCGCAACGCGCTGACGGCTTGGGGTGCCGGAGACCTCCTCGATCAGGCCGTACTGATCGTCAGCGAGCTCACCACCAACGCCGAGCGGCACGGCCGGGCTCCCAACGCCAGCTGCGTCCTGCCCGCTATTGCGGACTGCGAGCCCGTCGATGAGATCACGCTGACGCTCGCTCTACAGGACGGCGTCGTGGGGATCGAGGTGGAGGACAAGTCCCCGCAGCCTCCGGTGCCGCGCATTCCCTCGCTCTACGCCATCAGCGGGCGCGGTCTGTGCCTCGTGTCGGCGATGGCCGACGTGTGGACGGCCTGCCCCCTGAAGGACGGCAGCGGAAAGCGTGTGATCGCCTTCATCAAGCGCGCGGATCCCCCCGTAACCCCCTGAGCCCCTCCCCTTGGAGATCACCTCATGCCATCTCGGCTCACGCCCCTGCGCGTGCTTCTACTCGACCTGGACGGCGTGCTCGTCGACACCCGCCCCGTCATGGAGAGCGCCTGGCACCAGGTCCAGAAGGACCACGGCCTCAACGTGCCATTCGAGATGTACGAGCGTCACCTGGGCCGGCCCTTCGCCGACATCATGGACCAGCTCGGCCTCGCAGACGCCGAGGCGATTCACCAGACGTACTCCCAGGCATCGACGGCCGCGTCCCATCTCGCCCGACAGTTCGACGGCGTCGCGGAAGTCCTGCACGCCTTCGCCTCTGCCGAGTGGCGGCTGGGAATCGTCACCTCGAAGCCGTTGGACCGAGCTGCCCCCCTCTTGGCCCAGCTCGGCGTCCCGTTCGCCACGGTGCGCACTCCGAATGGGGTGGGCCGGGGCAAACCTGCGCCGGACCCGATCCTGCTTGCCCTCATCGACCTCGGCGCCGACCCGGCCGATGCGCTGTACATCGGCGACATGGCGGTTGATCAGGAGGCCGCGCGCCGTGCCAGCGTCCCGTACGTGCACGCGGCCTGGGGCTACGGCGCCCCGGGCCGCCCGGCCCCCGTCGTCGCCGAATCCCCGAAGGACCTGCTGCGCCTCATGGACGCCGGGCCGCTCCTCGAGGGGAGCCTGGTATGACATCGCCCAAGCGCAGGGCCCTCGGCATCGCCCGGGCGGAGTCAGCTGGCAAGCCCCTGTGGGCCCTGGTCGGCGAGGGCGCTCTCGCGACCATGAAGGCCGACCGGATCGCCACGTCCGAGCTGGAGGCCTTGCCCGTCGAACCGGCATCAGCCGAAGCACGGGTGGACCAGGTGATGGAGTCTCTCGAAGCGTACGGCGCTGACTTCGCCAGGACGTCGGGTGGCGCGGGGTGGACGTACGTCCAGCACGTCCCAACGCGGCGCCTGGTCACGCAGGTCGTACGCAAGCTGGCCGCGCTCAGCGCCTGGGAGCCGTTCGCGAAGGCCCCCGGTCCGCTGAAGCCCGCGCCGCACGAAGGACTCGTCGGGCTGCGGTCGAGCAGCTCCCGCGAATACCGCGCGTACACCGTCACCTGGTCGGGCATCGCCTACCTGCTCGGAGCCGCGGCCCCCCGCAACCCACGCCGTTCCCCTCAGTTACGCAACCTCCCTCCCCGCCCAGTAGCCGTAGCGGCACCGAGCCAGGCTCCCTCGGAGCTGCCGCGGAGCGAGGTGGTGGCACTGTCGTGGTCTTCCCGTCACGCCGACACTCTCCTGCCGGTGCTGGAGGAACTGGCCCGAGAGGGCTCCCCGAGCCTCGTGGTGGACCTGGCGACCGACCCGGCCGAGCGGTGCCCGGCTCCGGAAGTCGCGAGGGTGAACCTGTGCTCGCCCCCGACCGGTCTCTTCGACCTCTCCGGATCTGTGGACGATCTGCGGGCGCCGGACGACGGGCGCGTCGTCCGGGTCGACGAGCACGAGGTTCAACTAGCCCGCCTGGTCCGTCTCGTGTCCGTACTACTGGAGACGAGCGGCGGGTGCACCCAGCCCTCGTGGCGCTCCGTGATCCAGGCGGAGACTTGGCTGGACGGCGTTCTCGCCGCAACCCGGCCGCACACCGTCCTCGTCAGCAACGACACCAGCCCACTTGGTGCGTTGGCTGTCCATGCGGCAGAGCGCCATGGCGCGAACACCGTGCACGTTCAGCACGGGGCCTGGACGGCCGAGTCGGTCGCATGGCCCGCGCTTCACAGCCAGGACATCGTCGTCATGGGTGAAAGGGATCTCCCTCTCGCCAGGGCGTGGGCCCGCCACCCTGATGCCGAAGTCCATGTCCTGGGCCAGCCCCGCTTCGATGCGCTCGCCGAGCTCGACAGCCAGGCCCAGCGGCGCTACCTGGAGACGCTCCTGGCACCCACCCTTGGCCCAGGACCTAGCCGTATCGCCGTGTGGGCCTGCCAGCCCTTCGGACCTGACCGGCTCAAAACGCAGGCGGATCTCCTCCTGGACGGCCTGTGGAAGGCCGGCGACAGCTGGGGCCTCGTCATCGCGCCACACCCTGCGCAGAGCGTGGACGTCTTCGCCCCTCTACTCGAACGGGACGGCCGGCCGCTCGTCGCCGTCGCCGATCCCCGGGTCGGCGCTCGCGGCTGCCTCGCCGGTGCCGATGCTCTGGCGAGCGCCTATTCGACGTGCGGTATCGAAGCCGCCCTGGTGGGCGTTCCGGTGCTCGAAATCGGATCACCCGGCGAGCGCACGCTCGGACTCTCCGAACACGGCCTCGCACGGCGGTGCAGCACCTCCAATGACGTCGCCGGTGCCCTCGCCGCCTTGTCCGGACCGCGCCCGCCTGAAGTCCCGGCCGCAACGGACACGGTGTGCCGGTGGCGCGGCGACAGCGCCGCCCAGGTCGCGCGCCTCATCACCCGCCGCAACGACGGCCATTCCACGCACTCCCACCACGATGCCCGCGGCACCGAGTCCGAACTGCCGCAAGGCGAAGGAGCAACCTCCCGATGACACACCTGATCGCCGACAGCGTCGCCGAACTCTTCGTCGGCGCTGTCGCCCTGGCCAAGAGCGGCGAGAGGGTCAGCCCGCGCGGCATGGCGACCCGTGAGGTCCTCGACGTCCATATGCGACTGACCCAGCCGCGGGCCCGCCTGCTGTCCGCGCCGCCGGTGCGCGTCATCAACCCCGCTTTCGCCGTGGCGGAGACGGTGTGGCACCTCTCCGGCTCGGACGCCCCGTGGATCTTCGACTACAACGCAAATCTGCGGCAGTACGCCGACGACGGTGTCCTGCGGGGTGCGTACGGACCGCGGATGCGGAACTGGTCGGGCAGCGTGGATCAGCTGAGCCGCGTCGTCGAGCTCCTGAAGGAGGACCCCGACTCCCGCCGGGCGCTGATCCAGCTCTACGACCCGGCCCAGGACGCCGCCGGGCACAAGGACGTGCCCTGCACGCTGGGCTTTCGCTTCTACCTGCGTGCCGGCCGCCTGCACATGTCGACCACGATGCGTGGTCAGGACGTGTGGATCGGCATGCCGTACGACCTGTTCTTCTACACCGTGCTGCACGAGCTGGTCGCGGGCTGGCTCGACGCTGAGCTGGGCGAGTTCCACCACCACGTGGGATCGCTGCACATCTACGACGACCACCTGGACCAGGCCGAGCAGCTGAGCTCGATCACCGCGAGCTCGATCATGCCGGACCTCACCACCCCATGGCGGGGCTTCGACGGCCTCCTCGACCAAGTCGTGGCGCGGGACGTGACCGGCCACCCGGGCTGGGACACGATGGCAGCCACCCTCCACAGCTACCGCCTGTGGAAGGAGGGCTCCCGTGACCAGGCGTGGCGGGTCGCCGACAAGACCGACGGCCCGCTGGGCGAGGCGCTGACCGCCTGGTACGGCGAGCTGAACCACCGTGCCCGCACCTCCACCAGGCTCGAGTCGGCGGGGATGCGGTGATGGCGGCCACGAACCGCGCGCCCTCGGTCATCCTCGGCCTGTGCTCCTTCACGCACGACTCCTCCGCCGCCCTACTCGTGGACGGAGAGCTGATCGGCTTCGTCGAGGAGGAGCGGCTTTCTCAGCAGAAGCACACCAAGGACTATCCCCAGCACGCTGTCGACTGGCTGCTGGGAGAGGCCAGGCTCACCGCCGCGGACATCGACGCGGTGGCCTACAACTTCCAGCCCGCCCACTACCTCGCCGAGTCGTCGGCGGCCCTTCGCCTGGCGTTGTCGCCGACGACGCGCGACCGGGCGCTGCCGAGGGCTCGCGGCTTCGCCAAGGTGGCACTGCGAACCCAACTGCGCACGCGCGCGCTCGGCCGGCGGTTCCCCTCTGCCCGCGTCCTCCCTGTCCTGCACCACCGGGCCCACCAGCTTGCGGCGTTCGCCGCTTCCGGGTGGAACGAGTCCGCCGTGCTCATTGTCGACAGCCTCGGCGAGCGTCAGACCACGACCATCGCCCGCGGGCAAGACGCGCTCCACCCCTCCGCCCGCACCCTGGAGGTGATCAACGACCCCGCCTCCCTGGGCTACGTGTACGGCGCGGTCACCGAGCACCTCGGGTGGCGCCGGGGTGACGAGGAGGGCACCGTGATGGCGCTCGCCGCCCTCGGCGACCCGGAGCGGTTCCGGCACCTGTTCGCCCGGGCTGTGCGCACCACGCCGACGGGGTTCGTGGTCGACCCCGGGTACTTCCCGCCTCGCGTACTGACTTCGGGCTATCCGCGGACCTCCCGGCGTTTCGTCACCGAGACGTGCCCCGAACGTCACCCGAGCGAGCCGCTCCAAGACGTCCACAGGGATCTGGCCGCGGCCCTCCAGGAGCGCACCGAGCAGGTGATGGTGCACCTGGCCCGCCGGGCGCAGATGACCACCAAATCGCGCCGTCTGTGTGTAGGCGGTGGAGTCGCCACGAACTGCGTGAGCATCGGCCGGATCATCGAGGAGAGCATCTTCGACGAGGTATTCGTCCCGCCCGCCCCGGGCGACGCCGGCACCGCGATCGGAGCCGCCATCGCCGTGCACACCGGCAGCCGCAGCCAGCGGCCCGTGTCCGGCGTCGCCCGGGCCTGCTACCTCGGACCGTCGTTCCAGAACCAGGCCCTCGACCTCACGCCGTGGCCCGATCTCCAGCAGAAGACGTTGGGCGTCGAGACCGCAGAGTTCCTCGCCGACCAGCTCGCCCATGGAATGATCGTCGGCCTCTTCCAGGGCCAGGTCGAGGCGGGCCCCCGCGCCCTGGGGAACCGTTCGATCCTCGCCTCCCCCCTGGAGCCCGGGGTCGTCGAGCGGTTGAACGCCACCGTGAAGTTCCGGGAGCCGTTCCGCCCGTTCGCCCCCATGGTCCTGGCGGAACGTGCCGGGGAGTTCTTCACCCTCGGTCAGGAGGCCCCGTACATGTCGATGGCGTCCGGCGTGACCGACAAGGCGCGCGAACGCCTGCCGGCCATCGTGCACGCCAACGGAACATCCCGGCTGCAGACCGTCGCCCGGTCGCAGAACGCGTTCATGCACGACGTGCTGAGCGCCTTCGCCCGCCGCACCGGGGTACCCGTGCTGATCAACACCTCGCTCAACGTCAAGGGCAAGCCGATCTGCGGGACACCGGAGATGGCGCTGAACTGCCTGGTCAGCTCGGGGCTGGACGCCCTGCTCCTGGAAGGCCGGTGGATCACCAAGTGAAGATCGGATACAGCTTCTGGGGTTTCCTCGGCAACGGGATCACCGACACACCGGACGGGGGACGCAGCCACCGCCGCCCACTGATCGACGCCCTCCTCGCCCGCGGCCACGAGATCGTCTTCCTGCAAGCCAACCGCGACCTGCTCGAGGCCGGCGATGACCTGGGGAACGCCTACACATTCCACGGCGGCAGCCCGGACATCGATGTCCTGTTCCTGGAGTGGCGCTGGGCGATCAACGGGCGCAACACCACCCCGTGCGGCACCGAGGGGCACACCTGCGACCTGCACCGCCAAGCCGAACTGGTCAACCGGTACACCGTGCGCAAGAAGACGCCCGCCGTGATCTGGGACAAGGACCGCCAGCTCCCGCTGGACAGCGTCTTGCGGCGCGCCCCTCAGACCAGCGTGTGCGAGGCCGCTCTCGAACCGACACCGGGCGCCCACCGCCTGCTCTTCCCGGTCGACGACCAGCTCCTCGCCTCGGCGGATCCGGTCGCCCTCGCCCAGAAGCCTCGGGACCTCGTCCTCGGGTACGTCGGCAACCAGTACGACCGCGACGAGCACTTCGACCGCTTCTTCGCGCCGGCCGCCGCCCGGTTCGACCACCTGGTCGGGGGCAAGTGGACCAAGAACAGCCGCTGGCCCCACGTCCGATTCCTCGGCAGGCTCCCGTTCGAGGCGGTCCACGCCGTGTACGGCAGGTCCCTGGCGACGGTGCTCATGCTGCCGGAGCGGTACGCCGCCGCCGGGCAGATGACGCAGCGGATCTTCGAGGCCGTGCTCGCCGGCTGCCTCCCGCTCACCCCTGCCGACATCCTTCACGCCGACCGCTTCGTGCCCGAGGAGCTGATCGTCAGTTCCGGTGGCGAGGTGATCGAGCGGCTGAACCACTTCCAGCGAATCGCCGGCACCCAGCAGCACGCGGACTTGGTCGCGGCTTGCCTGGACCGCCTGAACCTGTTCCGCCTGAGTCGGCAGGCCGACGCGTTGGAAGCCGTCCTGGCCACGACCGCCGGCCCCGTCTCGGTGGAACGGGGAGCGGCATGACGCAGCTGACCTCCCAGGCCATGGCGTCTGGAATCGCCGAACCAGTTCGAACGGCGGGTGCGACCGAGCACCCGTGCACCTCTACGCTGGAGCACCATGAAGAAGGTCGCCATCGTCGGCTGCGGGGGCAGCGGCAAGTCGTACCTGGCACGCGAGCTGGCCAGGATTCTCGACGCCCCGGTCACCCACCTGGACGCCGCGTACTACGACGACGAGTGGAACGAGCTGCCCTCGGAGAAGTTCACCGCCCTACAGCGGGAGCTCGTCTCGCAGCCGAGGTGGGTGATCGACGGGAACTACAACTCGACGCTGCAGATCCGGCTCGAAGCCTGCGACACGGTGGTCCTGATGGACGTCTCGACCATGGCCGCGCTGTACGGGGTCCTCTCCCGGCAGATCCGGCACGGGGCCGGACACAAGGGCAACGGCGTGCACAACCGCATCCACTGGGGTGTGATCAAGTACGTGGCGACGTACCGCCGCAAGATGCGCCCGCGCGTGATGGCCAAGATCGAGGAGTTCGCCTCGGGCCGTGCCGACGTGGTGCTGCTGTCCAACCGGCGGCAGACGCGCCGCTGGCTGCGGGAGGTCGCCGCCGAGCACCGCTGAGCACTCCACGCCCCCGAGTGGAGGGCGCGGCATGAGCGGCACCAACCCCTTCCTGGACCCCGGGCGGCAGACGGAGCTGTACGGGCACGCCTCTCGACTGGCCGGCCGGTCCAATGCCCTGATGCGGGCGAAGACCTCCGGGGGGCCCGTACCGGACACGATCGTCGGGTTGGTGCGCAACCACCACGAGCGACCGGACCGTCTCGGCCTGGTACTGGACCTGGGCTGCGGGCGCGGCACGAGCAGCCTCGCCTTCGCCCAGGAACTCAGGCCCCGGCGCGTCGTCGGCCTCGACGCCGCGCCGGCCCTGATCGAGCACGCCCGCCAGCGCGCCCAGCGGCTACCCGGCCTCCCGGTGAGCTTTATGCAGGGGGACTTCCACCGTCTCCCCGTGCCGGCCGGGTCGTGCGACATCGTCGTCGCCGCGTTCTGCCTGTACCACTCACCGCGCCCGCAGGCGGTTGTCGCGGAGATCGACCGGGCGCTCGCTCCCGGCGGTCTGGCCGTGCTCGTCACGAAGGGGCTCGACAGCTATCGAGAGATGGACCAGCTGGTCGCTGCCGCCGGCCTCGACCGGCGAGCCGAGCAGCACGAAAGCCTGTACGTCTCGGTGCACAGCGGCAACCTCGCCGACGTAGCCGCTGTGTCGCTCGATGTGCTCGTTGTGGAGCACGAGGAGCACATCTTCACCTTCGACGGCCATGACCACCTGGCCGAGTACCTGGCCACCAACCCGAAGTACAACCTGGCCCCCGGCCTGTACGGCAATGCGGGCGCCCTCGCGGCGACCCTGCACGAGGTTCTGCCGGACCGGCCTCTCACCACCAACTCCCTCGTGACCTTCGTCGTGGCCCAGGCGCGGGGAGGACAGCAGTGAGGATCCGCTATTTCACCAAGCACTACGAGACGCCTGGCTCGGTAGCCTCGGCAGCCCGCCACCACGCTTGGCTCGCCGAGCACGTACGGCCGTTGCGCCTGCCGGCTTTGTCGGTGGTCGGGCCGACCAGCCTGACGTACGAGCGGATCGACGGGCGCCCGGCCCGGCCCGAGGACCTGCCGTCCCTCGCCGCGCTGCTGGGCGACGCCCATGGAGCCGCCTGGACCAGCGACCTCCGACCGGCCGCGCTGAACACCCCACACCGATTCCGCGACGGCACCGCGTTCGACGACTACATCGGTCCCCGCCAGACCGCCCTGCGGAGAAGACTCGAGCAGGGCCACCTGCCGGACCCGGCTGCCCTCCAGGCGATGCTCGGGCTGCTGGAGAAGACCGCCGAGGGGCCAACTGCCTTCTACAAAGACAGTAATCCCCGGAACTTCATCGTCACCGAGGCCGACGGCATCTACACCGTCGACACCGACGACCTCACGCTGGCCCCGATGGGTTACGACCTGGCGAAGCTGATCGTGACGCTGAGCCTGACGTACGGGCCCCTCCCGGCCCCAGCCATCGACGCCGCCTTGCTCACGTACAACGAGGCCGCCGAACGCCACGCCACCCGGCTCGGCACCACGGACCGCGAGCGACTGGACGACTTCCTCGCCCTGCACTCCGTACTGACCGCTCCTTACATCGGGCGCAACGGCTACCGCTACGCCTGGCCCCGACTCTTCCTCCGAGGTTCCGCATGATCACCACCGAACTCTTCTTCATCCGCCACGGCGAGGCCCAGTGCAACCTCGACGGCCTGGTGGGAGGCCCGCGCACCTGCACCGGGCTGACCAACCGCGGATACGCGCAGGTCGAGCGAGTCGCGCTCCGCCTTGCCGCCGAGCACCGCGACAAGCCGTTCGACGCGCTTTACGCCGGCCCTCGCATTCGCCTGCGCCAGACCGGGGAGATCATCAGCCAGGCCCTTCGCATCCCCGTGTCCGCCGACGATCGTCTCGACGGCCCGGTCCACGGGGCCGCTGACGGCATGCCCTGGACCGAGGTGAAGGACGCTGCCGACGGTGGGCCGCATGCCCACCCGGACAGGCCCTGGGCTGCTGGATCCGACACGTGGAACGGCTACCTGGAGCGGGCCGGCCGCTTCCTGCAGGAATTCATCGACCAGCACGAGGGCGAGCGCGTCCTGGTTGCCTCGCACGGCGAGACAGTGATCGTCGCGCACACCCTGCTCCTGGGAATCCCTCTCGGTTCCCCAGCCGGATTCACGGTCTCCCACGGGTCCATCACCCGCTGGCAGCACCACCTCAACAGGCTCGGACAGAGACGGTGGATGCTCGACCGCCACAACGACACCGAGCACCTGGCCGCCTTAGCGCGGGGGGCGGCCGCGTGATCACACAGTTCGACGACCCGCGCCTGAACCTGGCCCGGGGCGCGCTCGGGGCGGTCCGGATCGTGCACGAGCCGACGCTCCCGCACCGCGTCCTGCATCTGGTCGACGCCGACGGCAACGAGTTCTTCGCCAAGCAGCACAGCGAACGCGACCGGTACGTCCGGGAGCTGCACGCCTATCTCACCTGGGGATCCCAGTTGACCGGCCACGTGCCCCACGTGGTGGGCCGCCAAGACAGAACGTGCACCCTACTCCTGACTGCTGTCCCCGGCGTACGGGCGGATGCCGTCGCACCAGGATCGCCTGATGAGGAGCGTGCCCACCACGAGGCCGGGTGCGTGCTGGGCAAGCTGCACCACGCCACTTCTGTACCGCGCTCGGGTGCTGTCGGCACGGACCTCGCCCAGCGGCTGGGTGACTGGACCGCTCGCGCGGACCGGGCAGGCCTCATCTCCACGCTCGAACGCGAGCGACTGAGCCACAACGCGGATGTCCTGGCGAACACGCTCATGGACAGCGCGGTGTGCCACCTCGACTATCAGCCGCGGAACTGGCTCCTCGGCGACTCCTTCGGACTGTGCGACTTCGAGCACATGCGCCGCGACGCCCGCATCCGCGACTTCGCCCGGCTCGAGTTCCGCCGCTGGCAGGCGGCACCCCACCTGCGGACGGCGTTCTTCACCGGATACGGGAAGCCGCTGAACGACACCGAACAGCGACTACTCGAGTCCTTCGGAGCGATCGAGGCCGTCACATCCCTGGTCCGCGGACATGAGCAGAACGACCTCTCCCTCAGCACCCACGGCCGGACGGTTCTGGCCCGTCTTACCTAAGCCACCCCGTCCCTGGATTCCTGGAGAACCCCGTGTCACAGCACTTGTCCCACCCGACCGCCGCTGTCCCCCGTCGGGCTGTGGTGACCGGCGCTGCCGGCTTCATCGGCTCCCACCTCGCGCACGCCCTCGTCCAGGCCGGCGCCGTCGTCATCGGCGTCGACCGGCGCGACCCGGCCACCGACCGCACGGCCGCAGCCAACCTCTCCGTCCTGCGGGGGCTTCCGGGGTACATGCACGTCACCGCCGACCTCCTCAGTTGCGCGATCGATCCGCTTCTCGTCGACGCGAACGCGGTATTCCACCTGGCGGGAATCCCCGGGGTGCGTCCCTCATGGGGACCGAGGTTCGGCGAGTACGTCGCCTCCAACGTCCTCGCGACCCACCGCGTCATGGACGCCGTCACCCGAATGGGCGTTCCCCGGCTCGTGGCGGCCTCCTCCTCCAGCGTCTACGGACCCACCGACGGCGGTGCGAGCGTGGAGACCGACCGGCCCCAGCCGGCATCCCCGTATGCGGTCACGAAGCTCGCCGAGGAGCAACTCTGCCTCGCGCACTCCGCCCAGGCTCACTGTCCCACCAGCGTCGTCGCCCTGCGGTACTTCACCGTGTACGGCCCCCGGCAGCGCGCCGACATGTTCACGCACCGCGCCCTCACGGCCGCCCTGACCGGCCACCCGCTGCGCCTGTACGGGGACGGTCACCAGCGGCGGGACTTCACGTACATCGACGACGCGGTGGCCGCCACCATCGCCGCGGCCACCATCCCGACGGCCAGCGGAGTGATCAACGTGGGAGGCGGTTCGAGCGCCTCCCTGCTCGACGTGATCAACATCGCGAACAGCCTTGCCGGGCGCGAGGTCCAAGTTCACCAGGAGAGCCCGCGCAGCGGCGACGTCCTCACCACCCGCGCCAACCCCGGCCGCGCCCATGAGGTCCTGGGCTGGGAGCCCCAGGTCGACATTCACAACGGCATGCGGGCCCACATGCAGGCCCTGGCCGCCGAGTCCGCCGCATACGGCCGCGCGGCATGACGGGCAGGACCAGGAGGCGTCGCAATGGAGAGTCCTGAGAAGGCGCGCCTGGACGCCTTCTTCCGGCAGGTCACGACCCGCTTCCCCGCCGCAGAGAACGTCACCACTCTGATCATCACGCACCTGCTCTCTGAGCGGCCGGCGTTCCTCGGCGCGATGGCGGCGATCTCCACGGTCGGCGCTGTCCTGCCCAAGCCAAGGTCCATCGACCAGCCGACGCTGAAGGCGGTCCGATGCGACTTCACGGTCCATGACCTGAGTCGAGAGCAGTTCACCGACCCGACCAGCGCGTTGGAGTACCTGGAGAACACAGCCGGCGGCAGGAGCGTGATCCTGGTGGACATCGGGGGCTACTTCGCACCATGCCTTGACACCCTGGTGGCGAAGTTCTCCGGCCGCATCCTCGGCGTCGTTGAGGACACCGAAAACGGACACCAGAGGTACGCAGCACTCGACCACCTGCCCTGCCCCGTCGTCTCGGTGGCCCGCTCCCCGCTGAAGGACTGCGAGGACCACCTCGTGGGCCGGTCCATCGTCTTCTCGACAGACGCCCTGGTACGCGCTCGCGGCGACGTTCTGACCAGCCGGAACGCCTGTGTTATCGGGTTCGGCAAGGTCGGCCGGGCCATCGCTCAGACGCTACGAGCGCAGGACGCCCGCGTCACCGTGTACGACACCGATCCGGTCAGGAGAGTGCAGGCGCATTCCCAGGGCTTCCGCACGAGCACGTCAACTGTCGAGGCACTCCAGGACGCGGAACTCGTCCTGTGCGCCACCGGCAACCTGGCCCTCCGCCAAGGCGACTTCACCGCGCTGCGCAACGGGGCGTACCTCGCCTCGGTGACGTCCTCGGAAGACGAACTCGAACTCGGCAGCCTCCATGGGCTCTACCAGCGAACCCCGGTCGGCGAGCATCTGACGCGGTACGAGATCACGGGCCACTACTTCTACGTCCTGGCCGACGGTGGCGCCGTCAACTTCGTGCACGGCGCGGCAGTCGGCGCCTACATCCACCTCGTTCAGGCCGAGGTACTCGCCGCCACCGCGGCTCTCAGCCAGGACCGCTTCCAACCCGGTCTACACGAGATGCCGACGCCCGACCGCCAGGCCATCGCAAGGGTCTGGTTCGACCACTTCGACAGGTGACAACGTGCCTCCATCCTCCAGCACATCCGCGCCACCACTGAGCACCACACGCCGCCACATAGCTGTCATCCCGTGCCGCTGGGGATCCACCCGGTTCCCGGGAAAGCCCCTGGCGCAGCTCGGGAACAAGCCGCTGCTATGGCACGTCCACCAACGCTGCGTAGAGGCGAGACGCCTTCACAGCGCGGTGGTCGCAACCGATGACAAGCGCATCGAGGAGGTGTGCCACGAACTCGGAATCGACTGCGTGCGCACCGCGAACCACCTCACGGGTACCGACCGCGTCGCGGAGTGCGCGGAACGCCTGCCCGCCGACGCCTACATCAACGTCCAGGGCGACGAGCCGTTCATCTCCCCCACAGCGATCGACGCCGTCTCCGAGGCCCTCACACGCCTGCCCCCTGGAACGCTCGCAGTGAACGCGTACACGGAGCTGGACGACGCCTGCGCGGTACTGGACCACAATGTCGTTAAGGTCGTCGTCGGTGCCGAGGGCAACGCCCTCATGTTCTCCCGCCAACCGATCCCCTACCCGCGCGGTGACCGTCCGAGGTACCTGCGGCAGCTTGGGCTCTACGGCTTCACAAGGACGGCTCTCAGCTTGTTCCGGCAGCTTCCCCAGGGCCCGTTGGAGCGAGCCGAAAGTGTGGAGATGCTGCGCCTCGTCGAACACGGCCACGGCGTACGGATGCTCGCCGTGACAGACGATGGTCTAGCCGTCGACACTCCGGAGGACCTCTCCACGGCACATTCGATGCTTCGTGGCCGGACTCAGGGGCGGCGCCAGTAGTGTCTGGTTAGGTTCCGGTTCCCGCACGCTGACGCCAAGAAGATCAATTCACGTTTGGCCGTGCCGGTCAGCTGTCGCCGGCCTGGGTCGTGTCGGCGTAGCTGTTGAACACGTCGAGCTCGTTCTGCTCGAAGCGGCGGATGCCACCCCGGATGGAGTCGTAGCCGGCCACGACGGAGGTCGCAGTGGCGTAGACGCGCTCATCGTCCTTGACCTCGAAGTGGAAGGTCAGGGAGACACGCTTGACGTCGGTCACCCAGGCTTCGATGCGGACCGGGGTTTCCCAGGTCTCCAGGGGGTACTGGTATCGGATGGTCTGCTCGCGCAGGAGAAAGTTGCGAGCCAGGCGCTCGGCGGGGTCACTGGGGACCAGCATGCTGAACATGCGCATGCGGGTCTCCTCCAGGAGGACACCGTAGCGGGAGCTGTTGAGGTGTCCGTTCGCGTCGAGGTCCGACCAGCGAACGGGGCAGTGGTAGATGTGTCGAGACACAGCGGCTCCTGAGAGTTGTGGGACCTGCCGCGCCATCGAGGCGCCCGGCCGATCCACGAGGGGCTGGCGCATCCCCCCGTTACCGATGGCCCAGGAGCTGCGGGCATCGGCCGTCCGGACGTTCCGTGCCGTCCGGACGACCACGCCCCGACCTCCCAGCCCCCAGACGGAGACAGCACCAGTCGTGACAGTAAGTGACTTGCTTTGGTCAACGAGCTAGCCACACCAGCTAGCGGGGTAGCTGCTCGCCCGCTTGGAGGTCGTTGAAGATCTCGCGAAGGAGGGTCGCCCGGAGGTCCGCCTGGGGCAGCTGCTCACTGAGTCGGCTGAACGCCGCTTGGACCGAGTTCGGCAGCGAGGCACGCAGCAGCAGCTTCAGCTCCGCTCGGGCCTGGGGGTCGATGATCGGGTGGTGGATGCGGTCGATGACGGCTCCGGCCCCCAGCTGCGTGATGCCCCACTCTCCAGGCGCTTCCCGGATGGCCCACACCACGAAGTGGTTCTCGGGCGACAGGGTGAGCTGGCACTCCGGACCGGCCAGCGCACTGAGTGCGGGGAGCGGGACGCCGTCGGGGCCGGCAAGCGCTGCGGCTTCGTTGGCGCTGTCGACGACCAGGCGGGCGGTGAGGGCACGGGCCGCACGGCGGCGGGCGGCATCGGCTTCGGCCTGGGCAGAGGGCTGGGGAGCGGACAGGCTGGGCTCAGCGTGGGCCCAGGCGTTGCGCTTGCCTCCCAGGGCGTCGGTCTCGTCATCGGAGGACTCGGTCTCGACCCAGGTGATCACTACGAATCGGCAGTGGGGCATCGACGCCGGGTACAGGACGTGGGAGACGACTTCGACGGTCTCCCAGCCCAGGGCGGGGATGATCATCCGGAAGACGTGGCCGTCCCGGTCGGCTTCCAGATCGGCCTCGGTGCGCCAGATCCGCTCGACGTCCGGGTTCTGGCGAACCTCGGCGATTAGGTCTACGAGCTCGGTGTTGTCCTTGTGGGTGGCCTGGGCGAACTTCAGCAGGCGGACGTAGGCCGCAGCGTGCATTTCCCAGTCGTGGTATTGGGTGCGCGCCTCGGGGTTCGTCAGGGCCCAGCGCATGAGGTTAGCGCGCGGCTCCATGACCCAGGGCCACCACTCGGCCATCGCCGCGTTGTACGCGAGGATGTTCCAGTTGCGGTCGGTGAGGTACGTAGGCGACGGCATCTGCCTGTCGATCAGAAGGCGAAGTGCCCGGCGCAGCTCCGGACTGGCGTCGATCTGCGGGTCGCCGTCGAGCGTGGTGCCGATGTTGTACAGCAGCAAGGCGTGGCGCTCGCTCTTGTCGAGTCCGAGCAGGTCCGCAAGCGCCTCGCACTGGGGCTTCGTGAACCGGGGCGGGACGGCACCCTTCTCCACGTTGCGGTACGTCCGGACCCCCATACCGAGGGCCTTGGCCACCGGGGACTGGGTGATCCCCGCCGCCTGGCGCCATCTCTTCAGCCAGCCACCGAACCCCATGAACTGACCGGCGATTTCCCCGCCGTTTGCGCCCTTGTTCTCGGCGCGGTCATCGCCGAAGGGGACGATCCCCTGAGCAACCATGAGGCTCTTCCTTTGTCTCCGCAGTCTGCAGGGCGGCATCCGGTCGAAGGCATGAAAAAAGAGGGGCAGCACGAATGCAGGCCCCCCGGCCGGATGTCTCCCACAAAGACGATACGACGACCTTGAACGCTTTCCACAATTTGTGGCGTCGACCACAGGGCGGTTGGTTAAACGCGCAACCATGCCCACCCGCGCCCAGCCACCTTCCGTGACGAATCTGGACATTCCCTCGCCTGCGGTTTTCCATGATCGGAAAAGCGGCAAATCCTTGCCGGTTTTTCTTGCAAGGGGGTGAATGATCATTCACGCCGCCGACGATCACGCCAGCAGATAAGTCGCCGCCACCCAACCCCCTCTGCAAATACGAGGGTTGGCAAGCATCTCCATGCAACCCCTATACATCCCACGCGCCTATCTACGCGCGTGGATTCCCGTTGAGATGCCGTTGACGAAGCCTTTGCCTGCGGGCTTAAATCCAAACCTGACCAGCCGGTACAGCGCGACAGCCTGCCGGTTCATGAACGTGGGGGCTCTTTTGAAGATCTTTCTTGGCGTGCCCGGAGTGCATGCGGACGGCGGCATCAAACAGCAGCCCAGATCCGCACACGCCGACAGAGCAGCAAAATGCTTGGCATGTGCAACTTTTCACGGTCTGTAGAGCCAGGTCTGGATCTTGCGTGGCCGTCTGCGTATGTTCGTCATCCCCAACCGGGAGGCAACCCGGTGACCGGCGACAGGAACGCATGCAGGACGCACCAAGCGGCTAGTCCGTAAAAGCACTCGGCGCCCGGGAGAAGGCAACTCCCGGGCGCCGGACGCGAAGAGTCGTATCTCCAGCCGAGGCAACGGCCGGAGAGACCCATCATCACCGCACCGGCCCTTCCAACGGGGCACACCGGCTGCGGCATCACTCAGGGAGAGTTTTGCATGGGCACGCCC
Organism: Streptomyces sp. NPDC002209; assembly: GCF_042890265.1. NCBI lineage: Bacteria > Bacillati > Actinomycetota > Actinomycetes > Kitasatosporales > Streptomycetaceae > Streptomyces > Streptomyces sp. NPDC002209. The sequence goes on along the minus strand of NZ_JBIARX010000005.1, from coordinate 317,680 downwards.
CTGCGCGAAAGGCCGGGCTTCCGGACCGTCGCCGCGGAACGCGCCGCGGACACCGCCCGCCCGCCCATTTCGGGCCGCTGGTACGGGGGTGAGCGCTGATGGCGCGCATTCGCACCATCAAGCCCGAGGCGTTCGAATCTGAAGACCTCGCCGCCGTCGATGTCACCGCGATGGTCACATTCTTCGGGCTGCTGACCCAGGCGGACGACTCGGGACGATTCCGCGACCACCCTGCCGTCATCGCCGGGCGACTGTGGGCGCTGCGCCCGGAGCACACCCCCGCCCACGTCGCCGGCGATCTGGAGCAGCTGGCCGAGGCCGGCCTGGTGTGCCGGTACACCGGCTGTGACGGCAAGTCCTGGCTGCACATAGTGACCTGGGACCGGCACCAGAAGATCAATCGCGCCTCGGACTCACGACTGCCGCGCTGCCCGACACACGAGGTGGCGAAGGCGTGCGGCGAGTGCGACCGCCCCCAGTGCCACACCCAGACGCGGGCGGGTGCCAGCCCCCGGCAGCCGCTCCCCGAAGCCCACGAGGCGCCCGCCGACACCATCGGCGGAGGCGACTCCATGACCGCTCACGGAGCGCTCACGCGAACCGTTCCGTCCGATTCGCCCGCATCCAACCTCACCGTGACGCGCGCCACTCTCGCCCAGGAGGGTGCGAACGAGGCCGCATCGCCCCCGTGCCCGCCCCCTGCAAGCCCTACAAGGGAATCCGCAGGTCAGGGCGATGCAACCCAAGCAGGCGGCGTGGCGGGCGCCACATTCACTGAGGGCTCACGGTCTGGATCTAGGATCTTGGATCCTGGATCTTCCCGTAGGGGGCGCGAGGCGCCCACGCTCGGCTCCTCCCCGGAGACGGTGCTGGAGACGGCCGACGCGAGCGAGTGGTCGGCGAAGGTCTTGATGGCCGAGTATCTGCGCGGCTGCCCCGGAGGGCGTCCGCCGAAGAAGGTCCTCGGGCACCTCGGCAAGGAGATCCGCTCGCTGCTGGACGAGGGCTACGGCCCCGACGTCCTGAAGCCGGCGCTGGAGCGGCTGCGCGCCAAGGGGCTGAACCCCAGCGTCCTGCCGAGCCTGGTCAACGAACTCCTCAACGCCGGGCCGGCGCCGTCGTCGAGCTCGAGCCCGTCCTCCGCCTCCGGCGCGGGGCCCTGGGCCAGCGCATCCCCCGCCTACACGCCGTACCTCAACCCCACCGAGCCGACCGGAACCTTCGGAGTCGCCCTGTGAACCGCACCAGCCTCGCCGACCCTCAGACCACCGCGGACAACGCTGCGATGGCCTGGATGCGGCGCAAGCTCGCCGAGCGCGGCATCGACCCCACCGCCCCCGTCGCGGACACCCCGGAAGCGATCCCCGCTCTGGAGGCCGCTCAGCTGCGAATCCCGCGCGACTACCGCGAGGCCCAGGTCGAGCATCCCGCCGTAGCCGAGTGGGTCCGCACCATCGCCAGCAGCGCCGTCGGCCACGCGGCGAGCCCGCTGATCCCTCACTTCGGGACGCCGGGGCAGAGGGAGATCACCCACGGCCGCAGCCTGCTGCTGTGGGGCTCGACCGGCGCCGGCAAGACGCACCAGGCGTACGGCGCGATCCGCGCCCTGACCGCCTCCGGGTGCGGGGTCCGCTGGCACGCCACGACCGCCGCCGACCTGTACGGCGAGATGCGGGCCCGGGGCAGCAGCGATCCCGAGTACCTCCTGCGGCGGATCGTGCGGATCCCGCTGCTGCTCCTCGACGACCTCGGCGCCGCCAAGAGCAGCGAGTGGACCGAGGAGATCACCTTCCGCCTACTCAACTGGCGGGCGCAGAACCAGCTGCCGACGATCGTCACCTCGAACCTGCCGCCGGTCCGCATGCCAGGGATGGCCTCCGGCCAGCCGGTGCTGCGGGACAAGGTCGGCGACCGCGTGCTGAGCCGCCTGTCCGGCATGTGCACCCCGGTCCACCTCGACGGCCCCGACCGCCGCTTCCGCGCCGCCTGACCCGCCGCGCCCACCACCTTCCACCGCCCGGCCCGCGAGCCGGTCCGCCGGCACCCGCCGCCGCGTGCCGCACCCGCTCGCCGCCGCCCGGCATGCCCTGGAGACCCATCCGATGCTCCACATCACCACCAACACCCAGCCCGTCCCGGAACTGCGCGGCATCGCTGACATCTCGTGGCACGCCCGCGGGAGGTGCCACGGCCTCACCGCCGACGAGGCCGACCGCCTGTTCTTCTCCGCACCGCGCGCCCACGCCGCCATCGCCGAGGCCAAGACGCTCTGCGGCGCCTGCCCCGTACGCCAGGACTGCTTCACGCACGCCCTGGACAACGACATCCGCTGGGGCATGTGGGGCGGCCTGACCGAGGCGGAACGCAAGCCGTGGCACGCCAAGGTCGCCAAGCGCCTCGACTACGCCCGGGTCCGCGCCGCTCTCATGGGCCGGGACGTCCACCTCACCGCGTCCGAGCGAGACGCCGTCACCCGCGCCGCCTACATCCGCGGCTGGAGCGCCCCACGCCTCGCCTATGCCCTCCGCATCGACCTCGACCACGCCCGCGACCTCCTGCGCGAGGCCCGCCACGCGGTGGCCGACCGCGACCGGTACTGGAAGGTCCCGGCCGCGGACAGCGAAGAAGCCGACACCCCGGACCAGGACGAGGAAGTCAGCAGCGAGACCGCCCCCGAGGAAACGTTCTGCCAGGTGCCCCGCCAGGCCCAGACGCACGAACTGATCAATGCTCTGAAGAAGGCGGCCTGAGCTGCCTGGCGCTACTTCCCGCCCGCCCCACCGGCGGACGCACAGCACATCCCCCACCGAGCCCGGAGAAAGGGAGCCCTTGACCGAGGAGAACGCCGACCGATACGCCCTGATCGCTGCCGGGACAGTGATCATCGTCCTGACAGGCGCCGGATTCTGGCTCTCCTACGCCCACCTCGCCGAAGTCGCAGGGCGCCACGGCCTGGACCGCTCGCCCATCAGGCAGTGGGCCTGGCCCGCCACGCTGGACATGTTCATCGTCGCCGGCGAACTGCTCATGCTGCGGGCCGGACTTCGCCGGGTGACGGACTGGTGGGCGGTCGGACTGACGGCTGTCGGCTCACTCGGCTCGATCGCCCTGAACGTGGCCGGCGTGAACGGCACCACGACTGGTCCGGTTCCGCTCCTGGACTACCTGGTCGCAGCGGTCCCACCGACCGGGGCGATGCTGGCCTTCGGAGTCCTGATGAGGCAAATACAGCAGCGCGTCGCCAGGCCCATCCGGAACAGCCGAACCGAAACCCGGACCGAGCGGGACCCGAGCGGGACCGCCGGACCACAGGACCGCACGGAAACCCGGACCGGACCCAACCCGGACCGGACCGACACCCCCACCGGACCGCCCCGCCCCGGACCAAAAGCCGGACCGGACCCGGACCCAAGCCGGACCGCCGGACCACAGGACCGCACGGAAACCCGGACCGGACCCAACCCGGACCGGACCGACACCCCCACCGGACCGCCCCGCCCCGGACCGAAAACCGGACCGCGCCAAACTCGGACCGGCCCGGCTCGCCCCCGGACCGTCCGGGCGAAGGTGCATGCCGGACGGTCGGACCGCCGGACCGGACCGCGTCGCCTGTCCGAGGCCGAGGTCGTCGAGCTGGTCCTCCCGGACGTCCCCGCAGTCCTGGCGGCCGAGGGGAACGTGCAGATCACCAGGACGCAGTTGCGGGGCATCATGCGCGCCCGCGGAATCCCCCTCGGCAACGAGCACATCGGTCCCGTCCTGACCGCGCTTCGGGCCGCCACCGCCTCCGCATCCTCCGAAGGAGCCACCCGCTGATGAAGACGTGCGACCGATTCACCGACCTGAAGGCCGGATACGAACGCGACATCACGTTCCTGCGCAACCACGCCGCCCGTCACTCGGGCAGCACCGCCTCGAAGTCGAGCACGCGGCACGCCTTGGCTGTGAAGCAGAACATGGCCAAGGCCCTGACCCGCCATTACACGCACTGCCCCCTGTGCGGGTGAGCAGCACTCCAGCCCGTACGGCGGCCCGGACCAACACCCGGGCCGCCGCCCCGTTCCCGCACCTGGCCTCCCGGAAGGAGCCGAAACGCCCATGACCTCAGCCGAGAACCCGCCCGAAGCGGAGCAGGACCAGCCCGTCAGACAGGCCGAATCCGCCGACCGTGACCACCGTTCGCCCGACACCAACTCGTACCCAGGAGGAGCAAGTTATCGGCCAAGACGCTCTTCCCCGTCGGGGAAGAGCGTCTTGGCCAAACCCGCCCCCGAAGTGGCGGGAGCGGACCGGAGCCAGGGGGCACCGGTCCACGAGGCAGCGACCGAGGGCGGATCGCAGCCGGAGGAGAAGCCCGCACCGCGGCGCAAGCGCCGCGCCACGAAGAACGCCTCCCGCAAGCGCTCGCCGAAGCCCGCCGCCGACAAACGCAGCTACGTGTGCAGCGTCCGCCTCAACGACGACGAGAAGCGCCAGCTCACCACAGCTGCCGCAGCAGCCCACACGAGCCTGCCCGCGTTCCTCGCCCGCAGCGCCCTCGCCGCCGCCCGCGACCCCGAGCATGCCGCTGGCGCCATCGCCGGCGAACGTGAGCTGATCTCGGAGATGTTCGCCGCCCGACGGCACCTCGGCCACGTCGGCAACAACCTCAACCAGGTGGCCAGGGCCATCAACTCCGGCGACCGGCCGGCGGACGCCCACCTCGACGCGGTGCTGACCGCCGTGCGCCGGGCCACCGACCGGGTCCAGGCCGCCACCGACCGACTCCTCGAACTCCGCTAGGAACACCCAACCGTCATGGTCCCCAAGATCCACAAGCGCGGGACGCGCACCATCGGCCTGCTGTACTACCTGTACGGCCCCGGCAAGGCCGAAGAACACGTCGACCCGCACCTGGTGGCGTCCTGGGACCACGCCGCCCCCGACCCCGGCCGCGACCCCGAGGCCACGTACAAGCAGCTGCAGCAGCTCCTCGACCAGCCCCTGGCCCTGCTCGACGAAAACGAGCACCCGAAGAAGCACGTGTGGCACCTATCCGTACGCAATGGCCCCACCGACCGGATCCTCTCCGACCAGGAATGGGGCGACGTTGCCCGCCGCATGGTCACCGCCGCCGGCATCGACGACCCCGAGCAAGGCGCGGGCTGCCGCTGGGTCGCCGTCCGGCACGCCGACGACCACATCCACATCCTGGCCACCCTGGTCCGTGAGGACGGCTACCGGCCGGACCTCGACTGCGACGCCGTTCGCGTCCAGGCCGAAGCCCGACGTTTGGAGCAGGAACTCGGGCTTCGCCGCCTCAACCCCGGTGACGGCACCGCCACCAAGCGGCCCACCAGCGCCGAACGCCACAAGGCTGTCCGCCAGGGCCGCGAGCGCACCGCCCGAGAGGAACTGCGCGAGACAGTCCGGCGGGCCGTGGCCGGCGCCGAGAGCGAGAAGGAGTTCTTCGACCGCCTGGGCGCCGCCGGCGTTCTGGTGCGCACCCGTGTCGCACCGTCCGGTGACCTCCTGGGTTACACGGTCGCGCTGCCCGGAGACGTCAACGCCCAAGGGGACCCGGTCTTCTACCCGGGCTCGAAGTTGGGCCCGGACCTGTCCCTGCCGCGGATCCGGGAGCGCTGGTCCGGCCGCCGGACCAGCCGGGTCACTGAGCAGACGCTGCCGTCGGGGCCGGCATCGGCGCGGCGGCGGGCGAGTACGGCGCTGTGGCAGGCGGTCCTGGTCATGGACGGGGCGGACGACGGGGCGGCCGCGGCGTACATCGCGGCTGCCGGTGAGGTACTGGACGCGCTCGCGAAGACGTCCGCCGCCCACACCCGGCGCGAACTCCGAGAAGCCGCCTTCGTGTTCGAGCGGGCCTCCCGCTCCCACGTGCGGGCCGAACGCGGGCACGACCGGGCCCTTCGCCAGGCTGCACGCGACCTCGTTTACAGCGGTCCAGCGCTCGGGCGGGGGGAGGACGGGGCGACGACCGCGATGGTGATCGACGCCGTGTTCTTCCTGGTGACCGTGGCCGCGCACTGGCACGGGAAGAAGGCACACGCCCAGCAGGCCGCCGCCGCCCAGCTGGCCGCCGAGCACCTGCGCACGGCCTACCGGGCCGCCGCCAAGCAGCCGATGAGCGTGCTGGCCGTGCGGGGCCGGTCGCTGGCTCTTCCGGTGCTGCGCCGCCAGGTCCTGCGGGTCCGGGAAGCGCTGCCGTCGGCGTTGGCGGAGCAGGTCCTGGCGGAAGCAGGGTGGGCGGCGCTGGCAGCGACCCTGGCCGATGCCGAGGCGGCCGGATACGACGCCACCGCCCTGCTGGCCGATGCGGCTGCCCGCCGGGAGCTGGCGAGCGCGGAGTCCGTGTCGGATGTGCTGGTGTGGCGGCTGCGCCGCGCCGCGGACCTGTCGGCCGATGCCCAGGCGGCGCCGCTGCCCGACGGCGGCTCCGTCCCGTCGGACCCCGCCGGGCGGAAGGCCGGGAACCCGGCCGAGAGGGGCGCGCAGCGCCGCAGGATGTGACCGAGGTTTCAGGAATTCGTGAGTTGCCGCAGATGGGGGCGATGGGGCACGCTTCATGACCCGCCGCCGTGTGCGGGGAGCCAACTCTGGGAGGGGAGCCCAAGTGTTCGGTCGCAGGAAGGCGAAGCAGCAGCCAGGAAAGATGGGGCCGGCGGGTGTCCCGTGGCTGGCGTACCCGGAGCCGCAGTGGCCCGAGCCCGCCCAGCCGGCGCCCGAACCCGCTCCGGCCGCTGGGGTAGTGGACGACTTCCTGCCGCCGGACTTCCGGATGGACACCGACGACGAGCTGGCCGGGCGGTTCATGCCGTGGCGGCGCCCCTTGGTCGTCGACGGTGAGGTCCGCGCCTGCCCGCAGTGCGAGGCATACCGGGACTGGGTGATTCTGTGCACCCAGGGGCGGATCTGGCTACGCTGCCGCGACGGACACGAGACCCTGGAGCCCCGTCTGGACGTGGCCTGGTACAACCGCAACAGCGGCCCGAGCAACGGCAAGTTCGGCACGCTCGAGGAGGGCCTGCGCTCCCTCGACCACTGATCCGGCACCGCGCCCCTGGACCCCCTGCACTCCTGTCCCGCCGCTCCGAGGAGGCGGCCACGGTCAGCCCACTCGCATCCGACCCAGGGAACCCGTATGCGCCTGCGCCATTCCGCCATCCTCACCAGCACCTGCTTCGCCCTCTGGGCCCTGACCGGCTGTTCCACCGTGCCCTCCGACAGCGCGCCCGCCAGGGCGCAGGCGGAGACACCCATACCCACCGCCGACGACCGGGGAGTGCTGCCGTCGGAGCGGCTGGGGGACCGGTTGCTCACCGCCGCCGATCTCGGCCCCGGCTACACCGCCCGCCCCGCCGCAACGACGGGTTCGCCCGAGGCGTCCGTCGAGGGCTGCCCGAAGCTGGAGCAGCTGGGCAGCGCCGCGGACGACCCGTACGCGATGTTCCCGAACCAGGGGAAGCGGGTCTTCACCGGCCCCGGCGGCACCGAGCTGACCGAGGAGTTGTACTCCGCACCGCCCAAGGAGCTTTCCGCAGAGGCCGGGCGGATCATGACCGCGATGGGCGGCTGCCCGTCGTACCAGCTGGTCACCGCCACCACCGTGGCGGAGGCCCGCACCCAGACGGCGCCGGTGGCCCATCTCGGTGACGAGCAGTGGGGGCAGGTCCTCACCGTCACCGCCGGCGGGCGGCGCACAATCGTCCAGCAGACCGTGATTCGCGCGGGGGCCGTGCTCCTGGTCGTCTCCGGCAGCCCGGCTGAAGTCACGGTCCACGCGCAGACCGCCCTGGCCAAGGCAACCGCCCGCTAAGCCCCCCCCGTCCCCTTCCTTCTTCTATATGGAGGTTCAGTGACCGAGTTCGTGCCCTCCGAGGCCCTCACCCGTCTCGCCGCCGCCGGCGATCCGCAGGTACGGCTGATGATGGCCCTCGCTGCCCTAGGAGCGGACCGGGCGCAGATCATTGGCGCCAGGCCCACCGGGCGCCGCGGTGAAATTGCGCTTCCGGAGAGCGAGCGAGCCACGGCGGCGTTCGCCGAGCTGCAGTCCCTGCTCGGCGCAAACAACGCCCAAGCGGTGCGCCGCTCCGGCATCCGTGCCCGTGCTGCCCATCTCACGGAAAGCCTGGCCGCAGACGGGGGTCTCCCGGCTGTGCACTGGCACAAGCCCGGTGATCAGCCGTGGGGAGGTGCCACGGGGAAGGGCCGCTGACCGGCGGCCAAGGCAACCGTCTCTACCTGGCGCCCCGCTCGACTCGCGCACAAACGCCGAGGCCGGGCGGGGTGTCGGTCGTCGGCCGGCATTGCCACCGTCTCCTGGAGCCGCACATCGATGCGTGACCGTACTGCCACGCAAAAGACCGACGGCCGGACCCAAGGGGGTCCGGCCGTCGGGGTATCAGACAGTCGGTTGCACAGTGAGCTGGCCCTCGCTGCTTTCCGGCAAGGTGTGGCGCAGCACCGGTGCAGGCGAGGCCAGGGAGGCGGCGAAGGCGGCAACGAGGTCATGTGGCGTGCTGGCGGAGAACATGGCGGCCCACAGGAGTCCGGCGCCCATCCTCGGTTCACACCATGCCTGCCATCCCGCCGCTTCCGCCTCGGGATCGAGGATGAGCGGGTCGCCGTCCTGAATGCCCTCGGCCGGCAAGGTCGTCAAGACCATGCTGGCGGCCAACCGCGGGTCGGACATGGCGCTGGGGGTGTCGATGTCGCGGACCCAGCCGCCACCCGCCAGCGCGTCGAGAACCACCTGCGGCCCGGCGTAACCGTGGGCGGGATCCGGACGGTCCTCCAGGGCGAGCAGGAAGTCGGTGACGGCCTCGGGCGGGGTGCCGGTGGAGAAGTACGCATTCCACTGGGGAAGGCTGTCGGGAGTAGCGCGGGCAGAGACCGTCCACGCCACCGGCTGATCGCCCAGGAGGATGGGCTCGTCGGCCAGCACCCACTGCGCCCAGCTCAGTGCGTCCGGAGCGACGTGCAGGACGGTGCTGCGAAGAACCTGCCGGGCATCGACAGACTCGTCGGGTTCACGCCGGCCTCGGACGAGGGTGAAGCTGGTCCAACCCGCAGCAGTTAGGTGTGAGCCGACCTGGTCGGCAAGGAGGCCATCGTCGCCGGCGAGATGGCTCGGGGTGACCCAGTACGCGGGAAGGGAAGGGAAATCAGGGGACGGGGGCAGAAGTGCTCCTTGTCGTCAGGGGGTGTCGCGGCTCGTATCGTCGTCGGAAACGGCGCGTAGCCGCCGTCCCCGTGCAGGCGGCTCGACCGGAGGCATCCAGGTAAGGGCCTCGGCGACCGGCCTGGGGAGGTACCCGTACTGCACTGCCTCCGCGTCCTCGGCGAGATAGACGATCGGTCGCCCGTCCGGGTCCGTGTCCGTGGTCACGGCGCCCATCTTGTGGGCCATGGGAAAGAAGGGGTTGATCGCGAGCCGGACCCGGGCGGAGGGGTCTACCTCGGACAGGTGTTGGATCAGGTCGGCGACGGTCATCTCGGCGCCGGGCTCGGGCTGCGGGGCCACGGTTCTCCTCACGGGTGGAAAGCGCTGTGGTGGTTGCGGATGTGCACCGCGCGGCCTGCGGGAACAGACCACGGGCGACAGAGGAGCCGCCGGAGGACGGGAGGCGAGGATCCCGGCCGCAAGGCGGCGTGGTCACTACTGTCGGCGAGCGGTGGCGAGCACCTCGGAAACGGTAGCGGCCACGAGCCGTGCCGGGGTCTGCGGATCGAAGACGACACGGTAGCCGGGAACCGTCGCGGTACCGGTGACGGCAAGAACCCAGCCCTCGTCCTCGGCTCCGGGCCGGCCATCGGGAAACCAACCGAGATACAGTCGGCCGTCAGCCGAAGAGACGTGGGTGTCGGCCCGGTCGTCGACGATGAGGGTGAAGTCGCCGTTCGCCTCTGGGAAGCAGTCGATGACCTCGGTCGGCTGGCCGGGCCCCAGAAGCCAGCTATGCAAGCGCAACTTCTCGATCGTGGTGCGGAATCCAGCGTTCGAAAGCTCCACCGTCACAAGCATCACCTCTCTGACCTGGGAAAACCCCGAGTCGGGGGAAGGTCGTCTAGGTTGACATGCACCGCAACGTTGCGCCAGTCCTTGCAGGGTCTTTCCTGTCTGCCACCGGCGAACTCGCCATTCGGACCGTGCTGACGGTCGCCTCCGCAATCCCATGCTCAGCGCCGCCGCCACGCTGCGGCGACAATGCGGTGTGCCCGCCCCGACGTGGTCGGCGAGAAGGAGGCTCCCTGATGGCACAGCAGCAGAAGCGAGCCTCGGACCGGTTCACGGCCCCAGGCTCGCTCGTTTGCTGCGGTGGAGGTAACACACCAGTTGCGCGCCGGGAATCTACCTCCTGGAGATGGCGAGGAAGGCGGCGATCGCACCCGCGATCGTGACGACGAGGGTCACGCCAGCGACCGCGACCGTGAGCGGGGTCGCGAGCGAGGGATGCGCGATCGTCACGTAGAGCAGGCCGGCTCCGATGATGAGGACGACGAGAACGAAGAGCAGGATCAGGAGAGGGAGCAGCGCTGCGGCAGCCGGGCCTGCGGAAGCCGAGTAGGACTGCTGGGGCTGGGCGGAAGGCGTCTGGGTGGAGCTGCTGTTGGTCATGGCACGAGCATGGTTGCGATCGCCGGGAGATCCTGCCCGACAAAATCGGGGGTGTTCTCCGGACGACCGCGACGGTGCCGAACACGGGCATGCGAGATAGTGGCCGTATGGCATTCGGGATGCGGTTCGGTGAGATCGAGTTGGACCTCACCGAGACCGGCGTCACCCTGCGGAATCTCTACGGGTGGCCGGGGTGGGTGATCGAGGTCGACATCGACTGGTCGACCTGGAGCGCGCGCACCGTCCGGGACGTCCCGCCCCCTCGAACCCGGAGCAACGCCCGGCGACCGACCGACGACCCCGAACTGCTCCGGCGCATCAGAAAGGCAGCTGAGGCAGCCAAGGAACTCCCCCGCAGCTCGATTTGGGCGGTCTCCCTGGCCCTTCCCACGCCGCACAAGAAGAAGACGGACGGCGTGCAGCTGCGAGCCGCCACCATCGCCACGATGTACAACTACACGCGCAAGCTCGGACTCTCCCCGAAGCGCGCCATCTCGGAAGTCTACGACCTCCCTCTGGTGGAAGCTGAGGGTGAGCGCGCGCAGCCCTCCCGCAAATTCGAGCGCTGGATCGAGCAGGCCCGTAAGACCATCAACCCAGAAACCGGCAGGCCGTACCTCCAGCCCTACGTCAGCGAGCTCCACGCCCCCAGGCTGTGGCCGATCGGCCGCGGACACCCACTGGAGCCGCGCCGCGCACAGCCAGCGATTCCCGAGCCCGTCCGAGAGGGACAGTACGCCGGCCACGTCCTGACCTTGAGGGTGTCGAGAACGGCGCCGCCGGACTGGGCAGCCCAAGAGGCCCGGGAACGAGGATCCCGGATGATCGGCCCGGACCTGGTCATCGAGGGGTCCTGGTCCAACGGCGAGGAACCGCCGCCACTTCCCGTGCTGCGGGGCGTCAGCCCGGGGGAGACCCCCCGCCGGGTGCAGAGCCTGGTCAAGGAGCTAGAGGGGCGCTATCCCGGGGCGAAGGTCACGGCCACGGTCAGCGCCCAGGCGATGGGACAGCCCCCCTGGGCGAACTGATCGCGGTGTCGGACCGGACCCCCAGTCGTACCCCGGAAGAGTTCTGCGGAAGGGCGTGTTCGACTGCGCCGAAGGACCACTACTGCCGAAGCAATACCAACCGGATGGGCGGGGCTGAGCCAAAGATGCCGCGGTCACCGGCACGTCTTCGGGACCGAACTGGCTCTTCCATTCCAGACGGCGCCAGGCTGGCTTTGTTCACGGGTTGTGAAGCCCGTTCGTCACGGCTTTGGGAGGCACCGTCCGAGGCGGGATGTCGATGTTCACGAGAACGGGAGGCAGTGCGCCACAGTGGGCCGTGAGCCGGCGTCGGAGCCGCGCCGTCGGTCACCCGGCTCCGTAGTTGGTCTCGGGGAACATTGGTACAGCGTTAACGCTAAGCCGGTGATCTTGAGCGGCTGAGCCGCCCGCTGACGCGGACGACGGGCACGGCGTTCGCCCGGTCGTTAGAACGGGTCGATGGGATCCGGGGACGGCCCCGAGCCACTCCAAGCAAGGGGAGCTCGCGGCGTTGGTGGGCTGCGACTTCCAGCCATGGCAGTTGAGGGTCGGCCATTTCGAGCTCCGCTACGGAAAGTCTCCATGTGAGCACACCCAGAGACAGGGAGGGTGGGGTGATCGAAGTGTCGGAACACTGTGCGGTCGCTCTGCACAGTGTGAGAGGAGGCAGACATGAGCGCGGACCCGTGGGTGAAGGCGTGGGGTGCGAACGCGCAGGGGCAGCTGGGCAACGGCTCGAACAGGGTGCAGCAGACGCCCGCCAGCGTGATTGGCATGATGCGTGATGATGTGCGGGAGGTGGTTTCGGGTGAGGGCTTCGCCGTGGCGCTGTTGCGTGATGGGACGGTGAAGAGCTGGGGAGTGAACGGCTCGGGTCAGCTCGGCAACGGCACCCTCACTGGTCAGTCCTCTCCCGCCGCGGTGGCTGGAGTGTCCGGGGTGTCCGCGGTGGCTGCGGGCCGCAACCATGGGCTGGCCGTCAAGGGCGGACAGGTGCTGTCCTGGGGCGAGAACACCCACGGCCAGTTGGGCACCGGCAAGAGCACCGCGTCGAAGGTGCCGGTCGCTGTGCCGGGCCTGGACAAGGTGAAGGCGGTCGGCGCCGGTGACGGGTTCAGCGTTGCCCTGCGCCAGGACGGCACCGTGTGGACCTGGGGACAGGGCGCGGCCGGCCGCCTCGGTACCGGCTCGACTGCGAACCGGACCGCCCCCCAGCAGGTCGCAGACCTGGCCGATGTCGAGGCGATCGCGGTCGCAGACGCTCACGTCCTGGCCCTGACCGCCGACGGCGTCGTCAAGGCGTGGGGTGCTGGCGCCGACGGCCGGCTCGGCAACGACAGCAAGGCGGACAGCAGCACCCCCGTGGACGTGGCGTATCTGGATGCGGTGGCCAAGGTCTTCGTCGGCGCGGCTTCGTCCTTCGCTCTGATGGACGACGGTTCCGTCCACGGCTGGGGAGCCAACGCCAGCGGTGAACTCGGCGACGGCACCAAGACCCCCCGCACCACGCCGGTCTCCCTCGACCACCTGCGCGGCGTCCAGCACCTGGCGGGCGGTGCCGGCTACACCCTCGCCGCCCTCGATGACGGCTCCGTCATCGCCTGGGGAGCCAACCAGGACGGACAGCTCGGCGACGGCAGCACCACCAGCCCGTCCGCCGCGACCACAGCCCTGCCCCCCGGCAGCGGCATCACCTTCGTAGCCGCAGCTGACCGCAGCAGCTACGCCTACTGACAGCACAAGCAGGCGGCCTCCCCGAGAAGGTGAGGCCGGGCGGTCGCGTCCACCCTGAGCAGGCGTAGAGCTCCCGGGACGCATGGCGGCGGTCACCATGACGGTGACCGCCGCCGCCGTTTCCTGCCCAGAGGCTGTCGCAGCTCGCCCGCTCGAACGCAAAGCTCATGTCCGGGCAGTTGGCCAGGTACGCCAGCAGCGCCTCGCGCACGTCCTGGTCCACCGCCAGGCCTCAACGGGGCTTGGCGGCCACCCCCTCGCCGACGTACCAGCAGTGCACCGGCTTCGCGTAGCCGCTGTACCGAAACGTCCCGAGGCCGGAGTCAGCGCCTTCGTCCCATTGACCCGGCTACCGAGGACGCCCAGACCGCCGGCACTACTTCCCGCGACGGGCGGTGCCGTCCAACGTCATGAACAACGGTTAGGCGCCGACGGCCAGGATGACTCCCGAACTGCTGTCAAAACGCTGCTCTTCGACGCGTACAGAGCTACCAGGCCGACCGGCCGGTCCAGACCACAAGGAAATGCCACGCCCGTGAGACTGAACCGCAGGCCATCGCTGTGAGACAGCTTGAAGGCTGCTGGCTAAGAGCCCGGCCTGTGCCACGAGGCGCGAGACTCTACAAGTGCACTGGATCGGTCTCGGCCGCAACGCACCCTAAGCGCCTCCCGTGGCGATGCCCCGACCTACACAAGGAGTCGTTCTGCATGCGCGGACATCTGTCGGCGCCTTGTCGGGTCGGTCACGGGTGGCGGAGGATCAACCTCCGCGCACACCTGCGCCCTGTCCCGAGGAGGGGCCTCCTTGTTTCTTGCCCAGTCTCTGGGGGCTACGGCCCTCCAGATCTTCCCGATCGCGGCTGCGACGACCGTACTGTTCACGTATCTGCTGTCCGGGGTAAACGCGCGCCGAACAGAGGTCGGCAAGGCGGAGGCCGCCGCCGAAGTCGAGCTGCGCAACGTTGTCCAAGCCATGCGCAACGAGGTCGAGTACGCGCACGCGGTACTGATGGCACGCAGTACGTACGAGCCGCGGGCGTTCTCCGGCGAGCGCCTGGAGATGTTCGCCGCGAAGGCGGTAGAGCAGGCTCGGAACTTGCGGAAGCGCAAGCAGCGGAAGGTCCGTCAGGCCCTGGTGGTGCTGATCGGCGAGTGGCGGGTGCGGATGGCTGAGGACATCGAGGCCGCGACACTCGCGCACGCGGAGCAGACGGACGAGGCCAGCGTGGCGGGAGTGCCATATCTGAGTCCAGCGGACGCGCAGCGCGGTTGGTACACCACGTACGTGGGGAACGGCGGGGAGACCGGCGAGGCAGTGCTGTTCGAGCTGTCCCGTGCTCAGCCACCGACCGATGTGCACCCAAAGGCAATCGTGTCCTTGGACCGGCTGCTGGCCACGGTGGGCGTCACGGTGGGGTTGGCCGGTCGCTCCTGATCCGCCTCGGACGATCTCGAAGATCTACATCCGGACCATCAGGGGGACTTCAGCGGCGGCTCTGGAGTCAGCCCCGCTACGCCTCAGACCGCAGACAGCCCCGGGAACCTGTCTGGTTCCCGGGGCCGGTGGTGGTGAGGTCAGTTGTCGTCGGTGCGCCGGTGCTGGCCGGTGCCGGTCTCGCTCTCGTCGTTCTTACGGCGGCGTGCGGCGTAGACGGCGCCGCCTCCGGCGGCGAGGAGAAGGCCGCCGATTGCCAGGAGCCACCCGTTGGTGCTGTCGGCGCCGGTGTGGGCGAGGGAGCCTTCGGGCTTGGCGTCAGGTGCGGTGGGTGTCGAGGTGGCGGTGCCGATGTCCGGGCTGCTGGAGGGGGATGCGGCGTCGGTCGGCTCTCCGGTGCCGGTCGAGGACGAGCTGGTCGGCGTGGGCTGGGCAGTGGGGTCGGCGGTGGGCTTGACTGTCGACTTACCGGTCGGTTCCTCGGTGGGCTTGGTCGTAGCCGCGTTCGTGAAGGCCGCGGTGGTCTCGGCGCCGGGCTTGGCCGTGATCTCGACCGGGGAGGTCTCTAGCCGGTAGCCGTCCGGAACCTTGGTCTCGGTGGCGGTGTAGGCGCTGCCGGTCTTCCTTCCGACGGGGAGCGGGGCCTTGGCGGTGCCGTCCGGGCCGGTGGTGAGGGTGAAGGCGCCCTTGTCGTCCTTGGCGTCCTTCGGGGCGATGTTGACGATGGCTCCGGCCAGGCCCTTGCCTGTGGCCTTGTCGGTGACCTTGAGGGTGAGGCCGGCGGACTTGTACGGGTCGGTGATCGCCAGGACCTTGGGCTCGCCGGGGGCGACGACGACGTCCTGGTCGGGGACGGTGCCCAGCAGCGGGCTGCCGGAGGCGGTCTCCTTGAGGCGTACGACGCCGGGGGCGAGGTCGGAGAAGGCGAGGTTGCCGTCGGAGCCGGTCTTGCCCTCGGCGAGCGTCTTGCCCGCGGAGTCGAGCAGCTGGAACGCGGCTCCGGGGGCGGGCTCGCCTTCGGGGTCCGTCTTGACGATGCGCAGTCCGGCCTTGTCCGTCGGAGCCGGGTCGCCCTGGGCCTTGGGGGCTTCGGCGGACGGGGAGGGGGCTGCGGTGGCGGTGGTGGCCAAGCTGGTCAGGACGGTGGCGGTCAGGGCGAGCGCGGTGAACAGGAGGGGGCGGTGCTTCATCAGGGTGCTCCGGGCGGGATCGTGCGGTGCGGGACGGTGTGGCGCGGGCTCCGAAAGCGGGCCCGGCAGCGCTAGGGGTCAGCTGGGGGCGTCGCCCGTACGGCGGCGGCGGTTGATCAGGTAGAGGCCGCCTCCTGCGGCGAGCAGGGCGGCGGCTCCGCCGGCCAGCCAGGTGGTGGCGTCGGCGCCGGTGTGGGCGAGGGAGCCGGGCGGCGTCGTCGGCGGGGTGGTGGCCGGGGGTGTCGCGGGCGGGGTACTCGGGCTCGGCGGTGTGGTCGCGGTGGGCTGGTCGGCGAGGGTGACGGTGACGTCGGCTCCGGGCCGGGCGGTGAACGCGACCGGTGTGGCATCGAGTTGGTAGCCGTCGGGGGCCTTGGTCTCGCCGGCCCAGTAGCGGGTGCCCGCCTTGAGCGTGACGTCGAGGGGGACGGTCGCGGTGCCGTCGGTCCCGGTGGTGAGGTTGGTGATCACCTTGCCGGGGGTGTGCTTGCCGGTCTCGTCGGCGCGGATGGCGATGACCGCGCCCGGCAGGGTCTTGCCGGTGTTCTTGTCGGTCTTCTTCACCGACAGGCGGGCCTTCTTGAACGGGTCGACGAGGTCGAGGGGGTTGGCCTGGGCCGTGCGTCCGGCGGTGATCGTGATGGTCTGTTCGGGGACCAGGTCGTGGACGGGGCTGCCGGAGGAGGTCTCGCGCAGCCGGTAGGTGCCGGCGGGGAGCTTGTCGAAGACAAGGCTGCCCTGTTCATCGGTCTTGCCTGCGGCGACCTGCTTGCCGTCGGAGTCCAGGAGCTGGAACGCGGCGCCGACGAGGCGGGTGCCTTCGGGGTCCTTCTTGCGGATCGTCACGCCGCCGGTGGCCTCGCCGACGGTGATGGCGGCGGAGTCCTTGACGCTGGTGGTGCCCCCGGCGAGCAGCATCCGCTGGGCGGCCGGGTTCTTGGGTGTGAGGACCTGCAGCCCGATGGCAGGCAGCCCCTCGGCTGTCGCGGTGACGCTGGCGGTCCCAGGGGTCTCGGCGGTGAACTCCCAGGCGCCCGTGCCGTTGTCGTTGGTGGTGACCTTGCCGGAGGCGGTGCCTGAGCCCGACTCGGAGAGCGTGACGGCAACCTTGGGGACCGGTGTGCCAGCGGCGGTGGTGACCTTGACCGCGACGGTGACCTTCGTCCCGGCGGTGGTGGTCTTCACGGACGGCGTGATCTGGAGGGTGTAGGGGCCCGCGAGCTTCTTGGCCTCGGCGACGTAGCCCTGGGCGAGGGTGCGGGCGGTCGGGGAGACGACCGGGTACGCCAGGCGCTGCTTGCCGCGGTCGCCGTCGAGTGCGTAGGTGCCGCCGGCCAGGTATTCGTACACCACGGCGTCGACCGCGGCGGCCTGGGCATTGTCGCGGGTCTGGCCGTACTTGCCGATCACGTAGGCGGCCTGTGCCAGGTTCTCCTTGGTGACGGCCTTCTCGGTCACTGAGGACGTCCAGGACGGGACCGGCTGCGGGTCGCCGTAGCCTCCGGCGTCGGCCGGGCCCTTGCGTTCGGGGTCGGCGCAGTAGGTCTCGGTGTCGCCGTGGACGGCCGGGCCGGGCGGGCCGTAGGCGCCGATGTGGCTGGAGGCCGCGTGCCCTCCAGAGTCCGGGATCGTGTAGCCGGGGCCCAGTACCGCAGGGGCATCCGGGGCGGCGACGGCCTGCGCGGGCAGCAGGGTGCCCGCGGCGAGCGCGGCGACGGCGACGGCCAGGTGAGTGGGGCGGGCGAGGCGAAGGCTCATATTTGGGAGGAGGTCCTGTCGGTGAAGAGGGGAATGAGGGCTGCGGACGCTGGCGCGTCGGCGGATGCCTGGGGCGGCGGGCAGGGGGCCGCTTACCGTGTCCGGGCCGGGGAGGTCCGGGCCTGCGGCGCCGGAGCCGTGAGGGGAGGCGGGCCGGTGCGTACCGGCGGGGCGCCGGGGATCCACAGGCGTACGTACTGGTCGATCGCGGCTCGCAGCCGGGTGACGTCGATACCGACCCAGGGCGCGTGCTCGCTGTGGTTCCAGTCGGTGATCGATCCGTACCCGTCATGGGTGGGCGGCTTGCCGAGGCGTCGGTCGCGGAGCTCGAAGGCGCCGTACTCGGCGAAGGACAGTACGGCGGTATCGATCCGCCCGTGTTCCAGGTGCACAACCTGCAGGCGCAGCCCGTCGTAGCGCCCGGAGCGGATCGTGGGGGCGAAGTCGATGCGCAGCCGCAGCGGGAGGTCCGCCACGGGGGCGGCGTAGTAGGCGTCGCCGACGACGGCGGCTTCGGGGTACGGCAGCGTGAGGTGGTCGGCGAACAGCTGCTCGGTGAATAGGGCCACAGGGCTTCCTCGTTGGTTGGTCAGCGGCGTGCGGCGGGGCGCGCGGGCAGGGCGGCGGAGGGGGTGGTGGCGGTGCTCCAGCGCGGAACGCTGCCGACCGGGACGGGCGGGCGGACTCCGAGGCGGGGGCGGAGGTCGCGGGGAGTGGGCACCGGCGGGCGGGGCGGTACGACAGGCGTGAGCTGGGCGAGGGCGGCGAGCTTGGGGTGGAGGCTCTCGCGCCAGCGGGCCGCGGGAGTCGGGTCGGTGAAGGCTGCCGCCGTGGCAGCGATGAGGTGGGAGGGCGTACGGGGGCTGAAGGTGATCTCCGCGCGGGTGCCCCAGCCTGGAGGGCCGGCCCACAGCTGCGTCCCGTCCTCCAGGTCGCGGCGCGTGCGGTTGATGTAGAGCCCCGCGTTGCCGTCGGGGGCAACCAGCTCGACGGTGCCGCGGTCGGCTGCCTCGTGCTTCCACCCGGAGGCGAGCAGGGGTGCCGCGCCGCCGCGCCAGGAGGGCGACGGGGCCGCGAGGAAGCGGTCCTGACCGTCGGTCCAATCCTGGGCAAGGGCGGTGGTCAGGGCCGCGACGAGCTCGGGCGGGGTGTTCTGGTTGACGATCGCGGTCCATTGGGGTCCAGAAACGGCGTCCGGCGCGGCGCTGATGGTCCACAGGTCGTAGTCGTCTCCCGCCCAGCCGATACGGATGCGGTGGTCCGGACTGGTCACGACGAGCTGGTGCGGGCCTTCGTCGATCTGGTGGTGGGGCCAGTGCGCGACGGGCGCGAAGCCGGCATCGCCGTAGCCGGGTGATCCGGCGAGATATCGGGGCGTGACGTGAACATCGCCGTCCACGGGAGTAACGGTGGTTCGGGGGGCGGGTGCGGGCAAGGGCGTCTCCTGGCGGAAGGGGTGGCGGTCAGCGGGCGGCGAGGGCAGCGGTGGCGGCGAGTACCGGGCGAGAAGCGATCGCGGAGGGCAGGACGACGTCCGGCCTGCGGATGGCGGCCAGGTCGGCGAGGACCTCGCGCTTGGCCTGGGCGCGCAGGGCCGGGGTGAAGACGTCCTCCTCGAGCCTGCCGTCCGCGGTGGCATACGGGCGGAGCCGGGCCAGGATGCGGGCGGCGGCGGCCGGGTGCTCGGCGACGAGGCGGTCGAGGGCCGCGTCCAGGGCCTGGAATCGCAGGTCGTGGTCGGGAGCGACGCGGCGCCGGTCGGTGACCGTCCCCGCGTACTGGTGGATCAGGCGGGTGTGTTCGGCCCGGCGCTGCCAGATGGCGACTAGGAACCGGCGCGCGTTGAGGATCTTGAATGCGTCCTGTTCGGGCATGTGGGAGAAGTCGCCGGGCAGGGCGCCCAGGGCGGAGGGGGAGGAGGCGCGGGCCAACGGCACGGTCAGGGTGGCGAGTTCGTCCAGTGCGGTGTTCCAGCGCCGCTGCAGCAGCGGGTGGCGCAGCGCGGGGTCACGGTCGTTCTGGTCGCGGGCGTCGTCAGCGACGGCGCTGCGGAACGCCACAACTCCCCTGGCCAGGAGCTGCTCGACGCCCGGCCTGCTGGGGGCGGTGAGGTAGCCGTCGGCCCAGCCTTCCTCGATCGTGTCGAAGATGTCCTTGGCGAGCGGGCGTGCGGGCAGGCCGGCAGCGGCCTGGGCCTGGGCGAGGAGCTGGGTGAAGCGGGCGGGGTAGGCGTGGGCGAGCCAGCCGCGGGCGGTGGTGACCGTGTCGGTGGACGCGGTCCCCGCGGCAGCGTCGCGCGTACGGCTCTCGGCTCGGCGCAGCGCGGCGGCTTCCCGGTGGACCTGGTGGAGGGCGGTGCGTACCTGCCGCAGCTGGCGGGAGGTACGGGCGGCGCGCGGGTCTCGGCGGTAGGTCATCCGCTCGAGGGCGACCTGCAGGTCGCCCTCGGCGAAGGTGAGCGCATCACGCAGGTCGTGGAGGCGGCCGGGAGCGTGGAGGAGGTCGTGCTGGGCGGGGCGCAGGTAGCCGGCAGCGTCGGCTATCGCGGCCGTCACCAGGTGATCGAAGCGGTCCTGCAGGTAGTTGGAGAACGCCGAGTCGTCGAGGTCGGCGACTTCGCGAAGGCGGAGGCGGCGGTGCTGCGGCTGGGGAGCGTCGGAGGTCGCGGGCACGGTGGTCCTTTTCGAGGGGTTGGTGGCTGAGGCGGTCAGGCGGGGAGCGGGCGGCGGGTGGCCGGATGGGTGCGGAGTTTCGCGAAGGACACGGCAAGTCCTGCGGCCTGCAGGACGGCGCAGGCGGTGATGGCGTGGCCGAGGAGGTCGGGCGGGGTGAGCGCGACCAGGGCTCCGGCGAGGGGGAACGGCGCGAGCAGCAGCAGGATGATCAAGCTGAGGGTGCTGCCGAACACTTCGGCGGGTACGAGGTGGGCGCGCAGGGTGCGCAGCACCACGGTCATGCCCGCCTCGCCCGCCATCAGCAGCGCCACCAGGACCAGGAAGGTGGTGTAGGTGTCGGCGGCTGCCAGTGCCAGGCAGGCCAGGGAGGCGAGGGCTGCTGCGGTGGCGCCGACCGGCCACAGACCGGCCCGGTCGATCGCGAACCGAGCGAGGGCGACCATGGCCAGGGAGGCGACGGCGGCGGCCGACCAGACGAGGCCGACCTGGCTGCTGGTGCCGCCGAGCTGCTGGATGACCAGCACGGGACCGGCGGCCTGCACGAGGCCGATCGCGGCGTTGGACAGCACCAGTCCGACGCACAGCCAGCCCAGCGCGGGCAGCGAGCGCAGGGTCCGCCAGCCGATCCGGAGTCCCTGGGCGACGGGGACCGGGGCGTCCTGGGGCCAGGCGGGGCGCTGGCGGGGGGCCAGGGCCGCGCCGAGCAGGGAGCAGGCGGCGATGGTCAGGAGCATGCCGGTGGCACCGGTGTACTGCAGCAGGACACCGGCCAGGGCCGGGCCGGCCAGTGTGGCGCCCTGGTCGATGCCGAGCAGGACGGCCTGGACGCGGTGGGCGTGGCCTCCGGCGTCCCGGCTGGCGGCGCCGCCGGCGGTCTCGGCCGCGATGTAGGAGAACTCCGTGAGGACGCCGGTCAACGCGGCGAGCAGCATGACCGTGGCGATGGCGGCGGTGCCGCCGACGGTGGGGAGCACGAGGGCGGCGGCCAGGACGACGAGCGCGCGCAGGACCGAGGCGATGCGCAGGACCCGGGTGCTGCCGAAGCGGTCCACGGCGGCACCGGCGAGGGCGAACGCGCCGAGGCGGGGTACCCATTCGAGCATGAAGGCGATGCCGGTCAGGGTGGCCGAGTCGGTGACGGCCAGGACCAGCAGCGGGATGCCGTACGTGCTCATGGCGAAGGCACCGGCATCGGCGGTGCGCGGGACATAGACACCGCGTACGGGCCCGAATGCGGGGACGCGGACGTGTCGGCCGGTGGGTGGCCGCAGGGCGGCGTGCTTGGGAGGCATCGTGTTTCCGGGGAGGGTGGGACGGATACGTTCGGGGGCCGGATCGTCGGGGTGGTGACCGTCGGTCCGGGCGGCAACGGCCGTTAGTGGCCGGGGCCGTGAGCGGGCGCAGGGAATGCGTCGTGCGGGAGTGGGGTGTGCTGCCGGGAGCGGCGCGGGCGCCGGTGGCGGCCCAGGCGGCGGCCGGGGCCGAGCTTGGGCCGGGCGACGATCAGCACGGTCAGCGCGGTGGCGGCACCTGCCGCGGGCAGGGCGGCGAGGATCTGCGGGCTATCCGAGAGGGCTCCGGCGAGCGCGGTGCCGGCGGCCTGTCCCGTACCAACGGAGAGGATCAGCCAGGCATACGCCTCGGTGGTGCGGGAGGCGGGGGCCAGGGCGTCCACCACGTGGAACCCGTTGGTGATGATCAAGGTAAGGAACAGGCCGGGTATCCCGGCGAGGGCGACGGCCGCTCGGGGGCCGGGGTCGGCCAGCAGGGGCAGCCAGCCGAGAAGGAACAGCGTGCTGGTGGTGATCAGTTGGGTGGTCGTGGTGCCGGGCCACGTCCTGCGGGCATAGACGAGACCGCCCAGGAAGCTGCCGGTGGAGAACGCAGCCGGCAGCACCCCGGAGAGCGTGGCCATCTGGTGCGTGGCGGCCATGTCCGCAGCCCAGACGTTCATCGCGCCGAGCGCGAAGCCGGTCCCCGCCAGTGCGGTGAACAGCAGGACCAGGCCCGCACTCATCAGCCGTCCGGTGCCCGAAGGTCCGTCTGCGGCCGGGCGCCAATATCGAGAGGGGCCCGCGCTCAGGACGATGGCCGACCCGGCGAGCCCCAGGGCCGCGGTGGCCCACAGGGCAATGTCGGGGTTGTGCGCGGTCGCCAGCCACGAGGCGAGCAAGGGACCCACGATGTAGAGGAGCCCTTGGGAGCCGGTATCCAGGGCCTGCACGACGCGGCGGCGCCCGGCATCGGGCAGGACCGCCGGCCACAACGCACGGAGGCCGGCCTCCAGCGGTGGGGTGATCAGCCCCGCGAACCCCACGACCGCGGTCACGGCCGCCGGCTGTCCGGCCGCCCCGATCCACGGGAGCGCCACCAGGCAGGAGGAGTTGAGCAGGACGGCCGGAACGGAGACGCGGGTCTGCCCGTACTTGTCCATCAGGCGGCCCTTGAGCGGTTGGGAGAGCCCCGAGGCCAGCCCGTAGATCGCGGCGAGGAGTCCGGCGAAGGCCAGCGACCCGCCGCCCGCGCTGATCCACAAGACCAACGAGACGGGGACCATGCCGTTGGGCAGGCGCCCGATCAGGGTGCCGCCCAGCAGGCGGGCCACGTACCGGCTGCCCAGGACGGCCCCGTACGTGGCCGATGGAGCGGTTGCGGTCGAGCGAGCGGTCAACAGGCGGGGCTTTCCATCAGGGCTCAGCGCCAGGGCGCCGGGAGCGAAGGGGATACCGGCGGCGGGCGGCCGGAAGGTGGCAGAGAGCGGCGGGGGTTCATCGGCTCGGGCCCGTGGTGGCTGCGGAGAACAGCTCGCCGGGCCGCCAGGCGGTGGCCGGGGCGGGGGCCGGAGGCTGGCTCACGGCAACGGCCTGGCTGGCCTTTCGGGCCTGGTGGGCTGCCCACTGCCCGGAGCGGGCAGCGGCCGGGATGCGAGGCGTGCCCCACACGGGGTGGCTCTCGGCGTCCGGCAGCGGGCGGGCGGTGGCCCACGCAGACAGGGCCCGGTAGATCGGGGCGAGGGCCTGGCCCGGGGCGGTCAGCTGCAGGGAGGCGACGTCATCGCGGGAGACGGAGACGATCCCGTCGTCGATGAGCCGGCGGATCGGCGAGTAGATCGCGCTGGGGCTGTGGTCGGCCATCGCCTCGGCGGAGAGCGCGGCCACGGTCGTGGTCCCGCGAGCCTTGAGGGTCCACAGCAGCACGGTGGCGTGCCGGTGGCCGATCACGGCGAGGGTGTCCTCGGCGTTCTGTGCGGCCGGAATCCGCTCCGGTTCGCTCTTCCCGGTCACGCGGTTGAGGACGAGGTTCTTCTCCAGGTGCGCGTCGCCCCAGCCGGCCAGGGCGGTCAGGGACGGCATCAGGTCCCGGCCGCGGGCGGTCAGGCCGTAGGTGACGTGCAGGCGGGTCTGGGCGGTGCGTTCGACGAGTCCGGCCTCGGACAGCGCCCGCAGACGGGGGTGGAGCTGGCCGTCACCGAGCCAGGGCAGGTGCTCCTTGAGCTTGGTGTAGCGCAGCGGGCCGGGCTGGGAGGCCAAGGTCATCAGCACCCACACGCTCCAGCGCGGCGCGATCATCTCCAGCGCCTCGGCAACGCGGGGCAGGTCGGTCGAAGGCAGGCGGGCAGCAGCCAAGGCGGGAACTCCAGACGGGCGGGATGGTGGAGAAGAAGGAAGGGGGGTCAGCGCGAGCGGGCGGGCTCGGTGGTCGCGGCGCGAGGCGGGGCCGGGGAGACGGCCAGGGCCTGGGGCACAGCGGATGCCGCGGGTGCGATGTCGGGGACGCGGGCCAGGCTGTTCAGCACGTCGCCGAGGACCTGGGCGTGGGAGTCGCGGACGGTGACGGCGTGGGCCAGGCGGCGGGTGGCGTCGGCGATGTGGCCGACGTCCACGGATTCGATCGCGCGGTCGGGGTGAGTCAGCCGGTGGAGCTGCTCGGCGTGGAAGGTGACGGCGCGGTCGGCGTACTGCAGGGCGTCGAAGCTGTTGAGCAGGGCGTACCGCATGCTGCCCGGCACGGGGTCCGCGGCGAGTTCGGCAACCGGGCGGCCGTAGAGGGCTTCGATCCGCTCGCCCGCCGCACGGGAGGCAGCGTACGGACCGGGCACTCAGCCTCTCCGAACTGCCACTCCGCCTCCGGCCCCTGCGGGGGCCGGAGGGAGATTGCTGCTCGCGACTGTCGGCCAGACGGCAGCCGGGGCGGCGAGCGGGCGGACCGCTGGTGGTGGCATCGCGGCGAGCAGCTTGTCCAGGGCGGTCCGGTAGCCGCTGCGTGCTGCCAGCGCCGCCTCCAGCCACTCAGCGTCGAACCGCAGCGCATCGGAGCTCAGGGAGTCCAGCTCTGCGTCGGGGGCCATCGCCGCGTGAACGCGGTCACGAACCCGGACGACCTGCGCCTCGGCCAGAGCGAGGAAGACCCGCAGCTCCAGGGCCCGTACCAGGGCGGGCGAGGCTCCGGGACGGACCGCCCGCTCGTGGAGATCGTCCAGCGGCCCGCCGAACACGCCCTCCAGGCGCGCATCCTGGCTGCTGGGCCGGCGCCCGTCGCTCATCGGACACCGCCGCGGATCCGCGCGGGCTGTGCCGGAACGGGGGTGGGCAGCGTGGTTGTGACCCGAGGCCCGAAGCGCTGCTGGATGCGGGCCGTCTCGGCAGGGGCCTGCAGGAGGAACCGGAGCGTGATGGCCCGGCCGTCGCGGGCGGCCACAGCGTGGTTCACCTTGTGGGCCAGCTCCATCACCGGGTCGTCAAGCTGATCCCCGACCGCTGTCTCCAGCGCCGCGACCAAGGTGTCCTCGGCCGTCTCCAGCACCTGCTGGGCCTGGGAGAGCAGCCCGTACCAGTGGACCGCCTGGGTAGCGCCGGGATGGGCCTGGGGTGCGGCGTGGACGGCCTGGCTCAGCTCGCTCATCGCGAGGCCGAACTGGGCCTCGATCCGGGCGGCGAACAGGCCGAGCACGTCGCCGTCGAAGACGTCGGGGATGTCGGACACGAAAGGGGGCTCCTGGGAGAAGAAGACGTGCGGGCAGGTCAGTTCGGGCGAAGGCCGTCATCCGGGCGGAGGTCACCGTCGTCGACCCAGCCGGTGACGCCCGAGGCGGTGGTGACGTGCCGCCAGGTGCCGTCGGCCACCGACGCTGTGAACGGCTCCCCGCGCCGCAGCACACCCACGGCCGTGGAGTCGCCGTCGGCGCGGGCGTGGACGGCGAGAGCGAGCACCTGCCCGGCCGGCCGAGCCGTACGGGGCGCGGCGGGGCGGAGTGCCGCGGTGGAGGCGGCACGGCATGGGGCGCCGCCCAGGACGGTGGCGGTGATGGACGCGGATGTGTAGCACACAGCGGATGGCTCCAGGCCAAGCAGAACAACAGGAAGTGACCGCCCTCAGCGGGGCGGTGGTGTTGCAAAGGGTCCGGAGAATCCCCGGTTTCCGAAACCGGGACTTCGCCGCTATATTGCGCGCCGCCGATAGCCGAAACGGGGCCGGGCGGGATCGTGTTCAGCGGCCGTGTGGCCGTCGAGATGCCTGCGGCACGGGTGTCGCCGGGGCGGTGCGGACCGGGCTACGGCGTGCGGTCGGAGCCGGCGGCGGCAGCTCTGGAGCCTCCTCGTCCGACCAGGCCTCCCACCAATCAACCGCGGCGCCGTACGTCTCGAACCCGCCTTCCCTCAGGGTGTGGGTGTTGGAGTCCCAGTCGAACCGCTCCCGCAGGATCCGGAACTCCGGCACCGCCTGGGGGTCAAGGGAGCGCAGCATCACCACCGTCTCCACGGGTTCGCGCATGTCGGCGGTGTAGCTGGCCAGCAAGGCGAAACGGTCGCCGTCGCCGCGGACACGTGCCTCCAGGGCCCGCGTGACGTCGTCGGCAGGGTCGTGCACACCCTCCTGCGGGCTGAGCGCATCGGAGGGACAGCCACGGGCGATCAGGTACGACTGGGCCATCGCGTACAGCGGGAGCTCCTTGGAGTCGATCTCGAAGGTGCGGGCGCTCAGGTCGCGGGAGACGTGCACTGCCCTGAGCTGCGGGCTTCCCGGAATACCCCAGGTGGCTCCCTCGTCAAGGAGCACGAAGTAGCTGTCGGTGTCGGTGCGGTGTTCGCCGAGCACCTTGAAGGACGAGATGTCGAGATGGTCGTGGTGCTGCTCGTGCTCCTCGTCAGCAGGCTCGAAGCCGTCGAGTTCGTAGTCGGGTTCGTGGAGGGACACGTGGGGCGGACTGCTTTCTGCAGGCGGGAGAGGACGAACCGCAGGCACCGTGCGGTCAGTGGTGTCGGGCTGGTGTCGGCCAGGCTCCGGCCGGGCGGGCGGGCGCGGGGGTGGCCATGGCCGGTGGGCGGCGGGTGCCGAGCAGGGCGGTCCGGCCGGTGTCGGTCAGGGTGACCGGCTGGCCGACGGTCAGGGCCCGGGAGGTGTCCCGGGTGACCAGCCCGTGGGCTTCCAGGCGCTGGAACGCGGGAAGTTCGATGAGACGGCCCTGGACGGTGCGGACCGAGACCCGGTGGGTGAGGAGGTGTTCGCGCATCGTGCCGCCGCCGGCGAGCGAGAGGAGCGCGGCGAAGTCGCGGGGTGTCAGCTCCTCGTCAGCGGGGGCGGCGGCCGGGGCGGCAGCCCTCACCTCCTCCAAGGCGGCGGCCACACCCTCCTGCAGCCGGTCGCGGGCGGCCGTGGCCTGGGCCAGGTCGTGAACGGTCCGGCGCAGGCGGTCCAGGAGCGGGGCATCCACGGGGTAGCTGCCGGAGGACAGGCGCATCAGCGCGTTGCGGTGGTAGGCGACCGCGCCTTCGGCCGTCGCCAGGTCCCGGTGCGCTGCAGCGAGTGCGGCTCGCTCGGGCGGGAGCAGCCCGCTCAGGTGGTCGTGGTGCAGGACGGTCAGGTCGCCGACGACGCGCTCGATGGCGGCGTCCAGGGCGGTTGCCGGGGATTCGCGGGCGGTCACGACGGCCGGCAGTCGCAGTCGGCCGGGATGGCGGCCAGGAGAGCCGAGCGGCGGTAGGACTTGCGGCGACGGCCGTCGCCGTGCGTGATGTCACGGCTGGCCACCTCGTAGGGGCGAAGCAGGGCGGCCAGGCGGGTCTGGGTGAGGTCGGCGTAGGTCCAGCGGCCCTCGGCGATGCCCGGCAGGGTGCGCAGCTCCGCGACGAGGTCGGCGGAGGACAGCGCGTCCGGGCTGCCGTAGCGGGCGAAGGCGTCCAGGCAGGCGGCCAGGATGCACGGGGCGGCAACGGCGGAGACCGTGTTCTCGACGGGGTGGCCAAGGGTGGTCGGCAGCTGCTCGGAGTCAGTGCACGGCGGGCAGCAGCTGTCGGCGCTCAGGAGGTGCGAGACCTGTCGGCCCGCCTTGGCGTGCTCGACGAGCAGCTTGCTCAGGTCGTCGAGTTCCTGATCCTGGGCGGCGGCGGTGGTGGGCTGCGGTCGGCTGGCCCAGGCGCTCAGTTCCGCCTCCACCTCCAGCTGACGCTCGCGTGCATCCAGCAGGGCCTGATGGCGCGGGTGCGGAGCCGGGCGGGGCTCGAGGAGGGTCGCCATCAGAGCCTGGAGCAGGGAGGAGGACTGGGCGGTGAGGTTGGTCATCGCGAAGGACCCTTCGGGGAAGTCGTGGTGATGCGGGCGGGCACGGGAAGTCCGGGGACCGGGAAGGCCGGGGCCGGAGGCGCCGGCATAGCGGCAGGACGCGGGCGGACCTGCTGCGAGAGGGAGCGAGCCGCGTACGCGCGGGGCCCGGCCGCGGGGCGGGGGCGGCCGACGCGGGCCCGGACGGTGTCGTAGATGTCGTGCTTAGCCCGGGGGCGTACGGCGACGATGTGGATGTCGGTGGGGTGGCTGGACCCGGGCGGGGCTGGGCGGTGGGCGTAGACGATGCGCCACTCGACGCGGGCGCCGAGGTAGAGCTTGCGGTATCCGGACAGCTCCCGGTCAGCTTGCCGCCCCTCACCTCCGCGCGGACCACGTCCTGGATGAGGGCGAGCCCCAGGTCCCGCATGTCGCCCGGGGCGGCCAACAGGTCGTTCAGGGCCTCGGGGTGGAAGGACAGCCCGAACGCCGCGGGAGGCTGCGGTGGGTGTGTCACGTGGCGGCCCCGACCGGCGAAGGTCCGGCGTCGGTCTGCTGGGTTTCGGCATCGCGGGCGGCGGACTTCGCGGACGGGCCCGGGCCGCGCAGCAGGCGGTGCTCGGGACGCTCCGGGTCGGTCTGGCAGGCGCTGAAAGGTCCACCGGGGGCGCGGACGTAGGCCAGGCAGTGGGTGAGGTAGTCCCGGTGCCACACGGCCATGCCGCTGAGGCCGGCCTCGGGGTCCTTGTGCTGCTGGTAGGCCAGCCACAGCGCGTGCAGCCACGCAACCACGTCGAGGTGCTCCTGCCACTGGTCGCACCACGGTGCGGCGGTGGTGACCTCGGCGCCGTAGACGTCCATGAGGTGGTCGTCCACCCAGTCGGTGAGCGCGGCCAGTTCGTCCTCGAACTCCTCGCCCTCCAGCTCCAGGATGGGCTTGGGGTCCGGCGGCGGGGCCGGTGCGGCGTACGAGGGCATGCCCGGGAATCCCGCGAAGGGCATGCTCGCGGCCATCGGGTCGGCCGGCGGGGCGGAGGCCAGCGTGTCGATCATGCGGGCCTGTTCGGCCGACTGGTCCAGGAGCTTGCGCACCGATGCCTCGATCGATTCGAGGTCGCCTTCCGGCAGACGGACCGGCTCTATTTCCCCGCCATGGCGGGGCTCAGCAGATTCGGACACGAAAAGGGTTCTCCTTGCAGCCGGGGCCGTGGAATCAGTGGCTCCGATGGTCCGGAGAATCCCCGGTTTCGGAAACCGGGGATCTGCCGCTATATTCCGCCCCGCCGCAATCCGGACGGTGATGCGGTCCGGTCAGGAGGTCAGGTCGAAATCGTCCTGGGAATGCACCTGCTGGAGGGTCTCGGTGAGCCGGTCGGAGGCGACGGCCGCGTACTGGCTGGTCTTCTCGATACCGATGAAGCTCCGGCCCTCCAGGAGGGCTGCGACCCCGGTGCTGCCCGATCCGGCGCAGAAGTCGAGCACGGTGCCGCCGGGCGGGGCGATCTTCACCAGCTGCCGCATCACCTCGACAGGCTTTTGGGTGATATGCCGGCGCGCCTTGCCCGAAGGCTGCGAGGCGCTGAACATCCCCGGCAGGTAGACCGGGTTCGCGGAGGCGTCGATCTTGCCCTTCGCGCCCCAGACGATGAACTCGCAGTCCTGGCGGAACTTGCCCTTCTGCGGCCTGGCCTGCGGCTTGTGCCAGGCCATCACGCCCAGCCACAGCCACCCGGCGGCCTGAAGCGCGTCCGTGGTGGCCGGCAGCTGGCGCCAGTCGGTGAACAGCAGCGCCGTCCCGCCGGTCTTCGTCGCCCGGTGGGCCTCGGTCATGATCTGCGTCAGCCAGAGCGTGTACGAGCGCTGGTCCATGTTCTCGCCGGTGAAGTCCGGCAGGGCGTGCTGGGCGTCCGCGGAGACGTACTTCTGGCGGGCGGAGCGGCTGGTGCGTTCCTTCGCCGTCCGGCCGCCGCTGTTGTACGGCGGGTCGGTGATGACCGAGTCGGCGCAGCCGTCGGGCAGTGTCGCGAGCACGGTCAGCGCGTCGCCCTGGTGGAGGGAAAACGACAAAAGGGGACCCCAATTCGATGAGGGATGCGGGTGGAAGGGCTCCGGACCGCGCAGAAGCTCACGGCAGTAGAAGCCGGTGGCGCGCGGGGAGGACCAAACTGTAGGTCACAATCCCCGGTTGGGAATCATCGCGGGCCCAGGAGCGCGGAGTATCGCGGATTTCGGCGGCGATTTCGGTGACCGGGGATTCGGGCTTACTGTCGTGTCACTGCCCGGCGGACACCGCCGATGGCGTACCCCTTCCCCCTTTTCCCTTTCCCGCAGGAGGCCCCTGTGTTCCGTCCGTGACCCCGAACGCGGCCATCGCCGCCGCCCCGTAGCTCCCCGCCCGCCGCAGCCCCTGACACGGAGACCGCCCATGTATCGCCCCTGCTGACCCGCCTCGTATCCCCCGCAACTTCCAAGGACCTGGAGGTCCCCCTGATGTTCCGCCCGTAACCCCCACTGCCCTGGTGAGCGAGGCAACGCCCACCCTGCAATCCCAGATCCCCCTCGGCTTCGCGCCCCGGCACCCGCTCCAGGAGTTCGCTGATGTTCCGCCCGTAAGACGCCCCCGCATCCACCTTCTTCACCGGCCCGCCGCTGCGTGCCGATCCCTGCATTCCCCTGGAGGCACGCCCATGTTCCGCCCGTAACTCCCCTCGTCCCGCCGGGTGCGTGAGGCAACACGCACCCGGGCCGGGATCCTCTCGCCCGCCTCCACCGCTCCGGCCGCACGGCCCTTCCCCTTTTCACACCGTGCGGCCGGGGCCCACCCCCGAGGACCTCCCCGTGACCCGTTCCTCCCCATCCCCACGTGACATCCCCGCGGCCCGCCGACCGGAGGCCGCCCGGGAGTGAAAGGCATCGCCGCCGCGATCGGCGCGCTCTGCCTCTCCCCCTTCCTGCTGGCCGGCACCGCTGTCTTCGCCGCAGCCGCGAGCGACTCCTCGGGCCAGGGCACCTCCTGCGTCACCAAGTCGGTCGACACCGACGCCGTACGACGCCAAGTCGATGCCGTTCTCGGCGGATCCGGCGCCCAGAAGGTCCACGTCGACGGCCTCGACCTGCCCGACGAGCAGATACCGCACGCCCGCACCATCGTCGCCACTGGCATCACGCTCGAAGTACCCGAGCGCGGCCAGGTCGTCGCACTGGCCACCGCCATCCAGGAGAGCCGACTGCGCAACCTCGGCTACGGCGACCGCGACTCGCTGGGCCTGTTCCAGCAGCGTCCCAGCCAAGGGTGGGGCACTGCCGCCCAGGTCCGCGACCCCGTCTACGCCAGCACGAAGTTCTACCAGGGCCTACTGAAGGTCCCCGGCTGGCAGCAGATGACGATCACGCAGGCCGCGCAGGCCGTCCAGCTGAGCGGCTTCCCCGACGCGTACGCCCAGTGGGAGCCTCTCGCCCGCGCGCTGCAGCAGGCCATCGCCCCGACGCTGAAGGGTGCCCGGCCGCCCGCCGACGGCCAGAGCCCGGGCCTCCCGGCCACAGGCCCGTGCGTCCCGGGCGAAGACGGCAGCGGCTCCGGGCCGATCCCCGAAGGGGCCGTCCCCAAGGGGTACTCGATCCCCGCCGACGCCGATCCCCGTGCCAAGACGGCCATCACGTGGGCCATGAACCAGCTCGGCACCCTCTACCAGTGGGGCGGCTCCTGTCTCGCGCCCCACGGCCCGGACCCCATGGGCCGGTGCGACTGCAGCTCGCTGACCCAGCAGGCGTACAAGAAGGCCGGGATCACCCTGACCAGGACCACGTACACCCAGGTCAAGGAAGGCAACGCCGTCCCGCTGAACCAGCTTCGCCCCGGCGACCTGGTCTTCAGCCGCGGCACCCCCGCCGTCCCTGAGCACGTCGGTATCTACGCCGGCCACGGCTACGTCATCGAGGCCCCGCGCACCACAAAGCCGGTCCGTTTCAGCACCCTCGCGGATTACGCCGCCCACAGCGCGCGCCGTCTCCCGTGACACCGGTCCGCCCGGCCGGCCCTTGAGGCACCGGGCGGACCGGACCACCTTCGCGCCGCAGAGCGCCCCCTTCCCCTCCCCTTTCTTCCTGTTCCCCGGCAGGGCCCGTCGTGTCCTGCGCATGCAAGGAGCGCACCCCCATCTCCCCCGCGAACCTCACCCCACCCCTGTCCGAACGCCTGACCCTGCTTGCCTACGATCCGGGGGTCTCACCCAAGGGCGGCGGCCTGCCCGGCCTCGAAGTCCTGCGCACCGTCGTCAACTCGATCAACCTCTTCGGCATCGTCGCGGTGGTCGGCGCGCTCGCCGTCAGCCTCGGCGTGTGGGCCTGGGGCCACCACTCCGGCGGCCACCAGGCCGAAGCCAACGGCAAGAAAGGCGCGGTCGTCAGCGCCGGCGCCGCCCTCGGCCTGGGCGCGGCCAACGGCATCGTCGCGTTCTTCAGCGCCCTCGGCTCGCAGGTCCACTGATGAGGAAACGTTCCCTCGACGCTCTCGGCCTCGGCTGGCAGCCGCCCCGGCGCATCCTGCTCGCCGCCGGCGTCCTGGCCGCGCTGCTCATCCTGGCCGGCGCTGCGGCCTGGTGGACCGGCCGCGGCCACAGCGGCAGCGCTTCCGCCCCGCACACCGGGTCCTCCGCATCACCGAAGAGCACCTCGGCCCCCGTGCCGAAGCCGCCCCCGGGCGGGTCCAAGGTCGCCGGTCCGCCGCCGATCGCCGACCCGCTGGCCTTCGCCCGGGCGAGCGCGGTGATGCTGTGGACCTTCGACGCCCGCACCACCAGCCGTGACGACCAACTCGCAGGCATGCACACCTGGATGACCAGCGAGACCGCATACGCGGACTGGGACTCAGTCCAGGCCCAGATCCCGGACCCGCTCCTGTGGTCCCGGCTCAAGGACAACGCCCAGCACGCCAGCGCCACCACATCCGAGGCTCACTTCCCCTCGGCGTTCAAGCAGGCCCTGGCCGAGAACCCGCAGGCGATCACCGAGGCCTACATCTACGCCGTCACCGTCCGCGGCAAGACGCAACTCGCCTGGAACGGCGGCGGAGGCGGCGCCGAGGACCGCCAGATCACCCTCGCCGTCCAGTGCCGCCCCGGCAAGGACTGCCGCCTGGCCGCTGTAGCCCCGCGCGTCGCCCCGTAGCCCTTCCCCCTCCCCGAAAGGACGCCCGCGTGGGCTTCTGTGACCTGCCCGTCGCCGGCAAACTCTGCACGGTCGGCGACGTGATCGACTTCGCCTCCGACCCGGTCGGCGCCATCGGGGACTGGATGGCCAAGTCGGCCGGCGACCTCGCCGCCGCAGCGGCCGACCTCGCCGCGAAGGCCATCAACCGGACCACCGACATCGACCTCGGCGCCGGCTGGTTCCGCGACAACTACGAGACGATCCTGCCCATCGGCCTGCTCCTGCTGGTCGCCACCTTCTGCGCCCAGCTCGTACGCGCCGCCATCAAACGCGACGGCCAGGCCCTGACCCAGGCCGTCACCGGCACAGCCTCCGGCGTGCTGTTCGCGTTCTGCGCCATCGCCTTCACCACAGTGGCCCTCGAAGTCGTCGACGCGCTGTCCGACGGACTGTTCAAGGCGTCGGGAACAGACATGTCCACGGCTGTGCGGCGCCTGGTGAAGATCTCGCAGATTGGAGCCATCGCGGGCATGGGCTGGCTCGTCGCCGTCGTCGCCGCCTGCGCGAGCGCGATCGGGATGTTCCTCTTCTGGGGCGTGATGATGGTCCGCAAGGTCGGAATCCTGATCTTGGTGACCCTCGCGGTCTTCGCGGGCGCTGGCGGCGGCTGGGAGGTCGCCCGCCGCTGGCGACGCGGCTGGATCGAAGCCACCGCAACCCTCGTGGTGTCGAAGCTGTTGATGACGATCATCTTCGTGCTCGGCATCGCGGCCATGAGCAAGACCGAAGCCAAGGACGGCGTCGGCGCCCTCGCAGACATGGCCGCAGGCATGGTCATCATGCTCCTGGTGCTGCTCTGCCCGTACATGGTGTTCAAGTTCGTCCACTGGGCGAGCGAAGGCACAGACGGTGAGCAGATTCACCGAGCCGGCGGTGCAGGTGCCCAGATGGCCCGCCAGCACGCCGAGAACGCCGGACGCAAGGCCGCTTCCGCAGCAGCCACTGCGGGTACCGGCGGCGCGGCAGCCGGGGCCGGGGCCGCGGGCGGCACCCAGGCCGCAGGCGGCGGGGGTTTCCCCGGCGACATCGCCGCCAATCCCACCGGCGGAATGTCCATGGACAAGGACGACTCCGGTGGCGACAGCTCCGGCGGCGGCTTCCGTGACCTCATGGAGCAGTCCGGCACCCCGCAGACCCAGAACAGCACGGGTCAGGGCGGCGGTCAGGACAGCGGTCCGCCGAGCTGGGGCGGCGTCGGCGGCCAGCAGGGCGAGTGGAGCAGCAGTGCTCCCTCCGATCCGATGCCTCCGGCCCACGGAGCCCCCTCCGCAGGTGACAGCTCCCAGTCCACCTCGCCGACCGGCCTGTAACCCCACCAGCCCCGCCCGGGGCAGGGCCCGCCCTCCCGCGTGCCCTGCCCCGGCCTGACCCGACCCGGACCTGAACCTTGTCTTCCGAAGTTCTCCCTCTCACCGTCAAGTTCCCCCACCGGTCCCGGCGCGGCATCCTGCTGGGCCTCAGCCTCCCGCAGCTCGCTCTCGTCTCCTCGGCCCTCGCGCTCCTCCTGGTCACCGTGGTGACCTCGGGCCTGATGGGCGCCGTCGTCCTGGCCCCCCTGTGGATCACCACCGCCGTCCTGGTCGGAGTACGACGCGAGGGCCGGTCGTTGATCGACTGGGCGCCGCTCGTCGCCCGCTACGCCCAGCGCCGCCGGAGTGGGCAGACGGTGTGGCGGGCCCGGCCGGTCTCCCGGCCGCGGGTCGAAGGGCTGCTCCACCTGCCCGGAACGACCGCGTCGCTGCGGGTGGCCACCTCCGCGTCCGGCGCCGCCGCCGTCCACGACCCCCACCGGCAGACCCTGACCGCTGTCGCCAAGGTCAGCTCCCGCGCCTTCGCCCTGCTCGATCCCGCCACCCAGAACAGCAACGTCGCCGCGTGGGGCCGGGCGCTCGCCGGCATCGCCCGGACCGGGCACGTCGCCACCGTCCAGGTCCTGGAGCGCACCGTCCCGGACTCCGGCGACAGCCTCGCCCGGCACTGGGCCGAGCACGGCAACCCCCAGGCGCCCGTCGCCGGACAGATCTACTCCGCGCTCGTCGAATCCGCCGGCCCGGCCGCCGCCCCGCACGAGGCCTACCTCGCCATCGCCCTGGACCTCAAAGCCGCCAAACGCCTGGTCAGCCAGGCCGGCGGCGGACTCGACGGTGCCTTCACCGTCATGGCGCAGACCACCGCGTCCGTCGCCCAAGCCGCCCGTGGCGCCGGTCTCACCGTCACCGGCTGGCTGGGCCCACGGGAGATCGCAGCCGTGCTGCGCACCGCCTACGACCCCGCCTCCACCGCCCGCCTCCAGCAGTGGTCCTCCACCGGCCGCGCCGAAGCCGACCCGGCCGCCGCCGGCCCCGTCGCCCAGGTCGAGGAAACCGACCGGGTGATCACCGACTCCGCCCGGCACACCACCTACTGGATCGAGAACTGGCCCCGGACCGAAACCCACGCCGGATTCCTCCACAACATCATGTTCAGCACCGGCGTACGGCGCACCTTCTCCCTCATCTACGCCCCCCAGGGAATCGACTCCGCCCTGCGCGACGTCCAGCGCCGCAAGGCCGCGATCATCGCGGACGCCTCCGAACGCCGACGCCGCGGCCAGGTGGAATCCGAAGCGGACAACGTCGAGTACGCGGACGTCAAGACCCGCGAGAAGCAGCTGATCTCAGGGCACGCGGACGTCGCCCTGACCGGGCTGCTCACCGTCTCCGCCGACACCGACGCCCACTTGGACGCCGCCTGCGCGCAGATCGAAACGGCTGCCGCCGGCGCCCAGGTCGACCTGCGGCGCCTGATCTACCAGCAGACGGACGCCTTCACCGCCGGCGCTCTCCCGCTGGCCCGCAACACCCTCTAACCCGCCCGCCCGCCATCTTGGCGTCCATCCCCCGCGAGAAGCCCTTGTCACCTGACGACCGCAGCGACGCCCTCCCCACGAGCGACGCCCACCCGTATCTGCGGGCGGCCACCGCCGGCCTGCGCCACCACACACGCACCCTCACCGCACAGACCGCCGTCGGCGAGAGCGCCAGGCCCGCCGACCGGCCTCACCTCGACAGTCTGCACGCCCACCTCACCGCCCTGCACCGGCTGCTGGACCAGATCGCTGAACGCACCCGGCCCGAGCGTCCCGCCTCCGGACGGCACCTGGCCACCGCCCACGCCCGCCTCTGGCAGGCAGCCGACGCCGTCCACACAGCCTTCCACCTGCTGCCCGCACCGGCCCCCGGCGGCAGCGACTGCCACCCCGAGCGGCTCCCGGAGGGCCCGCCCGTACTGACCATCTGCCAGCGCCACCTGGCCGCCTCCCACGCCATACGGCGCAAGACCACGGCCGCCGACCTCGCCACCCCGGCGTCCTGAACACCCCGCCCCGGAAACGAGCGAGCACCGTTGTCCCACCGCCGCGCCAGCGCCACCCCCTTGTTCACCCCGCACAACATCGACCGCGCCCAGCGCCGGGCGCTTCGCAAGCAGACGGCCCGAGCCGAAGCCCGCGCCCGCACCGCCGCCGGCGCAGACGCGGAGCAGCAGCCCACCGAGGCCACCTATCCCGATGCCGTCTACCCGCTCGCCGGGCGCCCCGGCCCCGCGTCCGCCCGCGGCAGCCGCCTCAAACTCCCCGCCCACCGGATGACCACCGCCGTCGCCTCGGCCGCGTACCCGTTCCTCGCCGAAGGCGGGCTCGGCGCCGACGGCATCTATATCGGCCGCGACCTGCATGCGGAGGGCAGTTTCACCTTCGACCCGTTCTCCCTGTACGGAAAAGTCGAAGGGTTCACCAACCCCAACCTGCTGCTCGCGGGGGTGATCGGGCAGGGCAAGAGCGCCCTGGCCAAGAGCCTGGCCCTGCGGTCCGTCGCCTTCGGCTACCGGGTGTACGTCCCATGCGATCCCAAGGGTGAATGGAGCGCGGTGGCCGCCGCCTTGGGCGGGACGTCCATCGCGCTGGGGCCCGGGCTGCCCGGAAGGTTGAATCCTTTGGACGCGGCGCCGAGGCCGGCATCCGTGCCGGAGGCGGAGTGGGAGGGCGAGGTCCGCAAGCGCCGTCTGCTGCTGCTCGGCTCCCTGGCCCGCACCGTCCTGGGCCGGGACCTTCTGCCCATGGAGCACACCGTGCTCGACGTGGCGCTCGACGCCGCCTCCGCCCGGGCAGCGGCCAGTGGCCGGCCCCCGCTGCTCGGCGACATCGCCCACGCCCTGGCCGACGGGCCCGGCCTCGACCTCGCCGGCGGGCTGCTGGCCGGACGGCTCGGGGAGGCCGCCCGCGACCTCGCCCACGCCATGCGCCGCCTGGTCTTCGGAGACCTAGCCGGGATGTTCGACGCGCCCTCCACCAGCGCCTTCAACCCGTACAGCCCGATGCTGTCCATCGACCTCTCCCGCCTCGGCGGCAGCGACGACACCGCACTGGTCCTGGCCATGACGTGCGCCTCGGCATGGATGGAAGCCGCACTCACCGACCCGTACGGCGGCCGACGGTGGGTGATCTACGACGAGGCGTGGAGACTGATGAGGCATCCGGCCCTCCTGATGCGCATGCAGGCCCAGTGGAAGCTCTCCCGCGGCCTGGGCATCGCCAACGCCATGGTCATCCACCGGCTGTCCGACCTGCTGACCGCGGGCGACGCCGGCAGCCAAAGCCGCGCGCTGGCCGAGGGGTTGCTCGCCGACTGCAGCACCCGCGTGATCTACCGCCAGGAGACCGACCAGCTGCACGCCGCCGCCGGACTCCTCGGACTGACCAGCGTCGAAGCCGCAGCCCTGTCCCACCTCAGCCGTGGCCGCGGCCTGTGGAAGGTGGCCGGCCGGAGCTTCGTGGTCCAGCACCAGCTGCACCCCGCCGAGCTGCAGCTCTTCGACACAGACGCCCGTATGCATTGACCGAAGAAACGTTCAACCAACCCGGGAACCCATGCCCACAGCACGCGCCGACCTGTCCCTGTTCGCCTCCGCGCTCGCCGCCCGTCTCCCCGGGCAGTGGACAAGCGAATACCAGCAGCATCCCACCTACCCAGACCAGTTCGCCACCATCGAACGTCTCTGGGACCGCGGCCACGTCGAGTACATCGTCAGCCAGTACGTCCTGGGCCACGAGGCCGTACTCCACGGCCCGGACGGCCAGCACCTCTACGTCACCGACCGGCCGCTGCGGCCCGGCCAGTTCGTCGTCGCCCCGCTCGGCCCCGACATCGAGCCGCACCACTTCGTGGGCGTCGAGGAACCCAACGGGATCGCGGTCCCCAACGATCCCGTCCGGGCCGCCGCCCACATCGCGCGGCGGCTGCTGCCCCGCTACGAAGCAGCCCGCGACGCGGTAGGCCGCAGCCTCGTCGACCAGCCCGAGCCCCCGCACCACGAAGCCCCTCCGCAAGTCGACCAGACCCTCACCCTGACCTGGTACGAGGACGGAGCGCTCGGAGCGCCGTACAAGGACGTCCCGGAGGAAGCCAGGGAAACCCTGTACGTCTACGGCTTCCAGTACCTGCCCCACCAGGCCGCGTTCCTCCTCCCCGCCTCCTACGGCGAGGCCGACCGCGCCGTACGCATCCAGGCCGTCGCCCTCCGGCTCGTCGCGCACGGGATCGGCGTGAACCTGCGCCACGCCACGCCCACCGTCACGCTCCCGCCCCGCCCACCGGCCGTGGCCCGGCCGGTACCCGCACTGCCCGCAGCGCCTGCCGCCCGCGCCCGCTGACCACCTGCACGAAGGAAACCTCCATCAGCACCCGCAGCTTCATCGCCCGCCCCACCGGTACCGGCTACGAGGGCATCTACTGCCATTACGACGGCTACCCCGACCACCAGCTCCCCCTCCTGCTCGGCGCCGCCTGCTACCGCTTCGCCGGCGACCTCGACGCCCTGCGCCGGCACCTCATCGATGGACCCCACGACTGGAAGCAGCTCGGCATGGACCTCCTGGACGGGGCCCCCGACAACGTCCTGGAGCGGCTCGACCCCCACGGCGACCTCGGCCCCAGTGCGCCCTTCGACAACGTGTTCAACGTGGACGGCACCCCCGCAAAGCCGATCCCGGTCACCGACGCCAACGCTGATGCCATGGGCCTGGAATGGGGCTACATCCTGCACGACCACGGCATCGAGGTCATCGCCCTGACCTGGTACGACGCCGGACCCATCGTGCCCTGGGACACCGACCCCCTCTCCCGGATCTCCGGCACCCCCTCGGTGTGGGACTCGAACCGGCCCGCGCCCATCCAGGCCCCCGCCACCCCACTGAAGATCACCAAGCCGCTCGCCCCAGCACCCGCACCCGCCCGACCGCGGATCACCCGCTGAACGCCCCGCACATGGAACGCACTCCGGAGAAATTCCTGTCCGCCGCGCAGATCACCGTCGTCATCGCCACCCAGCTCCGCCCCGAACGCCTGCCCTACCTGCAGGAGATGCACGCCAGCCTCACCCAGCAGACCGTGCCCTGGGAGGCAGTCCTCGTCCTCGACGGCGCCGACCCCGCCCTGGTACCTGCCCCAATCACCGCCGACCCCCGGGTCCGGATCCTCGCCCTGCCCCGGCCGGTCGGCGCCGCCTGCGCCCGCAACCTCGGCCTGACCGAGGTCCGCACCGAATTCGTGAACTGGGCCGACGACGATGACATCTTCCCCAACTGGAGCCTGGGCGTACGCCTGGAGACCTTCACCGACGAGCTCGGGTGGGTCGCCGGATACAGCGAGGACTGGCTGCCCGACGGCTCCCGCCGTCTGTGGGAATGCCCGGCCCCGCCCGGCTACCACGCCGCCGGCGACGTGGTGACGTACTGGCCCCGGCCGCAGGACACCATCCCCGTCGGGCCGACGACCATCCTGGCCCGCACCCGCCTGGTCCGCGCGGCCGGCGGCATGGGCGGCCTCGTCCAGGGCGAGGACTACATGGCGGCCGTCGGCGTCACCGCGCTGGCCCCCGGCGTGCTGCTCCCGCTGCCCGTCTACCGGTACCGCAAGCACGACGGTCAGATGACCCGCGGCGAGCAGTACGAGGAGCTGGAGCTGGCCGCCCGCCGCCATGCCCACGCGTTCGGGCACGGCCTGCGCAACGCCCTCACCAGCCGGACGTGAGCATGGACGACCGTACGACGCCCCGTTCCAGGGGCCAGGCACAGATCATCCTCGCCGTCAGCCCGGCCGACGGCCTGGTCGCCGTCCCCGTGGGCGAGCAGTACCCCTGGGCCAACACCGCACTTCAGCTCACGCCCGGATTCGAGCGGCGCCCCGACGGCACGTACGCCCTGCGCGACGTGGACACCGCCGCACCCATCCTGCGCGCCCTCGCAGATACCACACGCCGGCACCGCGTCCACCTCTTCGGCGGCCCCCGCACCTACCTCGGCGACTATGCCGCCGCGCTCGCCGACTGCCTGCCCGGGCAGTGGACGGTGAAGGTCGAGGTCTACTCGCACCCGGTGTGGCAGGAAGACCTCGTCCCCCTGCTGTGGGACGCAGGCGAACTCATCGACTGCGTGGAGCACATCCGCATCCCGTACGCCGCCCAGCTCACCAACGGCGCAGGCATCGAACTCCTCCTGGCCGAAAGGCCCGGCAGCACCGACCAGTACCTGCTCGGCTCCTTCGCCAGCGCCACCTTCGACGACAACTACGCCGACCCGCACGCCCCCACCTCGATCGTGCTGCCCTCCGACGCGGCCCATGCCGCCGGCCTGGTCACCGGCACGTTCCTGCCGGCGTACGAACAGGCTGTCCACGAACGACTGCTGGCCGCCATCGAAGCGGCACACGGAAGGCTCGAGGAACTCCACACGGCATGGACGGCGATCCAGCACTCCGGCCGCAACAGCGACGGCACCCGCCTGGACCCGGCCACGCTCGGACACACCCAGCAGCAGTACCTCGAAGAAGGCTCCGTGGAGTGGCGCCGACTGCGCCCCCACGCCGCTGCGCTCCTCTCCCGCGTGCGCCCTGTGGCGGGCGCCGAGGACTCCGCCTCCCTAGATCGGCTCCACCAGCTCCTTCACCCGGACGTGGCGGAACCCTCATGGCCAGCGGCGCCGTCCTCGCCCCCAGCCCTGCAGCCCAGCACAGCCGAGATCCTCCGCCGGTGGCGGACCGGCGCGCCGGCCCTACTGCGCCAGGCACACGCCACTCGCCCCGTCGGCCCTGCTTCCACGGTCCGGCCCGCGCTTCCCACGGCCGGCGCAGCCGCGCCCGCCCTCCCCGGTGACCGGGTCGGGCGAGCGCCCCGCAGCCGATGACCTGCCCCGACCATCAGGACGCCCCATGCAACCGCAGTTCCATTTCGGGCTGCACGCCGAGCACGGTGTGGTCGCCCGTCCCAGCACAGCCATCACTTCCCACCTCGCGGCCTGGTACCTGGAGCGCGAGCAGTTCGAACCCGTGCCGGGCCAATCGGATCTGTTCCGGCTGACCCAGCCCGATCACGACCTGCGGCGCCGCGCCCGGCAGACCGTCCATGACCTCCGCCGACGTGGGTTCACCGTGCAAGCGGACCTCTCCCTCGATCCAGCCGAAACCGCCTCTCCGAGCGCCCCGACTCGGGGGAACTCCGCGGCCGAGCGACTGGCTCGCATCGCCCGGGCCGCCTCCGCACGACCTCCGCAGCACCGCGTCAATGCTCCCCAGGTTGCGTCCGTGCCCGTACCCGCCCTCGGCACCCACTCCTCGGCTGCCAGACGAACACGGTGACCGCGAAGGGCCCCACCCCGGCCTGACCTCACGCCGCACCGACACCCCACCGCTTTCCCGCTACCACCGAAAGGAGATCCGCCTTGCCCGAAACACCAGCAGAGCCGTTCCTGACGATCCGGCACACCATCACCGGCGAGATCACCACCACCGGCTACAACGCCGCCGCCCGGCGGATCCTGCTCCAGGACGGCTTCGAAGAGACGCCCGACTGCGCCTGCCGAGCGGCGGAGCCCGGTACGGAGCGGACACCCGGGCCTGCTCGGCAGCCAGCGAGCTACCCGTCGCCGGCCATCCCCTGCACCTGTACCGAGCCCCCGATCGGCCGGTGAGCGCCGACGTACGCCCCGGTTGGCCCGGTCGCCGATGTCAGCACATTCCGTGATCCGCTCCGAGAGCGGCCAACCTCTCCAGCACATCGCCAGCCCCGCCCGCACCCGCACCTGTTGAAGGGAGCCCGTTTTGAGCACACCCGTACCGCCTACGAGTCCAGCGCGGACCAAGGGCGGCGAACTACGGGCCAAGGTGGCCCGACTGCTGGCCGACCGGCCGGCGGACACGCTCACCATCGGGGACATGGCCCGGCAGCTGGGCCACTCCCACGGCGCCGTCCGCAACGCCGCCCTCACCCTGGTGCGACGCGGCGAGGCCGACCAAAGCGGCACCGGGCAACCGGAGTTCCGCGCGAACGCGAAGACCGCCGCAGCCGCGCAGGCCGCTGTGATCAGCCCACCGGGCACCCACGCTCCCCGCGCCCAGGCGGCCACGGCCCGCACGGCCGCTCCCGCGGCAGCCGCGCCCAGGCAGACCGGCCCGATCCGCCGCGCGGGGGGCCAGCTCTACCACCCCCGGGAGCTGGCCGATCTGCCCGACGTCGAGGCGTTGAATCGCTTGCGTGACGCCGACGTGCCGGTGCTGCTCTACGGCCCTCCGGGCACCGGCAAGACGAGTCTGGTCGAGGCGGCGTTCCCGGATCTGCTCACCGTCGCCGGGGACGGCGACACCACGGTCGGCGACCTGATCGGCGAGTACACGCAGGCCGACGGCGGAGGCTACGTCTTCCAGTACGGTCCGTTGGTCACCGCGATGACCGAGGGCCGTGCCCTGCTGATCGACGATGCCACCTTGATCTCGCCGAAGGTCCTGGCGGCGCTGTATCCCGCGATGGACGGGCGCAGGCAGATCCAGGTCAAGGCCCACAAGGGCGAGACCATCAAGGCCGAGCCGGGCTTCTACGTGGTGGCGGGCCACAACCCCGGCGTCCACGGCGCCGTTCTGACGGAGGCGCTGTCGTCCCGGTTCAGCGTGCAGATCCAGATCGGCACGGACTATGACCTCGCCCTGGCCTTGAAGATCGATGCCCGGGTAGTCCGGGTCGCCCGACACCTCGCCCGCCAGGTCGAACTCGGTGAGCTGGGCTGGGCCCCCCAGTTGCGGGAACTGCTCAGCTACCAGAAGACCGAGGCCGTCCTCGGCACCCAAGCCGCGCTCGCGAACCTGGTCGGCATCGCTCCTCTGGAAGATCGCGACGCCGTCGCCGACGCCGTCATCAAGGCTGTCGGCGTCACCAAGATCGCGCCCCTCACCCTCGGCAAGCAGCTCCCCGCCTCAGCCGTCCGAAAGCCTCCGGGCAGCACCGTCTCCGCGCACCGGGGCCGCTCGCGATGAGCGCCCACCACCACGTCCAGTCCCCCGCCACCACGCCGGACCACGACGCCGACCTCGCACGATGGGACGACGACGGCGCCCCGCCCGCGCAACCCCGTTCCTCCCCGGACGCGTGGCTGCGCGTGGGAGCCGAACTCGGCGACCGGCTGGTCGCCCTCTCCGGCCGCCAGGACCTCCTCGTTACCTGCCGCCCCGGCACGCGCAGCGGCGCACCGGCCGCGTTCTACCCCACGTTGGGCGAGGTCGAGTTCGACGCCGGCCTGTTCGGCCCGCTCCAGCCCCACGAGATCCATCCGCGGATCGTGGGCGACGAGGAGCGGTATCCCGCCGCCTGGGGAGTGTTCGTCCACGAGGCCGCGCACGCGGCCCACTCCGTCTGGACACCGCCTGCCGGAGCGGACCCCCGTGTCGTCGAGGCCGCGTTCCTGCTGGAGGAGAGCCGCGTCGAAGGCGCACACCTGACCAGGCGGCCCACGGACCGCACGTACCTGCGCACCAGTGCCCGCACCCTGGTCATGCCCGACATAGCCCACCCCACCCTCCAGGGCATCGAGCACGCCGCATCCGTGGCGGCCCTGATCCTCGGCCGCCGTGACGTCGGCATCCTGGACGCCGGCGAGACCCGGGCCGTCGCCGATCTGTGCGAAAAGGTGCTGGGCGCAGACCTGCTGGCCACGCTCACCCGCATCTGGACCGCAGCCCACCAGTGCGCCGACCACGACGTCCCGACCATGCTCGGGCACGCCCAGGAGTGGTGTGACGCTCTGGACGTCGCCGCTCCCGCCCTGCCCGTGCCGGAGAACCTCACCGATCTGCTGTCCGGCGCCGTGGGGGTCGTCATGGACAGCACGGCCGCCACCGACGCCGCCGACCTCGCAGCACAGGCAGCAGCGAACAACGCCATGGCCGCGCAGTCCAAGGCGCACGCTCAAGACCGCGCCCAGCGGGCCGGTCAGCGACGCCAAGCCGCCGCCACCGCCAAGTCGGTCTTCAACGCCCGTGGCACCACCATCGCTCCCGACGGCACACCTGCGCCCTACGGCAACCCGGTCACCGGCACCCGCCGGCCCACCGCCGCCGAGCAGAGTGCCGCCGCGCGCCTGAGCCGTGCCCTGCGTGCCGCCGCCTACCGCGAGCGGACCGAGGAGCGGACCACCAGCCCCACTCCGCCCGGCCGCCTCAACATGCGCGCGGCCCTCGCCCGTGACGCTCAGCGCGCGGCCGGGTCGGTCCCCACCGCGGAACCGTTCACCCACACCCGCCGCCGGAACTCCCCCACCCCACCGCTGCGTGTGGGTATCGCCGTCGACGTCTCCGGCTCCATGCGTGCCGCCTGCGCGCCCGTCGCGTCCGCTGCCTGGATCGTGGCACGCGCA
Organism: Streptomyces sp. NPDC002209; assembly: GCF_042890265.1. NCBI lineage: Bacteria > Bacillati > Actinomycetota > Actinomycetes > Kitasatosporales > Streptomycetaceae > Streptomyces > Streptomyces sp. NPDC002209. The sequence continues at coordinate 272,785 of NZ_JBIARX010000005.1, read as the reverse complement.
GCCGCCCTGACCGACCCCGACTCCCTTACCGCCACCATCGCCTATGACAGGCACCTGACCGCATTGACCCGACCCACCCACCGGGCACCAGAGCGCGTGACGACGTTCGATGCCAACGGCGGCCACCACAACCTCGGCGACGCCATCGACGCACTCGACCACGGCCTCGAACTCAGCCGCCCCGGCACCGGCCGCCTCCTCGTGATCGTCACCGACGCCCGGTACGGCAGCGACGAAACCGCTCAAGCCGTCACCCGCGTCAACCAGCTCACGACCGCCGGCTGCGCCGTACTCCAGCTCACCCTCACCGCGGGGTCCCACCACTTGCCGGGGACCACCTTGCTGCACCTGCCCCAGCCCTCCAGCGCTCCCGCCGCCATCGCCGCGGCGGCCACAGACGCCATCCGCAGGACACGCTGAGACGACGCAGAACGCGGAAGCGTCCCCGAGACCACCACCAAGCACTCCAGACCACCTCCGTCCGCCGCATGAATCGTGCACCTGATGCACGACCCTCCGCAGCGACGCAGGCCACCACCCCAACCGCCAACGAAAGGCACTCGATTTGAAGCCCCAGACCAGCAGCCCGACCTCGAACATAACGCCCATCAAACGGAATTCCCCGGGGGTCCCCACGTCCTTTGAGATCGTCCACAGCTGTGGACACACCAGCACCCGTGATCTGTCCGATCGTTCGGCGGACCAGCGCGCTGGATACGCCCGATGGCTCGCCGCCCGGCAGTGCACCGATTGCTGGCGAGCCGATCACCAGGCTGATGCCGCCAGTACGGCCGAGTGGCTTGCCGCCAAGCGGGCAGACGAACAGGCCACCGCCGCCAACTGGGCAACCCAGTTCGACATGCCGCCCCTGGAGGGGCCGGAAAAGATCCTGGGATGGGGCGAGCGGACCCGCCACCAGCTGGTGACCCGCGCGTACACCGCGCTGGTCACCGAAGGGACCTGGGACGAAGCCGACTGGGCCCAGCTGGAGGAGCAGGTCCGGCTGCTGACGAGGGCCGGGTGGTGGGTCGACCAGCGCGAGGCCGAAGGGAGCGATCTTCCCGAGCTGCTGGAGGCCGCCGACGACCGCGACCGGCCCACGGAGAACCCGTTCCGGTAGCCGCGCGGCGCGCAATATAGCGGCGAAGTCCCGGTTTCGGAAACCGGGGATTCTCCGGACCCTTTGTCTTCCACCGCCGCCCAGCGTCTTCGTGGAAGGACCGCCGTGCCCGAGACCAGCCCCGTGTATTTGCCGCCCGACCCGCTCACCCCGGAGCGGGACATCACCCACCGGCACTTCCGTCCCGGCGAGCACGTCGTGATCCTCAAGGGTGCCGCCGGCGGGGAGCTGTGGGGCGACGCGATGAAGGTCGTGGCCCCCTCCTGGCACACCCCGACCAACGAGGACGGGTGGCGGCTGCTCGACCCCAACGGCGGCGACCGCTCCTACGTCACGGCCCACCCCCGCTACCTGGTGCACCTGTCCAAGCGGTGCCCGGAGTGCCTGATGCACCAGAAGGCGCTGCGGGAGTACCTGGTCAAGCGCCTCGGGGACGGCGAGGAGGTCGTGGATTGCAGCTGGTACTCCCTGACCGCCCTCAACCAGCTCGTCCACGTCGCCGACGCCCGCCCCGGGCGCTGACCACGGCCATACCGCCACCCCGAACGCGCGGGCCTTCTGCCATCCCCTCGAAATGCAATCCCGAGCGAGATCATGATCATTGCAATCCACTCCCGTGCCGTCACGGCCGATGAGGCCCTCGCCGAGGCACTCGGCCGGGAGATCAGCGTGGCCGAGGGCCTGACCACCGAGCCCGGTGGCACTGTGGTGGCCCACTCGACCCGGCTGGACCACTACACCGACGAGGATGAGACCTGGAGTTCGGCGACGTGGGCCGACCATCTCGCCGACCCGTCCCTGGAGTACCCGCTGGCCTCCGGGCTCGACGGCGATCGGCGCGCAATATTCCACGTCACCGCGCACATGCATCCGCTGGACCGGGAGCTGAACCACGCCGAGTGGTCCGAGATCGGATACCGGATCGCCCGTATCGCCGGTATCGCGCCGCCCGGAGACGACCGGGCATGCCAGTGGATCGCCGTCCAGGCCCAGCCCGGCCGCCTGGACGTGATCGCCAACCTCATCCGCCTCGACGGCACCTGGAGTGCCCAGCCCCGACGCCTCCTGCAGACCCTGGTCGCCGAGGCACGGAACATCGAGGACGACCTCCTCCTGCACTCCAGCCACCGGCAGGAACCCGCACGCCAGGACCCGGCGCCCGGCCTGGAGCACGCCGTCTCCCCGCGGGTGCCGACCGCGACCGGCCCGCTCGCGGGAATCCTGCGGCAGCTCGCCGCCGAGCAGTCCGGCCCGATCGCCGCGGTGCGACAGCTCGTGGAAGAGGTCGGCCGACAAGCCGCCTCGCTGCCCGGCGACCAAACCGACGCCGCCGCACGGGACTTGTTCTGGGCAGCCCGCCGCCTGTACGGGCTGCAGGAGCAACTGGGTGAAATCGCCTCCCGACTCCAGCCTCCCGTGCCTCCGGCCGCTCTCGCTCCGGCCCGGCCGGTACAGGCGCCCGCCGCAGCGCGGGTGGCGGCCCGGTGAACAAGCCGGCCACCCCGCGCAAGGCATCGCCCGTCACGGTTGCCCGGGACATCGACACCGGCCGGATCATCGCCCGCGGCGGTGACGGGCTGGCCCACGGCATCCTGGAACGCACCTTCTTCCTCCGTGAAGTTCACGGCGCGACCTGGCACCGGATGTCGCCGCCCGTTCTGCCGGCGGACCAGGCCGCAGTGGCCCAGCTCGCCGTCGCCCGGCTCCAAGCCGCGGGGTACCAAGTCGAAGCCGACGCCGAGTGCGCGACGGCGACGACACAAGACCGCTACGTGACGGACGGCCGGTCGATTGCCAACCTCGCCGCCGCCATCCGCGACTCGGCCAGCCCGGCAGAAGTGTCCGACCGGCTGGAGGAGGTGACCGCCGCACACGACGGCATCCTCGCCTCCCTGGACCAGCTCCTCCACTCCCTTGCAGCCGTGTACGACGGCCTCGGCGGACCTGCGGACCGGCACGTCGCGGCCCGGATGCGCTACCTGGCCGAGCACCGGCTCGGTCCCATCACCGCCGACCTGCTGCACACCCGCGCAGAACTCGCCGACCGCACCACGGCCACCTCGGCCCGGCCGGGTACAGCCCTCCCCGCTGCCGCCCCGCCGGCCTCACCCGCGCATACCGCCTCCGGACGGACCCGATGACCCCTGCCCCAAGTTCGAGGAGCCCATGCCCGCCCCCCGCACCCTGCCCGACGACGACGGCCGCGACGTGGAGTTGTTCGCCACCATCCTCTCCGAGGAACTGCCCGGAACCTGGAAAGTGCACCACCACCAACACCGGCAGCACGAAGAGCAGTTCATGCATGCCGAGGAGGTCTGGGACCTCAACGAAGTGGCCGCCGCCCTCGCCGAGTACGTCCTGGGTGCAGATGCCCACCTCATCCGCGACGACGGCACCCGCCTGTACGTCACCCTCCATCCCCGGCACGAGGAGGAGTTCCTCGTGGCCGCCATGGCTCCGTCCGGCGCCGCCCCGGAGGCGTTCGCCGGGGTCCGCGAACCCGACGGGATCGCCGTGCCTGCCGACCCCGAGCGCGCCGCCCGCGCCGTCACCGCCGACCTGCTGCCCCGCTACGACATCGCGCTCGCCCAGGTCCGGCATAACGCGATGAACCCCCCGCAGCCCCTCCCGGCCCCCGGTGCTCAGCCGCAGCAGGTGGTGATGACCTGGCTCGAGGACGGTTCCCTCGCGGCCGTCACCATCGCCCGGCCCGCAGCCGAAGCCCTGGTCTCCGAAGGATTCGCGTGGAACACCGCAGCAAGCGCGTACGTGCTCTCCGGGGACGACACCCGCGCCCAGGCCCACGCCGTCCAGGCGGCCGGCGCCCGCCTCGCACGTCTCGGCTTCGCGACCGTGCTGCGTGCCGTCGCCCGCCCCGCCGCGGAGGCCGCGCTGCCCACTCCGCCGCCCGGCGCCCGGACCACCGCCCGCGCCCGGTGACCCATACCCTCCGGCACCGTCCCACCCGCGCCCAGCCAACCGCCGACATCACCGCCAACCGGCCACGCGTCCCACCGCTCAACGCCGCCAGCCGCCCGCGGCTCGCCCGTTTCCTGCTGCGCCGCTACCTGCGCGCCGCCGTCGTCAAGGCCGCAGGTCCCGACCGGCCTCGCCTCGCGCCTCCGCCGCGCACCGCACCTCCGTCCACCTCCATCCACCGCCACACCCTCTGACCACCATCGGGGGTACGGCACAGCCCCCTGGACCGCCCATGACCCCACCCGCCGCCACGCTCACCGACAGCATCACCCGCCAGCTGGACCAGCTCTCCGCACACCTGTCCCAGGCCGGGCCCCAGCAGGCCGCACAAATCCTCCAGCAGGTCCTGGACGCCGAGAACGGCATCCTCGGCAGGCTGACAGCCCTGGTCGGCACCGGCACCTACGTCACCAAGCACCACGCCCAGACCGGCACGTTCCCCGCGGAGATGTGGCTGGCGCTGGGGCGTACCGCCAACACCCTGCACGACCTCGCCCTCGACCTGGACGAACACCAGGAAGTGTTCGAGGAGATCGCCTCGCGCCGCTCCCTGACCACGTCCTCACCGGCCTCCACGCAGGCCACCGCCCTGGTGGCGCGGGGGAGGCACCGGTGAGCAAGAGACAGCAGTGGACCGGCTGGGGCCAGGCCCAGCAGGCGCAGCAGCACTACCTGGTCGAGCCCCGCTACCTGGCCGGCGGCGGAGACCTGCGCCACGTCGGCGAGTTCCTGCGCGCGTCGGGGTGGAAGGACATCGCCCGCAGTTCCGGCACGATGCTCACCTTCGACTCGCCCGACCAGATGGTGCGCGTGGCCTATCAGCCGCCGGGCGGATGGCAGGTCCACGGTGCCGCGCACGGGCATCAGCCGGCCTGGCAGGTCACCCTGACCCCGCAGACCCCGGTGGAGATCGTGGCGGGCCTGACCGATGCTCTGACCAAGCCGCGCTCGGCGCACGCCCCGAACGTGTGGGCGCCGCTCACCGAGAAGTCGTGGAGCGTGCAGCAGGACGACTACTACGTCGCCCAGAGCCCCGACCGGCACGCCGTCGTGCAGTACGTCCAACCCGGCGGTGACGGCGGCCAGAACCACTGGTGGGTCGGCGCCCGCAACGAGCACGGACCCGTGTGGAACGCGCAGGCCACCGCGAGCACGCCGCTGCACCTGGTGCAGTCCCTGACCACGGCCCTGGCCGACCCGGAGCCGGTGATGCGCCCGCTCGGGCACGTCCCGCTCAGCAACCGGATCCGTGTCACCTCCGTGTCCGTCATGCCCGACCAGCTCGGCGCCTGGCAGCAGGCCCGCATCTCCGCCGCCCGCGCCGCAGCCTGGAGCCGCAACTGGGTCTCCTCCCGCGCCCGCACCGGCGCCAAGGCGTCCGGCTACGCGAGGACTCGATGAATCGCCCGGCTCCCGCCTCGCCCCCTCCCACGCACTGGGCCCGCCGTTCACCACGCCTCACGACGTCTTCGCGGTCACGGCCCGGCACCCCAGCGCCGCTGAACCGCCCTCATTTCCCTGGAGCTTTCGATGACTGACGGACACACCACCCGGCTGACCGCCGAGGACATCCGTGCCTCCGCACACACCCTGCACCTCCTGACCGCCTACCTGCGGACCGGCCCGCACGTGACCGAGGCGCTCTCCTTGATCGCGGCGCTCGTTGACGCGGACACCGGCACCGCGGTCCGCCTCGGCGAAGCCCTGCGCGGCATCGCCCGCTACCTCGCCCAGGAGACCACCGTCCCTCGCACCGACACCGTCGAGGCGACCCTGGGCGAATACATCGAGGCCGCATCCGTTCTGCAGGACCTGCGCCTGCTCGACCTCACCCTTGACCCCCTGCGCACCGCGCCCGTCCGTACGAGCCCCGCTGAGACGGCCCCGTGGCAGTAAGCCCCGCCCAGCGTGCCTCGTACGCCAACGACCACCACACGAAGATCCCTTTCGAGACGGCCCCCCGCCACCTCGCGGGGCCCGGTGACCCCCGCCACGTCACCCACGCCCTGCTCGCCGTCGGATGGACCCTCACCTCCGCCCCCGGCGACCCCCGGATCGCGCTTACCGGTCCCGACGGGGCCCGGCACCACATGGTGATCGACCCGTTCGCCTCCGGCTCCTGGTGGCGGATCCACTCCGTCGACTGGACGTGGAACGCCTCCTTCGGCCGGATGGTCCCGGCGGAGATCATCGCCGGATTCACCGACCGCCTCCTCGGCGGCCCGCGCCGAGACGACACCGGACCGTGGGAGCACATGCAGAAGGCGGGCTGGAGCGTAGACCTCCGCCCGGACGGAACCGGCGACGCCCTCTCGCCCGACCCGAGGCTGCCGATCCGGGCCGAACTGCGCCCCATCTTCAACGACTCACCCGACCACCTCGCGTGGCGCGTCGAGGCCAAGCCCGAGCACAGCGGCCCCCCGATCTGGCAGATCTGGATCAGCGGCCCGGTCCCGGACCACCTCATAGCCGGCCTGGCCGAACAGCTCGTCTCCACTGCCCCCGTCCTGCGCGGCATGCACGACCTCGACCACTACGCCGCCCGGCAGGAGGACAGCCCTCTCACCCCGGAGCAGGCGGTCGAAGCCCACTTCTCCCGCATCGACGCCGCCCGGGCCCGGGCCCGCACCCAGCGCCGCACCCGCCTCACCACCAGCCTGCCGGCACCGGCCGCCGCCCCGGCAAGCCCGGCACCCTCCCGCGCATCCCGCCCGTGAACCTCGAAGAGACCCGCCTGTGCCCCAACCCGTCCCCTCCGGCAGCGCCGCCGTACCCGGCCACCAGGAGATAGCCGGCCGTCTTGCCTCTTTCCTGCGCACGGCGGATACGGCGCTCGACACCTGGGACCTCTACTCCGACGAGCACACCGACCTCGACGGCTGGCCATTCGACCCGGAAGCCTACGACGGCCGCAAGGCCGAGCGGGACCGTGCAGTGTGGACAGCGTTCAGCCCCCTCCGCGAGGAGGCCAGCGTCCTCCTCGACGCCGCCGAAGCCCATCTCGGCCGGGTCCCCGTCTCCTCCGTTCAGCAGCGATGGGCCTGGCAGCTGGGCCAACTGCGCGACGCGCTCGACCGGATCGAAGCCACAAGGACGGAGTACCGAAAGCTCCTCACGGCCCATCCCCATGCGAGCGCTGAAGCTCGGCACGCCGCAGTCGACGCGCGCAACGCGGAGGCATGGAACGCCCTGTACAGCTGGTCGGTCCACGGCCGCGCCGTCCTGGAGATTCACACCGCCTCCGTGCGCGCCGCCGGCCCCCGGGTCGCCGCCACCCCGCCGCCTGCTCCGCCAGCCACCGCCGGTCACACGACCCGCCGTTGAAGCAACCCTCTCTTCCCTTGCGCCTTGGAGTTCGCTTGTCCCACCGTCCGCTTGTCCTGGTCGTCGCCCCGGGTGACGACATCTACCGCGGTTACTGCCTGCGCCAGGTGGCCGACGCCTACGACGTCGCCGCCATCACCACAGGCTCCCTTACCTGGGAATCACCCCACGTCGTCGACCACGAGATCGTCGGCGACTTCGATGACGAGGCCGCTCTCCTCGCCGCCGGACAGGCGCTCGCCGCACGCCGGCCGATCGCGGGCGTGGTGACCTGGGCCGAGGCCCACCTGACCGCAGTGGCCCGGCTGGCCGAGCACCTCGGGCTGGCCACCACCAGCGTGGAGTCGGTGCGGACCTGCCGGGACAAGGCCGCCAGCCGCGCCGCGTTCGCCCTCCACGGCGTACCGTCCGCCCAGTCCCTGGCCGCCACGTCCCTGGAGGAGGCCCTGGGCGCGGCGAGCACCATCGGCTATCCGGTCGTCGTCAAGCCCGCCTCGGTCGGTGGCAGCATCGGCGTCATCAAGGCCGAGGCCCAGGAAGACCTCGCCGACGCGTACGCCTTCGCCACCCGCGGCGTCCAGGTCCACGGCGGAGACAACACCGTCGTCCTGGTCGAGGAGTACCTGTCCGGCGAGGAAGTCAGCGTCGAGTGCGTCACGTTCCAGGGCGTGACCACCGCGGTGGCGGTGACCCGCAAGGAGCTCGGGGCCGAGCCGCTGTTCGAGGAGACCGGCCGCACCCTCACCGCTGGCGACCCGCTGCTGTCCACCGTCGCGCCCATCGCCGCCGCAAGTGTGAAGGCCACCGGCACCGTAAACGGCATCCAGCACGTGGAGCTGCGACTTACCTCCACCGGGCCGCGCGTGATCGAGGTCAACGGCCGGATCGGCGGGGACTGGATCGGCTGGGCGGTCTGGCGGGCCACCGGCCTGTCGCTGCCGCGGATCGCCGCCGACCTCGCCGTCGGCTGGGAGCCCGACCTCACCCCCACCCGGCAGCAGGCCGTCGCCATCAAGGTCCTCTACGCTCCCGCCTCCGGAACCCTGGCCCAGCGGGCCATCGCCAACGGCTTCGCTGAGACCGCCGGGTGGGTGCACGGCCCGGCCTGGCTGTTCGAGGAAGGCGACGAGGTCCTCCTGCCGCCCGAGGGCGACCTCGACTCCGCGCGGGTCGGCCTGTTCGCCACCCGCGCCGACACCCTCGAACTCGCCGTCGCACGCCGTACGGTTACCGCGAACCACATCGCCCTCTCCGTCACGGACGGCGCACAGCGGTGAGCGGGGCCGAGAAGCCGCCGGTGCTGGCCCAGGTCGCTCCGCGCTACCTGGCCGGCGGCGGGGATCCGCGGTGGGTGACCGCCCCGCTGCAGCAGGCTTTCGGCTGGCAGCCGGCCCACATCCCCCTCAGCCCGGTCGTACGGCTCACCCGCCGCGACCGCCAGGCCGAACTGCTGCTGTCACCGGACCCGGACGAGCACTGGTGGACCCTGCACCACACCGGGAGCAGCACCGAGAAGGCGTGGACCATGCGCTTCGGCGCCCGCACCCCGGCCGAGATCGTCGCCGCGGCCACCGACGCCCTCACCCTGCGTCCGGCCGACAGCCCCGCCGATCCGATGCAGGTCCTGGAGCACGCCGGGTGGAAGCACTCCGTCCTGGACCACCAGATCTCCTCCCCGGACGGATTCGTCACCGTCTCCCGGCACCCGCTCGGCGCGCTGCACATCGAGGTCACGGCCCACGACGGCCCCTGGGCGTCCGAGCCCACCGACCGTCCGGCCTGGCGGGCGTACTTCTCCGACCACACCCCGCCCCACCTGTCCGCCGCCGTCCTCGCCGGCCTGGTCTCCACCGAGCCGCTGCTGCGTGACGAGAAGGCAATGGCACCCTTCCTGCGGTACAGCGTCCGTATCGCCCGCGAACGCGTTCCCGCCCATCAGGCCGAGTCCGCCCTGTGGGACCGGGTCGACCGTCTCGCCGCCCACCGCACCGGCACGCCGCTGCCGCCACAGCCGCCCGGCGGGTCGCTGCCCCGCCGCACCCGCTGACCCCCCATTTCGTCCCCCGCCCCCTCCACGGAACAGCGCGCCCTTGTCCCAGTCCAGCTCCTCCTCCGACGGCTACGACATAGCCTTCAAGGTCCTCCTCGGGGTCTTCGCCGTCGCCATCCCCCTCTCCCATCTCGCCTGGCTCGGCGGGAACCTCACCGCCCTGCTCACCGGGCACCCCTGGGCCGGCTACCGGCCCGCCGACGCCCTCATCCGTCCCGACCAGCTCTGGCCCGGCCTGGGAGAAACGTCCCTGCTCCTCGGTGCCCGAATCCTTCCCGTACTCGCCCTGATCGCCCTTGCCGCCGTCGGCGGCGTGTGGTGGAGCCGCCACAGAGGCGCCTTCGTCGGGAAGAACAAGCGCCGGGTCCAGGGCACCGCCAAGGCCAGAGACATCGAGCCCCTCCTGGCCAAGGCGATCACCGCAAAGGCCCGCAGCCTGCGCCCCAGCCTGAAGGACGCCGACCGCATCGCGGCCTCGGACACCGGAATCCTCCTGGGCAACCTGCAGGGCACCCGGACCGAGATCCGGATGGGGTACGAGGACGTCGCGGTGGCGATCATGGCACCGCGCTCCGGGAAGACCACCTCGCTGGCGATCCCCTCCATCCTGGCCGCGCCCGGCGCCGTACTCCTGACCAGTAACAAGGCGGCCGGTGACGCCTATACGACCTGCTTCGACGCCCGCAGCCGGGTGGGGCGGGTGTGGTCGATGGACCCCCAGCAGATCGCCCACGCACCGCGCACGATGTGGTGGAACCCCCTTGCGGACGCGAAATCCCTGGAGGGTGCGAACCGGCTCGCCGGCCACTTCCTCGCCGCGTCCGTGGACGCCTCTCAGCAGGGCGACTTCTGGTCCAAGGCCGGCAGCAACATACTGTCGCAGTTGTTCCTGGCCGCGGCCTTGGACAACCGCCCGATCACGGACGTGATGCAGTGGCTGGCGTTCCCCGCCGACCGGCGACCGCTCGACATCCTGCGCGACCACGGATTCACCTCCGTCGCAGCCCAGTTGAAGGGAACGGTCGAGGGCCCGCCGGAAACCCGAGACGGTATCTATGAGACCGCGAGACAGTACGCGTCCGCCCTGCTCAGCGCGGACATCGCCGCCTGGGTGACCCCGCAGAAGGACGTAGCGGACTTCCGCCCGGCGGAGTTCGTGGCCTCCACCGACACGCTGTTCCTGCTCTCCAAGGACGGCGGCGGCGGCGCCTCCGCGCTCATCGCAGCGTGCGCCGACTCGGTGATGCGGGCCGCAACCGCTCGAGCCGAACGGACCGGCGGACGTCTCGACCCGCCCATGCTCGCGGTCCTCGACGAGGCCGCAAACGTGTGCAAGATCAGCGACCTCCCCGACCTGTACTCGCACCTGGGCTCGCGCGGAATCATCCCGATGACGATCTTGCAGTCCTACCGGCAGGGCCAGAAGGTCTGGGGCGATGCGGGCATGGACGCCATGTGGTCCGCGGCCACCATCAAGGTCATCGGGTCCGGTATCGACGACCCGGATTTCGCGGACAAGCTCAGCAGGCTGATCGGCGACCACGACGTGGAGACCAAGTCCACCTCCATCTCGGACTCGGGCAAGTCCACCTCGATCAGCGTGCGGCAGGAGCGGATCCTGCCCGCGGACCGAATCCGCGCCCTGCCCAAGGGAACCGCCCTTCTCTTCGCGACCGGCCTGCGCGCCGCCATGCTCGACCTTCGCCCCTGGTACCTCGAACCGGGCGCCGGAGAACTGGCCGCCGCTTCCAAGGCCGCCTCCGACTCCATCACCGCCGGGGCCATCGCCAAGGTCGCGCCCACGCAGGCCGACTTCAAGAAGGCCGCCTGACGGCGCCCGCGCACCGTCACCCACCGCCACCAGGAGGCACCCTCTGCCTGACGAACTCCCCCTTGATGATGAGCTGTTCACCTTCACTCAGCGCCTGCTCGACATCGCGTACCGGCTCGATGGCCTCCAGCGGCAACCCGGAACGGGTCCGGAGCGCTTGGCGGAGACGGTCCGGGCCGCGGGCGTGCTGCAGCAGACCTCGCTCGTCGCCGGCCAGCTGCTCGCCAAGACCGCGCTGAGCCACGCGAGGACCACCGTCGACGGCCGGCAGGCCATCGCCCTCCTGCGCAAGCTCGCCAAGGCGACCTCGCTCGCCGCCCTGCTCACGGCGGAAACGATCTCCGCCCTCGCCCACGACGACACCGCGGCAGCGAACCTCCTCCTGGAACAGGCTGCCACTCACCTGAGCGGGACCCCGTCGGCTGTCCACCGCGTCGGCAGCGCCCTGCTACGGCACGAGGGCTTCCTCCACGCCCAGGACCGCGCCGCCCGGCAAGACCTCGGCCTCGCCAAGGACGCCGTCAAGGTCAGCGAACCCCAGCGGCAGGCGCTCGCCTCCCTCGCCCAGGGAGACGGTGTCCTTCGCGAAACGGGCACGGGCCTGCGGGATGTCGTGGCCCCCCTCGCCGCGTACGTGTCCGTACGGATTGCCACGATCGACGCACTCACCTCCCGGGACCTGCTCACCCTCACGCCGCTCCCGAAGCAGCCGGGCCACTACCGCCTGCACGTCACACCCGCAGGCGTTCATGCCCTCCTCGCCGCCAATCCCCAGCCGCTCCGCAGCCTGCCAAGGTCCCCCGTGGCCGTCCGACCGGCGACGCCGGCGGCCTCCGCCCCGGCCTCGTCTGCCGCGGCCAGGCGCCGCTAACCCCCCCTTTCGCCCCACAGGAAGGTCCTCCTTGGCCCGCCCCACACCCCTCGACTACGCCGAAACCCTCCGGGCTGCGGCCCAGTCCCTCGAACAGCACCACGCCCTCGTCCGGGACACCCGGCTCGAACCCGGCCTGGTCGCACAGCTGCAGCTCGGCCCGCTTCTGCGCTCCACGTTCAGCCTCGCCGAAACGCTGATGGACGAGCTACCCGCCATGAGCACCAGCACCGCGTTCACCAGCACCACCGGATCGCGGCAGTCCCTCACCACGCTGGCCGCGGCGCTCGCCTCCATCACCGACGCCGCCGCGGAACTCGGCTTCGCACTCGGTGAGAACGCCCACCCCGGAAAGGCCCAGGGCACCCCCGACCCGGACGACGACACCGTGTGGACGGCCCTCTGCGACCAGGCCCGACCCCGCATGAACGAGCACCTTCACAACGCTGCCCACCAGCTCGAACTAGCCTCGATCTCCTGCCCCTACATCGCCGGGGCCATCGAACGCCGCAACACCCCGACACAGCGCCGGACCAGCCAGACCCCTGCCCCCGCGCACGCCTCCCCGGCGAACGCCGCCGGTTCCGGCGCCCCACGCACGAGGTGATGCCGTGAAGCACCCCGACGAGCAGGACCGCGTCCTGGTCTCCCCGCGTCACCTCGCCTGCAGGGGCGACCGCCTCTCCGACGTCCTCGGACCGTTGATCCACCTGTTCGGGTGGACGCACAACCATCGCCCCGCCAGCGGGCGAGTCACCGTGGACAGCCCCGACGGCTCCACGTTCGTGGACTTCACCCCGAGCGGCTTCGACGAGCCCTGGTGGACGATCAGACATCACGAGCCGTACTGGAAGATCACCGCCGGTCGGCAAACACCCCTGGAAGCGCTCGCCGCCGTCACCCAGGCCCTGCCCCAGCTCCTCGGCGACGCCCGCCACCGCGAACAGATTCCGCTGGCGTCCCGCTCCGTAACCGAGATCGCCTCGGTCAACGGCTGGACGACGGACGGGACATCGATCACCTCCGCCGACGGCCACTGCACCCTGCACCACCGCCCGGACACCGAGCAGCCCTGGCTCGTGGAGTCCTCGGTGTACGACGGGTTCGACACCCACTGGTTCGCCTCGTTCGAGGGTGACGTGCCCGACGCCCTCGTACGACAGTTCCTCGCCCACCTGGCCAGCACCGATCCGGTGGAGCGCACCCTGGCCGACGTTCCCTACCTCTCCCGGTATTCGGCCCGGATCACCCCCATGCACGGCTCGGCTCTCGGCCCGCACATCGTGCACGCCCTCGCCGCTCTGCCCTCCCAAGCCAGCCCGCAGCGCAGCCGCTGACGCTCTCGGCCGACCGCAACCGAAGTCCCCGCTCGCTTGCCCCCACCCCTGTAGGAGATCCCACGACCCCGAACGAACAGACCGGCACGCCCACCCCGGCCGACATCGCCCGCGCCCTCGCCGCGCAAATCTCCACCAACCCGCCGCCCCCGCCGCACGTCGTGACCGTCAACTTCGGCCTGCTGCGCAGCGCAGCCGCCCGCTACGGGAACCGCTCCCGCGGCGGATCCGTGCTCGGCTTCGCCAACTCCCTCCACGCTCAGCTGTACGGACTTCCGCTCGAACGCCCGCCGCTTCCCGGCGCGCTGGACGAGCTGCTCCAGGCCACCGGGTACGACGACGACCAGAACCTCGTGCTCGACCAGGTCGCCACCCAGCTGGAGGCCGCTGCCGCGCTCATCGAGCAGGCCCGCCACAAGGCCCGCTGGCAGCAGCTGCCGGAGTCGGTGGCCGCCAGGCTTGTCACCAGCCAGGCGCTCGCCCAGCACCTGTCCAGCGAACTGCACCAACTGGCCCAGGCCTTCGCCTCGCCGGGTGCACCCCCGGCACCGATGGCGGCCCTCCCCGGCCCGGCCCCGGCTGCCGCGGCACCCGCCCGGGCCCGGCTCTGAACCACGTGCCTCGTGCCGCACAGCAGCGCCTCCCCTCGCCCACACCCGAAAGCCCCTCCTTCCCATGACCGACGACCTCCTGTTCGACGTGCCCGAACCGCCCACCCCCGTGGAACGCCTGCTCGCCCTCGCCGGCGACGTCACCCGCCACAACGACGCCGTCCACCTGTTCCGTCCAACGGCCACCTCTGGGTCCGCCCTCGGCGTGCACGCCGACTCGGCGGCCCAGCTGGCACACGCAGCCCTCACTGCCGTCCAGGCCGTCCACGACCAGCAGTTGTACGCGAGCGCCGACTTGATCGATGCCATGGTCCGGATCAAGCAGGTCGCCTATCTCAGCGGCGAAGCGGCCCGTCATCTGGCCGAAGCACAGGCCGCGGTCACGGCCGCGGCTCTCGCGGACCCCGAGCTCACCGGCTTGCCCGACACCGCCGCCGAGCAAATCCAGCTGGCCCAGGAACTGACCGCGCTCGCTCCGGAAGCAGCCGTCGAATCCGCCACCGGCATCGCCCGGGAGACACACCGGCGCCGGCCCTCCGCGACAACGGCAACCGACGGCCTGGCCACCGCCGAGCTCAGCACCCTCCACGCTGTCGCCCGCGGCCATGTCGTGATGGCCCGGAGCCAGGGCAGGGAGTACGTCCACAGCCGCGACGGCAGCGTCCGAATCGGCACCCTGCGCTCCCTCGAAAGCAAGGGCCTCATCGTGCGCGCACCCGCCACAGCAGCGCCCGCCTTCCACGGCGGCCCGGCCCAACACCGCATCCGGCTCACCGTTCGCGGAGCGGCTGCTGTCGCCGCCCTCCTCGCTCTTCCGCCTGCCGCGCCCTCGTCGGCCCCCGCTCCCGCGATGCCCGCGGCGCCCACGACGGGCCCGGCGCGAAGCCGCTGACCAGGCCCGTCCGCCTACTCACCCACCCATGAACGACGCCCCTCTGCCCCGGGGGCGGCACCACCAGCAAGGACCCGTCATCAACGCCACGACCTCCACCGCCCCCCACCAGCCAGCCCCGGCCGCCCCGGACACCGCTATCCGTCCGGCCTTGCGCGCGCTCTCGCTCGGCGCCGGCGTTCAAAGCTCAGCCCTGCTCTGCCTGTCCGCGGACGGCACCCTCCCCAAGATCGACATCGCGGTCTTCGCCGACACGGGCTGGGAGCCGAAGAAGGTGTACGAGCACCTCGACCGCCTCGAACGGGAAATCGCCGCCCCGGCCGGGATACCCATCGTCCGGGTGTCGTCAGGGAACATCCGAAACGACGCCCTGGACCCGAATCACCGATTCGCTTCCATGCCTCTCTACATCCTAAATCAGGACGGAAAGCAGGGGATGACCCGGCGGCAATGCACCGGGGAATATAAAATCAAGCCGATTAAGAAAAAGATACGCGAAATTCTCGGATACCCCTATCCGTCCAGGGTTCCGAAGGGCGTATTCGTCGAGCAGTGGGTCGGCATCAGTACGGATGAATTCCACCGGGCCAAGGACTCCGGCGTCCAGTACATGCACAACGCACACCCACTGATCGACATCGGCTGGTCACGGGCCGACTGCATCCGCTACCTGGAGCGGCTCGGACTAGCCGACACACCCAAGTCGAGCTGCCTCGGATGCCCTTTTCACGGAAATGCACAATGGCGGAGCATCAGGGATGCATCCCCGAGCGAGTGGGCCGATGTGGTCGAATTCGACGCAGCCATCAGGCAGGGCAACGCCCGCGCGAACGCGACAGGAAACCCACTGCTCGGACAGGCTTATCTGCACCGCTCCCGGGTGCCGCTGTCCGAGGCGCCGATCGACCATGTCACCGCAGCGGAATGGGCTGCCCTCCGGCAGGAAACCGGCGCACCTGATGCCGAGGACCTTGAAACCGGGGTCGTGGACGGCTGCTCGCCGTGGGCCTGCCGTGGCGAACAGCCCGAGCCGGTCCGCGACGACTTCGGGCTGGCCGTATGAACGACCTCATCGTGGACCTCTTCGCCGGCCCGGGCGGCTGGGGGCACGCCCTGCACGTCCTGGGCGTACGCGACGTCGGCCTGGAGTGGGACGAATGGGCCTGCAAGACCCGCGCGGCAGCCGCGCAGACCACCATCCGCACCGACGTCGCGCTCTACCCCGTCCGGCCCTTCGTGGGCCGGACCCGCGGGCTGATAGCGAGCCCGCCCTGCCAGGCGTGGAGCATGGCCGGCAAACGCCTCGGCCTGATCGACCAGCCGCTCGTCCACCAGGCCGTGGCGGACCTGGCCGCCGGCCGGGACACCCGCGAACAGCTGCTCACCGCCTGCCAGGACCAGCGGTCGCTGCTGGCCGCCGAGCCGATGCGCTACCTCCACGCCCTGCATCAGGCCGGCGAGCCGGAATGGGTCCTGATGGAGGAGGTCCCCGACGTCGCGCCCCTCTGGAAGCAGTACGCCGCCGTGCTCCGCTCCTGGGGGTTCTCGACCTGGAGCGGCATCCTCAACGCCGCCGACTACGGCGTGCCGCAGACAAGGCGGCGGGCGATCCTGATCGCCTCCCGCACCCGTACTGCGGCCCCGCCCGAGCCGACGCACGCCAAGTTCAGCGAGCCGGAGACGTTCTTCGGGCCCGGCCGCCGGACGTGGGTGTCCATGGCAGAAGCCCTGGGCTGGGGACGCACCGACGGGCCCGTACCCACCGTGTGCGCCGGCGGCGGACCCGGAGGCGGACCGGAGCCCTTCCCCTCCGGCTCCCGCAAGACCCTCTCCGACGCCCGCGACCGCGGCGCGTGGAAAAACCCCCCGCTCCACGACCAGAACCTCAAGGCTGGACCTCCGTGCAGCTGCACGGAGGAATCTCCACAGACGCCGCGGCGCGAGGGCGGACGGGACTGGGTTCTGCGCAGCAACAGCCAGGCGAACGCGGCGATCCGGTCCGTGTCTGAACCGGCCGCCACCCTGTTCTTCGGCAATCGCGCCAACGAATGCGTCTGGACCACCACGGGCCCCGCGGAGACGGCGCCGCCGGCGATCCGTATCACCGCCGAGGAGGCCGGGATCCTGCAGTCCTTCCCGCCTGCCTACCCCTGGCAGGGCAACAAAGGCCAACGCTTCTCCCAGATCGGAAACGCCGTTCCCCCTTTGTTTGCCGCCCACTTGATCGCACCGCACGTCGAACGCGTACTCACCCACGACGACTTCGTCCTGGCGGCATGATGTCCGACGCCACCCGTACCGAAGCCGACGAGGATGTCCTGCAGTACCCGGCGCCGCCGCCGGTGGTCCACTACGCTGAACAGGCCCTGCTCGGGGCCCTGCTCCTGGTTCCCGAGTGGCTCAAGACCATCGGGCCACTCGAGCCTGAGCACTTCGCCAACACCGCGCACAGCGCCCTGTTCGCGGCGATGCGCACGGTGTCCCCGCCCGCGCCCGAGGTCCACCGCACCAGCCCGGTGTGGCCGAACCAGCTCCTCAACGCGGCCCAGCCCCAGGCCCGAGCCCTGACGGCCTCCTACCTGCACACCCTCATCGGCGTCTGCCCCACCGACGCCCACGCCCCTGCTTACGCGCAGATGGTCCGTTCCGGGCACGCCCGCCGCGTTCTGCGTCGGCATGCCGCTCTCCTCGCCCAGGCCGCCCGCGCCCCGGGGCCCGATCCGGCCCGGACGGTTCTCACCCGGGCCGACCAGCTCGCCGTCTACCTCGACGAGTTGGCAACCGCCTTCCCCTCCCACCCCGGCTCAATACCCCGGACCCCAGCTGCCCCCACAACAGCGGTCCAGGCATCGGTAGAGGCGGCGGACGAGGAGCGAATGTTGCTGGCCGCGGCCACTGCCCACCCCGAGGACCTGCTACGAATGCGGTGGCTGCACGAGACCGACTTCACCACTCCGATGCATGCCTCCCTCTTCGCCTGTCTCACCGGCCTGGCCCGCCGTGGCGCACCCGTGGACCCGATCACCGTGCTGTGGGAGGCACAGCAGCGCGGTCTCCTTCACGACGGGTTCGGTCCCACCGATGTCCTCGACGCGGTCTCCCACCCCGCAGGGGCACCCGAGCACTGGGCGCAGAAGATCCTCCAGCGCGCCCTCCTGCGCCAAGCCGAGGATGTCGCCGCCCGGATCGAAACCCTCACTGCGGACGAAGCCACCACGGTCCATCAGCTGGCCACCGGCAGCCGCCGGGCCCTCGCCGCGCTGTCCTCCGTCCGGGCCCGCTGGCACCAGGCCGTCGGAGACACAGCTTCAGGAGCACCCCCCGCTGCTCCCACGACCGTCCAGACCCCAGCGCTCCGGCAGCCGGCCGCACGGGCCAGCCCAGCCGCCCGCCACCCTGCACGACCCGCCCGATGAAGCTCTCTCGCACTCGCCGGCCTCCTACCGCTTCCCGATCCACACAGAAGGTCCCCGCATGCCGTACGCCCCCGCCGACGCCCACGTCAGCTTCACCCTTCACCCCGACCACCACCCTGGCGTTCTCGCCACAAACTCCGGCCCCACGAGCGACGCCGCCCGCTCCCACCTTCACGACCTCGGCTTCCGAAGCACCGGTCCGGACACGATGGTCCTCGCCCGAATAGACCGGGAGGAGCCCTACTACGCCGACCGGGCCGCCAACGAACTGGCCCGATCCGGCTTCACCGTGGACATCGCCCCGGCGCTCCAGGAGGAGATCGACACCGAGTGGACCTGGGCCGACTACCCCATGCCGTGGTGCACCCCTGAAGAGATCCGGCAGGTCAGCGCCGATGCCCAGCGCATCCACGACGACATCGCCACAGGCCGCCTGACCGTCCACCTTTTCTTGGGGCAGTTCAGATCTGTCTCATGAGGTGTCGCTCGGGCTGATGAACTTGGTCCTGGAGCCCTCGGCCCGCTGCTATCTCTCGTCTCCCGCGTTGTCTCACAAGGGGGATGAATATGTTGCTGTTCTCGGTCGACTCGAAGGTGGTGAAGAGCCATCTGGAGAGTCCGGTGCTGTCCGGTGAGAATGCGGCCAGGCTGCTGGTACATCGCTCGATCTCGGACGGGACCCCTATCTACCTGGACGAAGAGACGATGATGCCGGTCGAGCCGTTGTGCTCGTGCACGACGAGGGTCACGGCGACACCGGAGGAGCGGATCTCCCCGGCGAGCCTCACCGCCGCCTCCAGCTACGGGCGCCGCGTGGCGCGGGTGGAGATCTTCTCCGAGAAGACGCGGGGCACCCCGGACTCGGCGAAGGAGTCGAGCTTCGCGTCCAGGGACTGCCGGGCGGTCGAGGCCCGTGCGTACCCGAGGCGGACGTGCCCGACCGTCTGGGTGCCGGCGCGAGCAGGCCGGGGCAGCTCGGTCCACACCGAGCCGGGCTTGCGCACGGCGGGGGTCGGCACGCTGAGGGCCTTAGCGAGTTGGGGCACGAGGCGGAAGCGGGCGGTGTGGTACTGGATGGCCACCTTGCCCTTGCCGGTCCGGCATGGGGAGCCCGCAGGGGCCGCGCAGGTGGACATTGGGCAGTCGTGCGATTCCACGCGCTTGACGTCGCTCACAAGCCCAGACATGTTTCATGTGGGTGTTTCAGAAGTCCAGCTGTTTGCAACAACTCATGAAACATGATCGCCGCAGGTGGGGGCCGCCGAACGATCGGGTGTTTCACGAGCGACCACCTATGAAACGGCCATGCGACCCGGCACGCCTTCGGCCTCGCCATGGCCGCAGCGCTCCGCGCGGCCAGGCCTGACCGTGGAGACCTGGGGCGATGAATGGCTCCTGGTCCTCTTCGACCACCCCACCGGCCCCACCCCCGCGGGTGGCGGGGCCGGTGGGCTGAGAGCGCCTACGGGGCGGGCGTGAACTCCACGTCGGTGCCGCCACAACCGGCAGCGATGTCCAGCAGCCGGTCCCGCTCGGCCTCGTCGACCGCGAGGCCCCAGCGGAGCTTGGTCGCGGTCCACTCGGCGCCGTACCGGCACAGCGCATCCGGCGCCGGCGGCAGCCACTCCGCCGGGTCCTGGTCCGCCTTGCTCCGGTTCGAGCGGGCGGTCACCGCGACCAGGGAGGCCGGCTGACCCTGGTCGTTCGCGTACGCCTCGCGACGCGCTGCCGTCCAGGCGGAAGCGCCAGCTGGCGGGGAGCGTCATTCGAACCGTGCGGTATTCCTGTCCGCTCGGTGGGTTCCGAGCTAGCGTCGCTACTGATGTGCTGCAGGGTCGAGCAGGGCGCGGAGAATCGTCCACGTCGTCGTGGAGCTGCTGGCAAATCCCGGGGCATAGCGGCGCACGCACGGACGGCAGGGTCGGGATCGGCGAGCCAGCCGGTGGTGTCCTCACCCCAGGCCCCGATGGTCAAGATGGCGGCAGCGCGTTCACGCCGGTCGGCGCTCGCGGCGAGGAGCCGCAGCATCGCGGTGAACATCACCGCCTCCGGATCCAACGCGGCCACATTCGCCGCCCGCACGAGCCGGATCGCCCCCGGCAAACTCGCCCCGCTCAACGCCACCTCCGAGGGTTGCATCAGATGCAACATCGTGGCGTTGAATGCCCCGCCCCAGGTCAGAACTCACCCACCGTCACCTCGACGAGCGACAACCCCCATCCCCCACCTGCCCCAAGCCGTCAGCACACGGAAGCAGAATGATGCGCCGAGCCCAACTCCGCCTACTTGCTGTCCCAAGCCTCGGCGAGCGGGACCATGTGGTCGATGTCCAGTGCACCGGCCGGTGTCACTTCCCGCTCGTCGTAGTACGACCACCAGGTCCCGCCGGTCAGGGTGCAGCCCGGTCCGATCTCCGGGTACACGATCGCCTCGGCCAGGAGGACCTCCTGGCGGGTGTTGCAACCGTCGGCCGGAATCGCGCCGGCATTCCAGTGACGGAAGGAGGTCCGCTGGTATCCGGTCCGGTCCTCCACCGCCAACGGCAGCGCGGACACCGCGACCCCGATCGGCAACACCTGCGGCACGACGGCCGCAGCCGGAGCCGGGGCGGCGGGTTGTGCGGCCGCGTACGCGGCCGTGGGCAGAGTCAGGGTCAGGGCGAGGGCGGCGACCGCGACAGCGGACCGCTTCATGATCATCATGGACCGGTTCTACCGGCCACCGCACCATCAGCAACAGGCCACCCTGGCCCAGTTCACCCGCCCGAGCACGCCGGTTCACCGGCGAAACGCCACTGCACCCGACCCCAGGCCGGTCAGCCGGCGGCCGCCGCCGGACCCTCGCCGAACCCGGGTACGTCTTCGAGCCCCACGTCCAGGCGCAGCCGCTGGAACCGGAGCGGGTGTCGGTAGACGCCGCCGTGGTCGATGGCCCGGTCGGCGCTGACTTCGGCGACCAGGGTGGGGTGGACGAGGGTGGTGCGCGCCGCGCACGGCGTCACCTGGCTTTGTTCACGAGAACCGACAGCAGATGTTCACCACTTCGGGAGGCAGTTCAGCGTTGGACTGGAATCGAACATCCTCAGTGACGTCGGCACGCCGTCGACAGCTCCTGCTGCTTAACACTCACGGCGATACGGCGTCTGGCCTGGTGTTCGGCGTGCAAGAGGGCCTGCGCTCGGGGGAACGGAGGCCTTCTCGCGTGCTTACTCAGACGCTGTGGGCGGTGACCGCGACCTTGTCGCCGTTCATCGAGAGCTGCTTGATGGCCACCTCGTTGGAGGACGCATCCAGGCTCGGGCCGGTGATCTGGGTCGGGAAGGCTCCGGAGACGAGCCAGGACACGTAGACCTTGCCCGTTTCATCGGTCAGGTTGATCGTGACGTCCTTCTTCTCGTCGTCTGCGGAGTCGTAGTTGCAGATCCACTCGTAGAAGGAGGAGTTGCCCGGGAGCACGACCTGGGAGAAAGTGATGGCCG
The DNA here is from genome assembly GCF_042890265.1 of Streptomyces sp. NPDC002209. Taxonomy (NCBI): domain Bacteria; kingdom Bacillati; phylum Actinomycetota; class Actinomycetes; order Kitasatosporales; family Streptomycetaceae; genus Streptomyces; species Streptomyces sp. NPDC002209. Next base: position 250,876 of record NZ_JBIARX010000005.1, on the reverse strand, counting down.
GCGACTGGACCCGGGTGAGGCCCCTGAACAAGCCACCCATGCCGTCGCGGTACTCGAAGGACTCGTGCTGCTGCTGGTCCAGGCCGCTCACGCTGCTGCAGCGCATGTCCACCGTGCCGTCGCCGTCGAGGTCGACGGTGAACCGGAAACTCGGGACGGGGTAGGTCGTGTCGATGTTCTCGGTGCTGTCTGCCATGGGGTGCTCCTCGCTTTGCTGTGCAGGACACCGACCATGATCACAATACGCCGAGCAGCAGGGGCGCAAATCCAGAAGAATGTCCTCTGGAAGGGGCTGCGTTCCATGGGTTCCGACAGAGCGGTGACGTCACACCAGGCTCCATCCGGCACACCATGCCTGGCGCAACTTTGAAGGGGCAGGTCGGTCGTCGCGGCCTGTGCGGCGACGCGGCACGGGCGCGACTCTCACGCATCAGCGGATTCGAACAGTCACGTACCCGGGCGCCTCCCGAAGTGGTGAACATCTGCTGTCGGTTCTCGCGAACAAAGCCAGTCACCAGCCCCGCCGTGGCCGCGCTCTGCCACCAGACCTACGTGTGACTGGGCGAGGTAGTTGTCACCAGGTGCGCTTTGCGGCCTGCGCGTTCGACTCGGCTTGGGCGCGCTATCTGTCACCAGTTGGGCGAGATGGTTGTCACCTGCCTCGCCTGGCCTTGGTCGTTGTCACTGCCGCGGGGAGCGAACCGACTGCTCGGTGCGGGTCGTGGCCCCTGCGGTTGGCAGGGGCCACGCCGTGCGGTTCGGCCTTGGGGCGGGTCAGTCCCAGGCGGAGTTCTCGATGTTGAACTTGCCCGGGTTGGACTTGTCATCGGAGAACCGCAGCTGGCTACCCTCGACGACCAGCGGCCGGCCCGTCTCGCGAGTCTTCTGCCAGATCTCGTAGTAGTTGCCCATGTCGTAGAAGGAGACGGGATCGCCCTTGCTGGGGAGGTGGCCGACCCAGCCGTCCCTGGACTCGATCCAGTTGCCCTTCCCGGTGGCGCAGGTGACCTGGAGGTGACCGCCCCAGTTCCCGTTCTTCTCCCAGCCGTCGACGACCTTCACCCACAGCGTCACACCCTCCGCCTTCATGAGTTCCGACTCGGTCCGGGCGACGAACTCGCGCCTTTCGGAGTCCCACCTGACGGGGTCCGCCGTCTGGTGCGTGCCCAGGTAGCCCCCGCCCTTGAAGCGCACGGTGGCGTCGGGGTTGCGGATCGGGACGTACCGGGTGTCCGGGAGGGCGGGCTTGGAGTTCGCGATCGTGAAAACCGACCGGCCGAAGTCACGCCAGGGCTTCTCGCTGCTCTGGCGGAATGTGGTCCGCAGGTACTCGTTGAGGGCCTTCTCATCTGCGCCGAAGTCCTGGACGATCTGGACGATCTGCCGCAGACGCTGCCCGTCGCCACCGGCCTCCTCCTTCCTGGCGACCTCCTTGGCCGCCTCCGCGTCCTCCGCGGTGACCTCCCAGTCGAAGATGTCCCGCTGCCTGGCGATCCTGGCCAGTTCCTCCTGGTCGAGGCCGGTCACGTTCACACCCACCGCGGCTAGCTCCTCGGCGAGAGTCCTGGGCACGTCGAGGCCCAGTTCCTTCCAGACCCGGGCGTCGACGCGCGCCTTCTTGGCCTCCTGGTGCACGGCCTCGATCTCGGCGATCTTCTGTAGGTCCGGCCCCTTCGCCTCCGTCGGTGCGTTCTTGTCCTCGAAGATCAGGAAGCTGTTCTTGCGCAGGTACCCCATGGAGAAGCCCTTCTTTGACGTAGCGTCAACAAGTCGTCACTTTGCGCATCGCACGTTAAGCGATCAAGAGCTCGAAGGGGGATCGACAGTCCCCGTTCAACCCGATCGAGCGAGCGACGGGCGAAGCGACATCCGGAGCGGCCCATCTGGATGGTCTGGATGGCCTGGCAGTGACAGATACGGCGCCCAGGTGACAGCTGGCTCGCCCAGTCGCACTACGGCTGGCCTGGAACTGCATCGCCCTACCGAAGGGTGTCAGCCGGAATCCAAGGGCGGGCCGCGGTCTGGCGGGGGTCGGAAAGTGCGGCGCCGGCTGGGGATGTGCCGCCCAGCGGCCGGAGTGCCCGGCGCCACAGGTCGAACAGCGGGCGCGGTCGGGGGTGGCGTCCGGGCGGGATCGGTCAGGCTTCCTGCCCGGACACCGGGCAGGAAGCAGGCGACGCCTGCGGTCAGGCGGTTGTGGAGCCGTCCGCCCGACCACGGCTCATGCGCAGATGATCTGGAAGACGTTGCTGGAGACGAAGATCCGCCCGTTGTCACCCTTGTCCAGATGGAACGTCTGGCTGAACTGCGTGGGAGGGTGCCCGTCGATGCGCAACTCGCCCGTCACCGCGGTGACGAGCGCGTCGGACCCGGGAGGCGGCTGCTGTACGTCGAGGGTGGCGATCTTGTGTGTGGCCTTGTCGAACGGCAGGCTCGTCAGCTTCTCGACGATGGCCTTGCGGCCGTCGAACTGCTCACCGTCCCACATCATCGTGGATGCGTCCCTGTAGATGTGCTCCAGGAACCCACGGTTACTGAGGGATCGGTAGTACTCGTCGATGAAGTCCTTGGCCGCGGCTTTGTTGTTCTCTGCAGACATAGCAACGCACTGTAATGGATCAGCAACGGAATGCAGCATTCGACGTTGACCGGCCAGCGACCCGTTGCCCAGGCGTTGGCTGCATGCCGGCCTTGGCTATGGCTATCTGGTCGCTGCCCCGTGTCGCCGAGCGTGATGCCCGCGCCGGTGGGTCACGTGCGCATCAGCCCGCCCACGCCACCTTCGAGATCTGACCCTGCTCTCCGACCGCCGCGCCTGCCGGCACACCGTGGCCAACCCCGTACGGGGTCAGGACGGTGACGCCGGCACGCGAGACGGTCTCCGGGCCGATGCTGAGAGGGCTGCCCCCAGGATGTTCGGCGATCTCGGGGAGGGGGTGAACTCCGAGCTTGGGAGCCGCGCATCCGTCTGCGATCCGCGGTTCCACAGCCGACACGGCTCCTGCCCGCCTGTCGGCAGCCACAGAAACGATCAAGCGACCGCCGCACGGGTGAATCAAGATCACCGGGGTCGAGGGCAGGGCCCCAGAACGGCAGGGTGGTGGCCGCGTCGGTGTCCGGCCGGTGCGGGTGTTCGGGGTGCGTGGAAGGGAAGTGCGGCGGTGGCGAGTACGACGTCGGTCGAGGAGCGGGTGGAGCGGCTGAAGGGGCTGCTGACCGGGCAGAGTTCGAGTACCCGGGCGGTGCGGGCGCTATCTCCGGGGGACGGGTACACCAACCTTTTGCTGGGCGTGGCGCTGCACGGCGCGGACCGCAAGCGCAACCGCCACACCCTCACCAGCCTGGAACGGCTCCTGGTCGACGCGCTCGGCACGATCATGGAAGAGACCGAGCTCAAGGAATGGGGCCTGGCCTACCGGGAGACGGTGCAGGAGGCGCCGGCGGGGACGCTGATCGTGCCCAGGGTGATCACGGAACTGCACGAGTCGGAGGGCTTTTCGACCACCGACCTGAAGCGGGTGCTGCCGCAGCTGTCGGCGGAGGTCGCCAAGGCACCGAACGTGAACCTGCTGACGGTGGAAGACCTCGCCGCCGGACGCCAGGAGGAGCAGGAGTTCCTCGAGGGGATGCAGGCGTGCGGGTTCGCCGTCACCGGTGTCGCTCGCTACCCCGCCGCCGCGGGTGAGGGCGAGGATGAGGAGGCGCCTGCGTCGTGGCGGGTGCGGCTGGAGATGGAGAAGTTCTACGTCGAGCGGGCCGTCGGCGACCAGGGCGGCGGCCGCGACGAGATCTACTTCACCGCCTCCTCCAGCGCCGGCGGCGGAGACGGGCAGACCTTCACCTCCCAGGAGTTCGGAGCCGTCAAGAAGGGCGATACCCGCACCTTCAACGCGGACAACAAGGTCTTCCTCGACGAGGACGCCGGCCCGGCCGGGCTCACGGTGACCAGCATTCAGGTCTGGGAAGCCGACCAGAGCGATTCCCGCTGGTACGACGCCCTGCAGAAGTCCCTGAACAGGGCGGTCGAGGAGATCGACCGCCTCCTCAACAACCCCGTCGGCATCATCATCGACCCGACTCCGCTGCCGGTGACCATCGCCTACGAGGTCGCCAAGGTGTTCATCGCCCTCATGGACACCCTGCGCAACCACGACGACCTCTCCTGTACCCGCAGCTTCGTCCTCACCCGCGACGACATGGCCATGCTCGGCCATCAGGGCGGCGTGGAGTGGAACTTCAACGACGACGGCTGGCACAGGCTGACCGTCCGCTACACCGGTGCCCGCCCCGTCTACCCCACCGGCGCCGTCGAGATCATCAGCCGCCCCCAGGGCGCCACCCCGGACGACGCGGGTGAATGGGACGCGCCGATCCCCCTCGGCTGGAAGACCGTCGCCACGCCCGCCCTCGCCGTCTACCACGGCGAGCTGCACACCCTCTTCCCCCGGGCCGGCGACAACCAGCTCGTGTGGAGCCGCTACGACGGAACCGCCTGGAGTACCCCGCAGCCCATCGGCTCCGCCCACACCGACCGGCCGCCCACCCTCGCCGTCCACCAGGACCGCCTCCACACGACGTACAGCGGAGGCGACAACCGCATCTACCACGCCTGGTACGACGGCCAGAAATGGGACCAGATCCGGAAGATCAGGACATGGGAATCCCCCCTCGGCCCCTCCCTCGCCTCACTCGACGGCACCCTGTGGCACGCACACACCGCCAGCAACGTCGTCTACTACGCCACCTACGACCACGACGACAACGGCTGGAACCATGAGGACTACGTCCCCATCTCCGGCATCACCGCCCACAGCGCCCCCGCACTGGGCCTCGGCGGCCCCTTCATCACCATCAACCACCGCATGGACAACAGCGGGATCTGCACCCGGCTGGGGAGCAGCGACCACCGCTGGGGCAACGACGGCGGCATTGACACGATGTCCACCCACCACGCGCCCACCGTCCACCAGGCAGACCACTGCGGGTGGCTGGCCTACCGGGACACCAGCGGCCGCGCCCGCCTGGCCTGGCACGCCGAAGACGCCTACAACTGGAAGCTCCTCCCCAACCCCATCGCACGCGGAACCTGGACCTGCGGCCCCCTCGCAGCCCCCTCCCTCACCACCCACAACAACCGCCTCTACGCCATCTACCACGCCTGACCCATCACACGAGCGCGCTCCGGCACATGACATCGTCCGCCGGAGCGCGGCCGGGCGACCATGCACTGCACCGACAGCACCAGGCAACGCCCCACCCGCCGGAGCCTGCTGATACCGGCCCGCCAGCGGCTCAGGCCCCTTCCCCGTATCGCGGTAGTGTGCGACATCCCGCGCGTTCCGGAGTCGGCACTCCGGATATACGGCACGTTTCAGTTGGTCAGCCGAGCGTCCCGGTTGGCCGCCCTGAGACCACGACCAGAGATCGAATCGGCCCTTGGGGAGGGTCGGACCGGTGAGTAGCGACTCCGCTAAGCGGCGGTGGGCGCAGCCGTCGACCGCTGGCGCAACGCGGTGAAGTCGGCCTGTGCGGCGTCGACGGCTTCGGGGATCAGCGGGACCGTGGTTGGCACTGAAAGCGATCATGGGCGCCCGGTGGTCGAGTGGAGCGCCGGGCGTCACCCGAAAGGTGATGATCTCGGCCCTCCCCGCTGTTCAGGCCCTTTTGGAGGTCTGCGGATCGGTACCGTGCCCATGCCGGTCAAGAACTCCGACCTGCGGTGGACGTCCGGCGGCACGGGCGCAGAGCCGCGGGCGCCGGAGGTCGCATGCCCGGATCGTCATACCGGATATCACCACCCTTTGGAGTTTGCCTGTGTCGGAACGCCGCTTCACCAAAGAGCACCTGTGGGTCGACTTCGAGAACGAGGTCGCGACGGTCGGTATCACCGACCACACCCACAGCACCGCCGGCGAGATCATCCACGCCGAATCGGTCGAGCTGAAGACAGTCGCACAGAGCGATGCGATCGGCTCGGTGGAGTTCGCCCAGGGCGGCACCGCCGACATCCTCGCCCCCGTCGGCGGCGAGGTCATCGAGGTGAACCCGATCATCGACGACGAGCCGGGGCAGCTCAACACGGGCCCGGGCGCCTGGCTCTGCAGGATCAAGGTGTCCAACGAGAACGAGCTCAAGAGCCTGTTGAGCGCGGATGCCTACGCGCAGTTCTGCAAGGAAGGCAGCTAGCAGACGGCAGAGCCGTTCCGGCCCCGGGGATCATTGGAACCGTGGTTGTCGGCGGAATGGATCAAGGCCAGATACTGAGGGCTCGGCAGCCTGGAAGTCGGCGTGGGCCTGGGCGACGGCTTCCCCCGCGACTTCTCGCGCCCACAAACGCTGCCGCCGGGCGGCAGCGGAGCGTCGGCTCCGCGTAGAGACGGGCGGGCGGGCTACAGGCAGGCCAGATGCTCGCGCACGGGGCCGGCCAGTTCGGCGTAGAAGTCGACGCGGTCCTGGGTCTGAAGGACCTGGGCGCAGACAGTCAGCAGGCCGGTGCGTGCCTCGGGCCGGTCCAGGACCGGGGCCAGCTGAGTCCGGATGCGGGCGGCCGTCTCGGGGGTCAGCAGCGCGTACACGTACAGGGTGGCCGCGTCGTAGCCGTACGGGGCGCGGCCCCATCCTTCCCAGTCCAGGATGTGCGGGCCGCGCGTGACGTTGCCGTAGTGGAGGTCGCCGTGGGCGGTGGTCCAGGTGACGTCGTCGACCTGGTGGCCGGTGAACTGAGGGATGACGCGGCGCAGGTACTCCTCGCGTACGGCCTCGCGGTCCGCGGGCGGTGGCACGTCGGCGAGGGCGTCCAGGGCCGCCGCCATCTCCTTCCACCACGTCTCGGGCAGGCCCGGGTCCTCGTCGAGGACGGGGCGCGGGCAGACCATCGGGTCGGGGGCGAGGGCGTAGAGCTCGGCCCGGTAGGCGTAGCCGTCGGTTGTCCAGTCCCGGATGCGGAACAGGTCGGGGCGCGGCACCGCAGCGGGGAGGGCGCGGGAGGTGGATGGGCCGTTCCACAGCGTGCCGCCCTCGGTGCCGGCCTCGGCGCAGACCACACGCAGCCAGTGCGGGCCCGCTGCGCTGGAGAGGGTTCGTCCCCGGTACCCCCACACCCGGCGGCCGGTGGCGCGCAGGCCGAACTGATCGGCGGCGTGCCGCTGGGCGGCCAGCATCCGGTCGGCGGTGGCGGGGGCGGGGGCCTCGAACATGGCGGGTCCTACCTCGGCTGGGAGACGGCTGCCACGCCCTTGGATACCAGCTCGGTGGCGAGCGCCGCGACCTGTTCCACGGTGAGGCCGGAGCGCTCGGCCAGGTCCCCGAAGGTGAGACGGGCGCCGGAGACCAGGGCCTCCAGCACGGGGCGCACGGAGGTGTGGAGCTCCCATTCGTGCCCGGCGGCGCGCAGCACGACGGCCGCGGCGGCTCCCTCCAGCGCGGCCCAGGCGGTGGTGAGGGCCAGGACCAGGCCAGGGTCGGCAGGGACGTCGCCGATGCACGGGAGGGACGGGGCCGGGCGGCCGGGGTCGCGGGCGTCCAGGGAGGCGGCGAACTCCGAGACGACGTGCGGGTGGAGCGCCTCGGACACCTCCTTGAGCAGCTGCTCGGCGTACGCGGTGCGCTCGGCGGGGCCGGCCACGGTAGGCACGTTCGCTCAGCTTCACCGCGTCCATCACCGGCCGGTAGGCGGTGTTGTTGCACTTGAAGCCCAGGTGGTTCAGCAGCGGCGGCAGCATCTGCCGGTAGTACGAGCTGTACGACGATCGGAGTGTGGTGCGGACCTTGGCCTTGAAGACCTTCTCGTTCGCCTTCGCCTCGGCCACCAACTCACGGAGCGTCTTCTCCCCGGCCACCGGGAACAGGGCCCGTCGTACGACCTCGTCTGGCTTGTCGACGGCGGCCGTCGCCAGCTTGAAGGGGATGCCCTCCTCCCCGAGGCCATTCTTCAGCTCGGCGGTGATCTGCTTCTCCACCCGCCGCTCGGCGCGAGCGTTGATCTTGTGGACCAGGGCGACCAGCAGGCCGAGCAGGGCATCGGCGATCTCCGCCTGACGGGACGAGCACAGCGCCGCGAGCAGGGTGATCCGTACTCAAGTTTCACGGCCGGTGGGGATGCTCCCCGAGCCGCCAACATCTACGGACACGGACTCTCTGTCCCCACTGTCACAACCCTGCGCACGATACAGATTGGGCGGCCAGCGGCTCACCCGATTCGGTGACGCCGACGGCCTCTTCCTGCCCGTCTCATGAGACAGCCGAAGCGCGAAGAACACCTCCATGCGAACGACGGCCACACCACCGTCGCGGTGGGAACGTACGCCACTGGCGTACGGCGCCATGTTCACCTGCACGGCGAAGACCACCTCCGGCAGGTATCCCTGACGTTCCGGGACGAAGCGGAGGCCCTCACGCAGTTCCACAGCCAATACACCGTGGCTGTGCGGCCAGGCCCCGCCCCGCTAACCGGACTCGAACAGAGCGTCCGCCAGGCCCTCTGCGGCAAGACGGCACCGATGACCCACACACCCCTGGCGACCCCTCCGATAGTTGCCGGCCCCGGGAAGCACGAGGAGTTCCTCGACCACCTCCTCGACTCCAAGCCGCAGTGGTCCAAGTACCGGACCTGGAGCGACGAGGCGACCATCGCCTCACACGAGAGTCTCACCGTCCGGGCCGAGTTCGACCACGAGGCCCGTCACCGAACCGACATCGCCTGGACGATCGCCGAGTACGACGGACCCGTCGGCGAGAGGCTCTGGCGAGCCACCATCACCGCCGGCACCCCCGTCCCTTTCATCCGGGCGATCACCGACCACCTCGACGACCCGCCCTCGGCAGGGACAACCGAGCCGCACGTTCCTCTGCACGAGGCCGGATGGGCATCGGCGAGCCACCCTGCCCGTACAACGTGGCGAGCCCCAGACCGCAGTCTCACCTTCGAGCACCAACCGCATGCAGTGGGCGACCGATGGACCGTCTTCGGCGGTGACGACGCGAACAGGCCCGCTTGGTCAATCCGACTTTCCCCGGGCGCGCCCCAGGGCCTCCTCGCCCAGCTCACCTCCATCGCGGCCGGCGCCACCTCGCCGCCGCCTTCTACCTCGCGGCGCTCATCTCCCCTTCCCCGGCTCCCGGTCCCTCTTCCCCAACGGCATAGCCGCATCCGCTGAATCTCGTTGCCAGCCACCGCCTCGCCTGAACCACCCTCGGATGCTGCCCCTCGACGGTCAGAAAGCCCCGATCACTGCCCGACTGATGCGTTCCGGCTCTCAGCATGGGGTACCCAAGGGCCATGACTTGGATAGCGCCACTGTTCGCTCTCCTGGGGGTCCTGCTGGGCGCCGGTGCATCAGCCATGAACGACCAACGGCGCTGGCAACGCGAGGAACGAGCCCGCACCAGGGAGCAGCGCGTTGCCCTCTACACGGAGTACCTCTCGGCGCTCGAGAACACTGGGCAGGCACTCCTCACCGTGCTTCGCACCACGTCGGCGCACGAACGCCCAGCCGCCGCGCAGACGGCCTTCACCGCACATGGGCTGGGGGCCGTGCGGCACCGGATCCACGTCCTTGCACCTGCCCCGGTTTCGGATGCCGCAGACGCTATCTTCCGCGCCTTACGGGACAGCCGACGCTACGTGGAGACCGCAGTCTCACGAGACGAACCGGCCCTCGCGAGTTTGAAAGCAGAGATCGGCGAACTCCGAGACCGCCTCAAGGCGGTCATGCGGCACGACATCGCCACCACGAGGTAGCCACAACCGGAATCGATCGCCACCGCCCACAAGTTGAATCGCACAGGCCGGACGAGCATCCGTCCGGCCTCATTCTGGCTGCCGGGCAATGGCGCCCCAAGCGCATCTCGCGGAGCTGCCGAAATTCAAAGTGATCACTCCACCATGACCCCTATCCTGCCGGGCACCATCAGCCCCTCAGGACGAGGATTCCAAGATGACGACCGACCCTGCCGTCCGCCCGGAGATCATCGACTTCTACACCCGCTCCGACGAGGCCACACGGCTGCACGCCACCGCCACGGGCACCCTGGAACTGGTACGCACCCGCGAGTTACTCCGCCGCCACCTCCCGCCCGCTCCGGCCCGCGTGCTCGACGTCGGCGGCGGTCCCGGCACCCACGCCCACTGGCTCGCCGCAGACGGATACACCGTGCACGTCGTGGACCCCGTGCCCAAGCACGTCAGCCGGGCTGGCGCACTAGACGGAGTGACATCCGAGCTGGGCGACGCCCGCCGCCTCACGGCCGCAGCCGGCACCTACGACGTGGTGCTGCTCCTTGGCCCCCTTTACCACCTCCACGACAAGGGCGATCGCCTCTCCGCGCTGACCGAAGCCGCCCGCGTGGTCCGGCCGGGAGGTCTCGTCGCCGCAGCTGCGATCTCGCGATATTCGCCTCTCCTCGACTACATCGCCACCACCGGCATCACCGAGCCCGCCGTCCAGGACGGAGTCCGGGACACGCTCAACCAGGGCCGCTACGCCGGACAGCGAGGTTTCACCGTCGCCTACTTCCAGACCTCAGACGAGCTTCGCGAGGAAGTCACCGAGGCAGGCTTCGCGGACCCGACCCTGTACGGCGTTGAAGGACCCGGCTGGGTGGCGGTCAAGGCCATCGAGAAGTACGCCGACACCAATCTTCTGGGTATGCCGATGTACGACGCTGCCCTCGCGGCAGCGCGCCTTGCAGAACCGCACGATGCGCTCATTGACGCCTCTGCCCACATTCTTGCCATGACCCACACCTGACCGATCTCGGCAAGGAAGACGCGGCGGCCGGGCCCTGGCGTATCCCAAAGACGACCGGAACCCTCAGGGGGCCGAGCAACTCGGACCCCCTAGGCCGTGTTGCTAGGGAAGGCTGGTGAGTCGGGTACACCTCAGACTTCGCCGTCGAGCAGCGCCATGCCCAGCACGGGCTGCGCCTCCCGCCTGCGACGGTGCAGCCGCGTGGTGTCCATCTCGCTGCGTAAACTACTGACTCGTGTGCCTGTCTGTGATGTCAACGTGCACACTGACGGTTTCCCGTTCGTCCGAAGGACTGAGTCGTGCCCGACCGACCTGAGATTGTCTGCATCTGCGGCTCTACCCGGTTCGCGGACGAGATGCGTGCGGCGAACCGTGATCTGACCTTCGCAGGTGTCATCGTCGTCGCGCCAGGCGAAGCAGACGAGTTGATCACCAACGAGCAGAAGACCGCGCTGGACGCTCTCCACCTGCGCAAGATCGACCTGGCTGACCGGGTTCTGGTCGTCAACCCCGGCGGGTATATCGGCGAGTCCACGAGCAGGGAGATCGCATATGCCCACGCCGCCGGCAAGCCGATCTCGTTCACCGATCCCGTCTGACCAGTAGACGCTTCGTGGTGCGCGCGGGCAACGAGTCTCGGTCAGCCTCGGAGCGTATTGCTAGAGGGTCTTCGAAGTCATCGGGCGCAGCCTTGTGCTTGTGTCGCGCGACGTGATCCCCCGTCCGCCCGAACGTCTGCACGGAAGATGCGAACGAGCCCGATCAGGGGCTCTGGCCGAGCAGGTGTCCTAACGGATGGCTGGGCGATACATAGCGCACGATCCCCGGTTTCCGAAACCGGGGATCCTGCCGAAGATGGACTACACCACCGCCACGCCCTACCCGCCCACAGAAAGGAGCCCGCCGACACCCCGCACCTCGCCCCGACGCCACCAGCCTTGACGGCCCAGGGGCGGCGCCGTCCCGACTACAACGGCCTATGCTGCAGCGTAGGACAGCCGGAACAGCTCCACCGCCCGCTCCACGTCTCTCTCCGAGCGCAGTTGCATCTCAAGATCGCCCGTACCGTGATGCCCAAGTCCCCTTACGTCCCTGGTGAAGCCGGGTACGAGGTCGATGGCCTCCGGGGTTGCCTTGAGGTAGACGAGCAGCTTGTCCTGCCGCGACGTCACACAGGCGAAGTTCCGCAGGCGCTGGTACGCGTCGTACTGCTTGCGCTCGACCTTCGTAACGTCGGCCCCCAGACCCAGCAGCACTTCGTCAACCGCTGCAGCCAGCTCCACCATCGCCCCCGCCGAATTCGGCCGCGAAACCGCCCCGTCGGCATTCCTGCGGCGAATACGGAGGGCCGCTTTGGGCTGCGCCGCGACGGAAGCGACCGTCTCCAGCGCGATGAGGCCCTTCCCGTAAAGGCGGTAACGCACGAGGTCGATCGACCGGCGGTGCTCCCGGACCGCGTGAAGGTCGTAACGGGTGTAGTCCCCCGCGACACAGATCAGCCTGGGCGCCTTCCACATCACCTGCGCGCCAGCCGCAGAGCCCAGGCGCTCGCGCACCAGGGCATGGAACTCCTGCCGGTGGTCGACCAACCAGGCCATATAGAACAGGCCCTGCGACAAGACACCAGGGTCGGTAGCCCTCTTGTACTCGATGATCACGGGCGAGCCGTTCTCGTCCAGCCCGAGCGAATCAATGCGCCCGCCGTGGACAGGGCCAGTGCTGTACTCGCTGGCCAGGAACCGCACCCCGAGCATGACCTCCATCGCACCTTCGACGAGAGCCTGCACCTCTGCCTCTTCATCGGCCAATCGCGGCACGACCTCCGTCACGCCACCCTTCGTGCTGAACAACCTCAGCTTCGACACCCCCCATCGTCGACCTCCCCCAACACGAACGGCTTCGGGTCTATTTCCAAAGGCGGCCGACCCCCTTGACCGACTACGGAGCGTGAACGGGGGCTAGGGACGGCTGCCGCACCTCCCTGCAGACGAAAAGCCGCCTTACCCACCAGGCTCTGCGCCCGGCAGGGAAGGCGGCTTTTCATGCATGACACCCCGTCAGGACGGGAGTCGATCGTGCGTCGTGCGTGCGTCAGACGTGCGTCACGTGCGTCAGATCTGCGTCAAGATATCGCCCGTAACGCGCGTAGCGCACATAACGCACACTCGACTAAAGCGCAGGTCAGGCGCCCTTTGCCATCGGTTCAAGGATGGCGACGCATTCAACATGGTGGGTCATCGGGAAGAGCTGGACACACCCAGGCAGACACGCCAGGCACAGTACGACGCGATCACCGCCTGGGGCATCCCCAACATCTCGCTCCTCGGACGGGTGACGGCCATCCAGACACCAGTGTTCGTCGCCAACGGCGACAGCGACCCCATGATCCTCCCCCGCTGCTCCCACCTGCTCGCCGGTCTGATCCCGCAGGCACGACTGAAGATCTACCCCGACGCGGCCCACGGGTTCCTGTTCCAGCACCACGCCGAGTTCGCCGCCGACGTCGAAGCGTTCCTCACCGATCCGCAGTAGCCGGAAGGACGAGAAGTGATGACGGATCTACTCCATGAAATCGTGGAGGCCCACGGCGGTCTCCGCGCACCTGATCCAGGGCGGCGCCGTGTGGGGGCCGAAGGGCCAGCAGGGCGTGCTCGACGACGTCCGCATCACGGCCGGCAGCCCCGGCGCCCACTGCTTCGCGGGCTTCACTCAGGTCTCCGGGATCACCCTCCCGACCGAGCACCGTATCCTCCCGCGCACACCCGAAGGCCAGGCGCTGGCCGAACCGGTGCTCGTCTCCATCGACCTCAGCGACATCACCTTCGCCTGATCACCCCCGACACCCCGGCGGGTGCCCGAGCCCCGCCACCCGGACCGCACTGCTCCAACCCTTCAGAAGGGTCAGCACTCATGAATGCGCAATCTCTCGGCTACGCCGTACACGTCTCCGACCCGATGCCGATCAGCGTCACCGAACCCCTGCCCAACGGCGAGGGGCGCACGTGCCAGCCGATCTCGACCACCCTCGTCCACGGCGAGCGGGATGCCGTCCTCGTCGACCCGCCGTTCACCGTGGGCCAGATCGAGGAGGTCGCCGCATGGGTGGCCGCCAGCGGGAAGAACATCACCGCCGTCATCGCCACCCACGGCCACGGCGATCACTGGTTCGGCGACAACGAGTTCGCCCAGCGGTTCGACGCGCCCGTCGTGGCCACCGCCGGCACCATCGCCGTCATGCACGGCAACGTCGAAGCCCGCCCCTTCGCCTGGGACAAACTCTGGCCCGGCCAGATCCCCGACACCCCGGTCACCGCCGTCACCGTCCCCGGCAACACCCTCACCCTCGAAGGGCACGACCTGCACCTCGTCGAGGTCGGCCACACCGACACCGAGCAGACCAGCGTCCTGCACGTCCCCGAGCTCGGCCTCGTCGTCGCCGGCGACGCGCTCTACAACGGCGCCCACATGTACGTCGGCGAGTCGGCCGGGGGCGGCCTGGACGCCTGGCGCGACGCCATCAGCACCGTCGAGGCCCTCGCACCCCGCCACATCGTCGCCGGCCACAAGAACAAGGACCTCGACGACGACGCCACCCGCGTCATCGCCGAGACCCGCCGGTACCTCGACAACGCCGAGGCGGCGCTGAAGGCGTGCTCCTCCGCGACCGAGTTCTTCCACACGATGCTCGACCGCCACCCCGACCTCCCCTACGGCAAGACCCTCCTGTGGGTCGGCGCGAAGGCGCTCTACGCCCTGCGCGAGCCGGGTGCCGACCCCGTCGCCGCCTCGGTGGGAGCCTGGTTCTAGCAGCGCCCCTCACGCACCACGCGGCCGGTCGGATGGCTCCACCCCGGGCGCCGGGCACGGAGGCCGCACGACTCACCCGGTCGCGTGACACCGAAAGACCCGGTGCGGCGCCGACCTTGGTACAGCTTGTGACCAGGGCCGCTCGCGACGCCCGAGAGCAAGCACGGAGGTGGGCATGACCATTCCACCGGAGACAGCGCCGGCGTCTCGCGGACAGACCGAACGGGTGCACCCCGCGACGACACATCTGATCGTGCTGCCGGGCGGGGGCTACACGACGCATGCCCCGCACGAGGCGGAGCCGATCGTCGCGTGGCTCTCCACGCTGGGCCTGTCGGCGAGCGTCTTCCGCTACCCGCTCCACGTGCGCCATCCCGAACCTCTGGTCGCCCTGCAAGCCGAGATCCGCCGCAGACGCGAACAGGGAGCGGTCCGCATCGGACTGATCGGCTTCTCGGCCGGCGGGCATCTCGCGGGCCTGGCCGCACTCGCCCCCGGCGGCGATCCACTCGAGTCTGTCCAGTTCGCCCTCCTCGGCTACGCGATCACATCGATGGAGACCGAGACCTACCGACCCGCGCGGCTGATCCTGCTCGGCGAGAACGCCTCACGGCAACTGCGCCGCCAGACAAGCCTCGACGCGCTGGTGACCGAGGCATCGCCGCCCTTCTTCCTCTGGCACACCGCCGAAGACATCTACGTCCCGCCGGAACACACCTACCGGCTCGCCTCGGCATTGGCCGCGCACGAGGTACCGCACACCGTGCACGTCTTCGCCCACGGCCCGCACAGTCTCGGTCTGGCCCGGGATGCCGGCCAAGCCGCGGCGTGGACGAAGCTCGCGCAATCGTGGATCACCGAACAGGTCCGCATGCAGCAGCCAGGTACACCCTGACCAGATCGCCCGCGCGCACGCCGACCCCCGCGACCACGTGGTCGCGGGGGTCGGCAGTCGGGCACTCTTCGCGTTCATGTCCCGTCTCGCACAGCCACGGACAGCGATCCCCGGAGCGCCGCGTCTCACCTTGCGGACGCGGATGGAAGGCTTGGGGCATGGCCCTTCGAGCATGGCTGGACGTCTGGCGTTCCTGGCAGCCGGGGCACGCGCCCGCGCTGCTGGTGATCCCGCTCGGGCTGATCGTCACCGTGTGCGTGGTGGATGTACTGGCCCCGCCGCACGTCCACCTCGGTCCACTGCTCGTGGCAGCGCCCGCGATCACGGTGGCGTTCGCCGGCGCCCTTACGACGGCGGTAATGGGGGCTCTTGCGGTGGCAGCCCAGGTGCTGATCGGCGTGCTCAGAGGGGTCTTGGGCACCGCCAATATCCAGGCCCAGATCGCCGCCCTGATCGTCGTCTCGGCCCTCTGTGTCACCGTCTGTGTGGTGCGAGGCCGACACGAGCAGCAGCTGCACCAGGTGCGTTCGGTGGCCGAGGCAGCCCAAAGAGTGCTGTTGCAGCCGCTGCCCGCACGCGCCGGCCCGCTGCACATCGCCGGCTTGTACATCCCCGCCGAGAAGGAAGCCGAGCTGGGCGGAGACCTGTACGCGGCCGCACGCACCGCCCACCACAGCACCCGGCTCCTCATCGGCGATGTGCGCGGCAGCGGTCTGGGCGCCATCAGCAACAGCGCCCTGCTGCTCGGTGCCTTCCGAGCAGCCGCCCATCGGCAAGCCACCCTTCCCCGCCTCGCCGTCCACCTGGACGCCGCGTTCCGTTGGGACACCAGCCAGTGGCGGCCACAGACAGAGCAGGACACCGTCGAAGACTTCGCCACCGCCATGCTGCTCGACATCCCCGACCACGATCCGGTCGTCCACCTCATCAACTGCGGTCACCCACCGCCGCTCATCCTCCGCGGAAATCGGCTCATCCCGCTCGTCGCCGAGGCGAACCACCTTCCGATCGGACTCGGCGGAGCGTTCGGCACCGCCGACTACGACGTCCAGACATTCCCGTTCGAGGCCGGCGACCTGATGCTCCTGTACACCGATGGCGTCATCGAGGCACGCAACACCGACGGACGCTTCTACCCCTTCACCGAGCGCGTCCCACAGTGGACCACGGACGACCCCGACGAACTCCTGCGTCATCTCCAGGCCGACCTACTGGCCCACGTCCACGCACACCTCGACGACGACGCGGCCGTCGTCGCAATCCGCCGCACAGCGTCTGCCCCTCCCCCATCCGACCCGGCCCTGTGAACGAGGGTGGCGCGCCATGTGGTCGAGGCCGCCACAAAGCCGCTCCAGCAGCTGCGCCGGGCCGCATCCGACGGCCGTACGCAGCTCGGGGTCGCCGGCCTGGACGTTGCCTCCCTCTACCAGCCCGCCCTGGCATCCCACGAGGTCGGAGGCGACTGGTACGACGTCGTCCCGCTCGCCGACGACACCGCTCTGATGGTCGGCGGCGTCATGGACAACGGCATCGGCGCCGCCACCATGGGGCGCTTGCGCACCGCCACCCGCGCCTTCGCAGACCTCGACCTGGAACCCGCTCGGTCCGTGCGACGGGTTGAGCGGATGGCCGCCCGACCGGCTCAAGGGCGCCGTAGCCGTAGGCAAGCGCTCGGCCGGTGCTCTCCCGCACCGTCTCCTTGCCCTCGGGCGACGTGACTGAGGCTTCGAGGGACAAGGAGACGGCTGGGTGCTCCCGCCGTTCCGGGATGCCGCGCCCTGGCGGGCACTTACATCGGACACCCTCCTCGCTGTCACACCGTTCACCACGCGGTGTGGGGGTCATATTTTCGCCCGTCCGGTTCAGGCGGCCGCTTCCTTCAGCAGGCCTCGGGTGGTGACGACTCGGGCACTGCCGTCGACCAGCCGGTAGGAGAGGCCGACCACGGCTGTCCGTCCGGTGGTGACCTGATCGGCGAGTACTCGGGAGCGGTCCAGGAGGAGGTCGACGGTGTGCCGTATGTGCTCGGCGATGATGTCGTCGTCCTGGGTGAGCCCGGCGGCACGGGCGGCCAGGACGCTGGGCGTGACGCGTTCGATGACATCGCGTACGTACCCAGCGGCGACGACACCCTCGGTCAGGGCGGCACGGGTGGCCGCGACCGCACCGCACGTGTCGTGGCCCAGCACCACCACCAGGGGGCAGTCCAGCACGCTGACCCCGTACTCGATGCTGCCCAGCACCTCCGGCCCCGCCACGTGACCCGCGGTCCGGACTACGAACAGATCGCCAAGACCACGGTCGAAGATGATCTCGGCGGCCAGACGGGAGTCGGAGCAGCCGAAGAGCACAGCGAATGGACTCTGAGCAGGCGCGGTCTCGGTGCGGCGCGCCGCGTCCTGGTTCGGGTGCTCAGGCGTGCCGGAGGTGAACCGCTGGTTGCCGGCCAGCAGCAGCTCGAAGGCTTCGGACGGAGTCAGGGAGGGGGTATCGCTCATGGCCGCAGGCTATGGCCTGGCCCGGACCGCCACAGCTCGGGGTCCGTCAAACGGGCGCGGGTGCACCGGTCAGGGCAGGGGTCAGGGCACCTGCAGGTCGGGTACGACCTTGCGCAGGGTCTCGGCGGAGATCGCACCGGCGCGCTTGAGGACCGGTACCGGGCCGGTGACATCCACGATCGAAGAGGCGACGGCAGCCTCGGTGGGCCCGCCGTCGAGGTAGACGGCGACCGAGTCGCCGAGCATGCCCTGGGCGGCGTCACAGTCCTGTGGGGACGGGTGCCCGGTCAGGTTGGCGCTGGAGACGGCCATCGGCCCGGTCTCGGCGAGCAGCTCGAGCGCCACGGGATGCGACGGCATCCGGACCGCGACCGTACCGTGGGTCTCCCCGAGGTCCCAGGTCAGCGACGGCAGGTGGCGGGAAACAAGGGTCAGCCCGCCCGGCCAGAACGCCTCCACCAGGGCCCAGCCCTGGTCGGGGAAGTCGACGACCAGCTCGTGAAGGGCGTCCGGAGAGGCGACCAGGACCGGTGAGGGCATGGCCCGGTCGCGGCCCTTGGCCTCCAGCAGCCGTTCCACTGCGTCACCGTCGAAGGCGTCCGCGCCGATGCCGTAGACGGTGTCCGTCGGCAGCACCACCAGCTCACCCCGGCGCACCACCAGAGCAGCCGCGCGCAGCCCGTCGGCCCGGCCCGACCTTGTGGAACAGTCGTAACGAAGGGCCATGGTCGTCCCCCATCCCATCGAGCGCTCGGCCCACACATGCCGACTCACCCCGGCAGGCTACCGGCACGGCCGCCTCGCCCACTCGTACTCATCGAGCACGTCTTGTCCGGTGTCCCGCCCGCCGCCGACGAGGGATTGCCTGTGCCGGCGGATCTTGGGCGTGTGCCATCGAAGGCGCCTGCCAGGCCCTCAGCGACGAGCAGGACGGCCAGTAGGGGCGGCGCTGGCGAGAGCGGGCTGACGGGGCCAGACACCCGTATGGGTGACCCATGCATGGACGCTGGTCTGGCACGGGTAGGCAGCACCGCAGTCCCGGAAAGCCCGCAGACTGTCGTGACCGAAGGAACCCCGATGAGTGAGCCCCTGACCAGGGAAGAACTGGACGCACTCGATCTGTCGGACGCGAAGTGGGGCTCCGACACGAGCGTCCTGGAGGGTGAGGGTATGGAGGTCGCCTACCTGAAGGGCGGGGCGGTCGCGATGCGCAAGGCGAATGAGCCCTCGTCGGTGCTTCGCTACACCAAGGGGGAGTGGACTGCGTTCGTCCTTGGCGCCAGGGACGGCGAGTTCGACCTGGGGTAGTGAGGTCCTCCGGTCCATTGCCCGGCGGATTGGTGCGCCGATCCGCCGGGGGACTTGGCCCGGTCGGGTGGTGCAGGACGGCTGGGCCGTGTTGTAGATGGTGTCGGCGTACGGGCCGGGGTGGGATGGGACTGCCCAGGGTCGCGGCCGTCCCGAACGACGGCCGCGGCAGGCCGTCTCCTCGCCCTTGCAGCTGTCACGTCGCCCAGGAGCGAGGAGATGTCCCTGCCGGCGCGGGGCCGTCTTCTACGACCGGCGGGAGCCGATACGTGCTGGAACGCAAGCTGCTCAATGGCCGGACCGAGGTCACGTTCGTTCTTCCCGCCGATACTCCGCCCGGGCCGGTCAGCGTGGTGGGCGACTTCAACGACTGGCAGCCCGGCATCCACGCCCTGGTGCCCCGAAAGGACGGCAAGCGGGCTGTCACCGTCGCGCTGCCCAGCAGCGGCACGCACTCCTTCCGCTATCTGGCCGCCGGAGACTACTGGTTCAACGACGACAGCGCCGGGGACCGCGAGGGCACCAACAGCCGCCTTCACACGTGAGGAATCTGGCTGGCCCTGCCGCCGGCGCGGCCGGGTGGCGGCCATCGTGGGCCGTGCGGGTCGTCGGCCGTCACGAGCGAGGGCATGGATCGTTGCCCCGGCATGACTGACTTCATGGTGCAGATTCCGGCTGACTGGCTCGCCCGCGTGTTCCTCTCACTGCGGCGCGGCACGTCCGACGACGCACACACCCTGGCGGTGGAACTTCAGCCGTTCACGGAGAAGCCGGGCCAGAGGGTCCCGGTTCCCAGCATCACGATCCTGCGCACCGAGCTCGCACTGCGCGGCGAACTGCGGCAGGTGGACGAAGACGAGCGGCGTCAACGGCTCTCCGAGGAAGCCGAGTACCTGATCAACGCCCGCGTGGGGCAGTAGGAGCAGGTGCCCGCTAACGCCGCCCCGGCGACGCCATAACTCGCCCGGAGCCTGCCTGTGCCCGGCTCGGAGGATTGGCGGGGCCCGGACGGCCACTGCCGCCCAGGCCGTCGCGCCAGTAGGCATCGCCGTCGCTGCCGGCGGCTGTCCCGGGGTACCAGGGGCGGGACCTACTTCGCCGTGGCGCGATGGACGGTGCGGAAGTGGATGAACTCGGCGGGGCGGATAGGTGCGATGCCGATGTCGATGACGACCTGGCCTTCCTTGATCATGTCGGGTGTGTTGTTGGTGCCGTCGCAGATCACGGAGAACGCCTCGTCCTCCTTGCCGCCGAGGAGCGCGCCCTGGCGCCACTGGTCCGTCAGGAACGAGGCGACGGAAAGCCGTAGGGCGGCCCACAGCCGCTCGTCGCTGGGTTCGAAGGCACTCCAGCTGCTGCTGGCCTGGATGGAGTCGGAAAGGAAGCTGACCAGGCGGCGGACGTTGAGGTACTTCCAGTCACGGCTGGTGGAGAGGGTCCGGGCGCCCCACACCAGAAGGCCGCGGCCGGGGAAGAGCCGTAGGCAGTTCACGCCGGCCTCGTTCGCCTTCCCGTGCTCGGCGTCGTTCACCAGTGTCCGGAGGCCGTCGGCACCTCGGATGCTCTGGTTCGCGGGGGCCTTGAACACGCCCCGTTCGATGTCGGTGCGTGCCCAGATTCCGGCGACGTGGCCCGACGGCGGAACCACCCGGGCCGTGCCACCGGTGCCGGGAACCTTCAGCCACGGGTAATACACCGTGGTGAACGTTTCCTCGGTCTCGTCCAGCCCGAACAGCCCCGGGGTCTTGAGCGCGTCCTCGACCGAGGCTTCCTGCCTCGTGTGCAGGATCGCCACCCGGTTGCCCGCCCCCGCGCAGTGCCCCGCGACGGCCTTGGCGATCGCCGGCGCGTCGGCCTCGCTGCTCCACAGGTCCGGGACGACCACGCTGTGCACGTCCGCCACCTGCTCCAGCACGGCGAGGGCAGCGGTGTACGCCGCGGGTTCCTCACCGCTCATGCCGACCACGTAGCACTTGGTCCCACCGTTGGCGAAGAACCCGTACACCGCCTCCACCAGATTCGCCCCGGCGAGCTCACGCCCCGAGCCCACGCCGTACGCCTCGGTGAACTCACTCCAGCCGTGGAAGGGCACCGGCTTGCCGGATCCCTCCGTGACCGGGGCGATGAACGCCGCCGTCGAGGTCCCGGCCCCCACGATCATCCGAACCCCGGAAGGCAGGTCTTTGACGTACACGCCGTCTGACATTCCCAACTCCTTCTTGCGCACCAACAGTCATCAGATGGGCACGGAGCGTGCCCGTCGATGGTGAGCGTAGAGATCAAATCGACCCAGCCACCGGGATCCCCTGCGTTCGAGTGATTCCCTACCGTTCGCCGGACAGAGAGATCGCCGTGTGGTTCACCCGGATCGCACGATGACGACCATGCCCTTCTCGCACCGGCCCCGCGCGGCGGATCCGTGCACCATCCGCGCCCAGCACCTCCACCCCATGGCCACGCTCAGTTACCTCAGTGCCTGGCCGAACGCCCACCGGGTCAAGCGGGCAGAGAGCTGTATCCGTGTGCCCGTTTCCGTGTGCAAGGGACCGCGTTGGGAGGTGTCGGGCGAACACAGCATCCCCGATTCGAGTGGACTCCCCGCGAAGGCATCGTCTTGCCCGCTGCTGGCGGCTAATGATGGCCAGGGCGCCTCACGGGCTGATCGGTGGGGTGCCCGGACCGCGCCACTGTGGGGCAGCGGTGCCCTGGCCGCCCGGGAGAGCCGACATGATCGTGGTTGACGCGTGCGACGAGTGGAGTCCGTTGCGCGAGGTGGTGGTCGGCACGGCGTACGGGGCGATGTTCCCCGCCGAGGACCCCCGCATGATCGAGGCGACCATGCCCCGCGAGCACTGGGCGGAGTTCCGGCCCGGCCACTCCTTTCCCTCCTGGATCGTGGAGGCCGCGGAGCAGGAGCTCCAGGCCCTGGCAGAAACGCTGGAGAGCCTGGGCAGTGTGGTGCACCGGCCGCGTCGCGTCCCCTGGTCGGGCCTGGGCGGCTACTGCGCCGCCATGCCGCGCGACTTGCTGCTCGTCATGGGCAACCGTGTCGTCGAGGCACCGATGGCGTGGCGTAGCCGCCGCCACGAACTGCTCGCCTACTGGCCGCTCCTTCAACAATTCCGCCAATCGGGTGCGCACTGGCTGCCGTCGGCGGTGGACCTGTCCGTCGACCCCCTCACCAGTGGCCCGTCCCGCTCGGGCCAATGGGTGATCGGGGAAGGCCGACCAGCCTGGGACGCCGCCGATTTCCTGCGACTGGGGCCCCGTACCCTCGTGGGCCAGCTCAGCCACGTCACCAACCGCTCGGGCATCGCGCACCTGCGCACCCAGCTCGGCCCCGACACCCGCGTCCACCTGGTCCAACCGCATGACCCGCACGCCATGCACCTCGACGCGACCCTGTGCCCACTGCGGGAGGGGCTGGCCCTGTACAACCCGGAGCGGCTGGATCCCGCCCAGCTTGCCGGCTCTCCGATGGAGGGTTGGGAGCTGGTCCCTGCCCCTCTCCCTGAGCCGTGCGACAGCCCCCCGCTCTACATGACCAGCCCCTGGGTCAGCATGAACCTGCTCGTGGTCGACCACCAGCACGTCTTCACCGAGGCCCGGGACGAAAAGCTCCAGGAGCTGCTCGTCTCCTACGGCATGACTCCAATGCCGATGCCCTTCCGTAACGTCCAGGCGCTGGGAGGCTCCTTCCACTGCGCCACCCTCGACCTGCGCAGGGACCGTCGCCGCACCGAAGCCAGCAGCAGCGCCGGCTCAACCAGCGGCTAGGGCCTGTTGTGAAAGTCCTGGTCGCGTGAGGTTTGGCGTCCATGAGGGGCGTCGTTGTCAGTGGTGCTGTGCATGATCGGCGCGTCAGCTTTTCGCGGAGGTAGGGAAGTGCCATGCCGATCACAAACCAGCAGGTAGCGGGACACGCGTTCCTGCGGCAGATGTACGACGACTCGTACTTCCCTGATCACGTGGTCGACCGGGGGAAGACGATCCTGCTGCGGCTGTGCGAGCGCATCGAGGCGGAGCGGCCGTCGGACCTGGAGAGCTTGTATGCACTCACCCAGGCTGCGACGGAGGAGTTCAATCTGCTGGACAGGGAGTTCGTGGCGGCCGGGAGCGAGATCGAGACGGTGGCGCGGGAGTGGATCTGTGACGAGTTCTGCTTCGTCGCGTCGGCATACGGGTTCACGGAAGCGGACGCAGAGGAGCTGAGCGCCGGCCGGGACTGGTGAACCAGGACGGGAGGGCTACCTCCGTTCAAAGCCACTCGTTGATGGCCGCGACGAGCACGGTCGCCTCGTAGCGGACGGCGAGCTTGTCGTACCGGGTTGCGACGGCGCGATGTCTCTTGAGTCGGTTGATCCCGCACTCGACCGCATGGCGTTCGCGGTAGTCGGCCGGGTCGAAGTACGGCGGCCGGCCGCCGCGGGAACCGAGCTTCCGGCGGTTGCGCGCTTGATCGGCCTTGTCCGGGATGGTGCAGCGGATCCCGCGTCGGCGCAGGTAGGCGCGGTTTCTGCGGGAGGCGTACGCCTTGTCGGCCCGCACGCGGTCGGGGCGGACGCGCGGCCGGCCCGGCCCGATGCGGGGCACGCGGACCTTCGCCAGTACAGGTTCGAACTGCGGCGAGTCCCCGCGCTGTCCTGCCGTGACCACGATCGACATGGGCTTCTGGCCTTGCTCGACGGCCAGGTGGAGCATGGTGATGAACCCGCCGCGCGACCGTCCCAGCCCATGATCATGGGGCTCCGTGAAGATGCCGCCCGGTGGTTTCTTCTGCAGGTCACCCTGCCTTCGGGCCCCGGCCGCGTGCTGATGGGCGCGGCAGACCGTGGAGTCGACGCTTAAGGTCCCAGACGATCGCGCCTTTCGCGTCGGCCAGGGACTGGAGCCGGGTGAGGATCCTCTGCCAGGCGCCGTTGCGCTGCCAGCGGCGGAACAGGTCGTAGACCCGGTTCCACGGCCCGTACTCGGCGGGGATGTCCCGCCATGGAACTCCGGTCCGGACCCGGAACCGTATGCCGTCTATCAGCTGCCGCCGAGGCCAGACGGGTGGCCGCCCCGCCCTGGCCCCCTTCGGCAACAGCGGTTCCAGCATCGCCCACTGCTCGTCCGTGAGATCTCCCCGACCCATGAACCGTGATCATTCACAGCAAGATCCACTTTCGACACACGGCCTACGAGACCCCGGCCGCGGAGTGCTGTGATCTGTCGGGGCAGGGCTTGGGCTGCCCCGTATGGCGCAGATCGGTGTGCGCTTACAGCCCCGTCACGGCCCTTCAGCGCAGGTGTAGCCGTCGGGGGACGTCTTGATCCTGTTCAGTAGATCCCGCAGCACTGTGCGCTCTTGTTCCGACAGGTCGGCGAACAGCTCGTTCTCGACCTCAGTCAGCGCGATCTCCAGTCGGCCCAGGGTGGTGGTGCCGTCAGGCGTCATTTCCACGATGTGGCGACGCCGGTCAGCGGGGTCGCGGCGGCGGCGGACCAGGTCCTCGCTTTCGAGGTCGTTCAGGATCGCGACCAGCACGCTCGGGTCGACTTCGAGCTTGTCGATCAGCGCCTGCTGGCTTACCGGGCCGGAGCCCAGGTACATGAGCGTCATCGCGTGCCGGGGGCTCAGCCCGGTGGCACTGAGAGTTCTGCGCATCCAGGCGTCCGTGATCCCGCCGTGCCAGGCCAGCAGGAATGTCAGCCGGCTCATCGGTCCATCAGTCCTGTCCACTGTCATGCACCAGACCGTAGCAAAGACTCCATGGTGGTTTGACAAAGATCGTTGATGGGGTTCAACTATCCAAGTTGAACCACGATCTGGAGGAATCAATGTTCATTGGTTACGCGGTCGCCGTAGTCCTGTTCGCGGCTCTGCTGGTGTTCTCGGGACGCGGCGTGCTGGTCAAGGATGAAACGGTGGTGGCCAGCCTGACCACGGTGGGAGTTCCGCCCAGCTGGTTCGTGCCGCTGGCAGCGGTGAAGTTCGCAGGTGCGCTCGGCCTGTTGGCGGGGCTCGTCTACCGGCCGCTCGGCATCGCCGCTGCCGCGGGCGTCCTGCTCTTCTTCGCCGGCGCCGTGGTTTCGCACCTGCGGGTGAGAGACATGAAGGGGGCTCCGGCCCCCGCCGCACTGATGGTTCTGGCCGTCGCACCCCTGACGCTCGGCATCGCCTCGGTGTGAGCCGCGCGCCCGGACCTGCCCTACGGCGCAGCACTACCGACAAGGAAAGCGGACCGCGATGCGCACCTCACTCATGGGACCCACGGGCTGGGCCGTACCCGCACAGGGACTGGGATGCATGCAGATGGGCGACCCAGCCGACGAGGCCGAGGCCACCGCCGTCATCCACCGGGCGCTGGACCTGGGCGTGACCTTCCTGGACACCGCCGACATGTACGGGCGAGGCAGCAGCGAACGTCTCGTGGGCCGTGCGCTGCGCGGCCGACGCGACCGGGCCCTGCTGTGCACCAAGTTCGGCATTGTGCGCGGTGCAGGCGACTCCTGGACGATTCGCGGTGACGCCGCCTACGTGCAACGCTCCTGCGAGGCGAGCCTGACCCGCCTCCGGACAGACGTCATCGACCTCTACTACGCACACCGCCT
This sequence comes from Streptomyces sp. NPDC002209, assembly GCF_042890265.1. Classification (NCBI taxonomy): domain Bacteria; kingdom Bacillati; phylum Actinomycetota; class Actinomycetes; order Kitasatosporales; family Streptomycetaceae; genus Streptomyces; species Streptomyces sp. NPDC002209. The sequence goes on along the minus strand of NZ_JBIARX010000005.1, from coordinate 225,026 downwards.
CGACCCGAAGGTCCCGATCGAAGAGACAGTCGGCGCGATGGCGGACCTGGTCCGCGCCGGAAAGGTGCGCCACCTCGGCCTTTCGGAGGTCACCGGCGACGAACTGCGCGCCGCCCAGACGGTGCACCCGATCACCGCGGTGCAATCCCAGTGGTCGCTGCGCGCCCGCCGCATCGAGGACATGCTCCCGGTCTGTGCCGAGTTGGGTGTGGGTGTCGTCGCCTACTCCCCGCAACGCGGACTCTTCCACCCATCCCAGATCGACCCGGTGCACGCGGCGCTGTCGGTCCCCCTGGCGGACGCCGCCCGCAAGCACCGAGCGACGCCTGCACAGATCGCACTGGCCTGGGTGCATCAGCGAACCGACGCCTGGGGGATCACTGTCACCCCCATACCGGGCACGACACGGGTGCCACACCTGGAAGAGAACATCGCCGCCGCCGAAATCACCCTGGACGCCGAGGACCTGGAACGACTCGATGCCCACCTCACAGTCCTCTGAGGGATGTCCGGGCGAGGTGGCGCGGTCACCCCCGGAGCCTGAGGGAGGCCAAGCGCTTCCCGCTGGGCAGCCAATTCAAGAAATCAAACATCCATAATGGTGAGGAATGATTGAGATGCAGGCACGGATGGCCGATGTCTACAAGATCGCAGCAGGCGGCTACCAGGCCATGGTCGCCATGGAGAACTATCTCCGGGACAGCGGCGTCCCTCAGCGCATCCTGGAGCTCGTCAGACTGCGGGCCAGCCAGATCAACGGGTGCGGGATCTGTGTGGATTCGCACGCCCACAAGGCCCAGAAGGCGGGCGAGAGCGACGAGCGGCTTTGGGCGACAGCAGCCTGGCGTGACGCGCCGTACTTCACCGACCAGGAACGGGCGGCGCTGGCCCTGACCGAGGCGGCCACCCGAATCGCCGACAGCCCCAGCGGAGTACCCGACGACGTGTGGAACCAGGCCGCCGACCACTTCGACGAGGAGGCCCTCGCCGCACTGGTCATGGCAATCGCCTCAGTCAACGCCTGGAACCGTATCAACGTAGCCACCCGCCAGATCGCCGGCGCTTACCGCTGACATCGACAGGCACAATCCGGGCATGTGGTGCCGGGCGAGACCTACCCGGCACCACACCACGGACAACCGTCAGCCCCAGGGGCAACCACCGAACTCATCCACAGGTATTGACGATTCCTCGGCCCCCATGGCTGCGCCCAGTGCACAGATGCATGTCCGCAAGGAAGTACGCGAGCTGAGCGAGAGTGAATGGGCCGCCTACGCGAAAGCGGTTGCCTCCGCCCACAGCGAGGGCTGGGTCGCATGGTTCGCGGGCCAAGCCGACGCACACTTCGGCGCCACCACGGGGAACTCTCTGTTCTTCCCCTTCCGCCGCAAGCTCCTGGCGCACTTCGAACAGACGCTGCGGCGGTTCGACCCGACGGTGGCCGTGCCCTACTGGGACGTCTGCCAAGACGCGTCGAACCCGGCTGCCTCTGCGGTCCTCACGCTCTCCGCAGGACACCGGCATGACTCAAGCCCCGGGCGCCAGGCCTGCGCCGGAATGGTCGATGACGTTGCCGTTGGAACAGTTGTTCTTGTGGTTGCCGGTCCAGTCGCTCAGGGCGGGCACCACGGCGAGTTCCTGGATGCACACGTCAGCGGCGGTGAAGTTCCAGTTGTTCGCCGCGTTGACTCCGCTGCCGAAGTTGCTGTCGTTGTCGGCGAAGGCGGGCGTGGCGGCGGAAAGGGCCGCAACAGTCAGCAGGCCGCAAGTGATGATCTTTCGCATGGCTGGGGAACGCGTCAGGGCCCGCACAGGTCACGCGGCAAACGAACGAAAGCGGGCGGGGTCACCCGCCGGGCGCCCAAGGGGCCGGCGACCAACCCTCCACCCAGGACCAGCAGCCCTTCGCACACGCCGTGCCGGGCCAGGCCTTACGGAGCAGCGGGCCCCAGACGTCTGTGGCCGGGGCCCGCTGCCGTGCTTGTGGTGTGGCGGAAGTCAGTGGACGACGAGGGAGAAGGAGCCGTCGGCGAAGGTGCCTTCGTGGTCGGTGGTGGTGACGCGGATGGACTGGGGGTCGTCGCCGCAGTCGGGGTTGTTGCCGAGTTCGGTGACGACGAAGAGACGGTAGCGGTGGGACGCGGTGGTGAAGACCGCGTTGTTGGGGTCGACGCCGGGGTTGAGCTTGACGCAGTACCTGCCGTCGGAGAGGCGGGTGACGGTGTCGATGCCCTTGGAACGGACGATGGAGCCGTCGTCGTTCACGGTGACGGCGGCCCGCGCGTAGGGAGCCCGGACATTGTCGGCGGCGGCGAGTGCGATACCTCCGCTGACGCCGGCGCCGAGCAGGGCGACTGCGGTGGTTGCCAGGACGAGGGCGCGCTTGCTGCGGGAGAGGTGCACGGCAGGTGTTTCCGTTCTGGGGAAGGTGTGCGAAGGACGGGGGTTACTGGATGGTGAGGTAGAACTCCTGGCCTGCGAAGCTGCCGTTGCGGTCGCCGGTGACCACGGGGATCGTGCGCGGGTCGCCGCCGCACTCCGTGCGTCCCAGGGCAATCTGCACGCTCGAGCCGCGGTTGGCTCCGGTGCCGAGCGTGGCGGTGAAGATGCTCTCGGAGAAGTTGATCTCCGGGTCGGAGACGTGCAGGCAGTAGATCCCCGTACTGGGCCGCGTAACGGCGTCGATGCTCTTGGCCTCCAGCAGGGTGCCGTTGGCCGTCACGTGAGCGGCGGCCTGCGCGTAGGGGGCGTACGCGTCGGCGCCGGCGGCGGTGGCCGAAGCGGCGACCAGGGCGAGACCGCCCATACCCACGGCGGCGCAGCGAGTCAGTCGGGTCAGGAACATGGCACTCCTGGTGAGTTGTATGAGAACGGAAGTCGCGGGGCGACGGTGATGTGAGGAGGACGTAATCGCGGTTACCTCACCTCCCCGTACGGCTGCACGGAGTCGGTACCGGGGCGCGGTGAAGCTCCGATCGGACCGATGTGGCCCACGAGAGAGGCCCGACGACGGCAGCGACGATGGCAGAAGGGGTCACGACCCCGGGCAGGGGGGAAGGTTTCATCACCCCCATGGAGCGAACGATCTTGCTCCAATCGGACTGGGCACTGTCACCCGACCAGCCCAGCCGCCGGCCGGATCCGGGGTACGGACCTGAGCCCGGTCACTCCCCGTCCCGGGCGTCCGGCTCCTACGACGCCCGTAGACCGGGCTGGAGAGGCGGGTCCGGCCCAGATGGCCTACGCCTCGTTTCGGGATGGATGCGCCGATGGCCGGTCGATGGGGGCACCCATCAGGACTGCACCTCGGCGCCGTCACTCGATCGGCGAAAGCTGCGCCGTGGCGCTCGGGCGTAGGACAGGCTGGTGCAGTACGCATTCGGCATCCGAGGCAGGAGCTCACGAGCGTGTCCGCGAGTGTTGCAGCACATGAGCAGGTATCCCTTCCCACGGCACTCGACGTGCCATTGGGCCCTCTGGCGGGAATGGACGTACCGCTGTGGCAGGCGGCGAGCGGCTCGGTACTGCATCTGTCGGCAGAGTGCGGGGCGTTCCGCGTTCCTCCGCAGCGGGCTGCCGTCAGCCTGCGGGTGCCGGATCGTGGAAGCATGGCCGACGTTCCGGAGCCCGGGGGGTGCCGGCGTTGCCCCAACCCGTTCCCCGACTACTACACGCAGGCCCGTCGTCTGATCTCAAGCATGGAAGAACTGGCGACGCTGGCCGGCCGGCTCGACTCCGGGCATGACCTGGAGGCGTATTGCAACGTCCTCACCTTCGGGATGTTCGGACCCGGAGGGAGCAATACGGGGGACACCCATCGCCTCCTTCGAAAGCCGCACTCGGCACTGGGCACCGCTCGTGATCGGCTGGCGGAACGCCATGCCGACGCCTACCGCAGCGGGAAGGCCCAAGAGGAGCTGCTCCTGATCGCGACGGCCGCGCTCCTCGACTCCGACTTCCGACGCCGTCGGCCCGGGAAGTTCCGACTCCCCTGGCAGGAGACCTGGGAAGAGATCTGCGAGGAAGCCCTGGACGCACAGGAAGGGAAGGACACCTTCTCGGGCACGGCACGCTACGACTACCAGTCGGGCTTCGACCGGTGGTGCGAGAAGTGGCTCCATGCCCTGATGCGTCTCACTCCTGCCGAGCAGAACAACCACGCCTCTCCTGTAGCGGCACGTTGGGCGCGTGCATACGACGCCCTGGAGCGGGCGATCAAGCGCGACCTACAGGATGAACCGTGGGTGGTCAGGCTGGCCGATCAACTGCACCACACGGGGCGCGGGCTGGTGACCGGCGTCGCTGCTTCCATGGCCGAGCCGGTGGTCGTGGCCTACGACGGACGCGAGGGGATCGATATGCCGTGGCCAGCACAGTACCTCCTCTGGGCCCAATATCCAGGCGGTACCCGCCAAGCCGGCCCCAGCCGACACCGCCTGACGGCAGTCCCCCGGCTCTTCACCCTCCTCGACGGTCTCTCGCGCCGCTCCCTGCGAGTGATCGGCGACACCGAATGGCACGACTCGCCCGCCGTGTACCAAGAAGCCATCGACAACGTCCCCAAGGCCGCGTTCTCGCCCGATGCCCACTGCTGGTGGAACGCCCAAGCAGCCGGGCGGCTCCCCCACCTCCTGTCCATGGCACGCGCAGACGCCGCCTCCGCACAACAACAGGCACAGCGCGCCCAGGCACCTTGGCGGTAAGACGACCAGAGTTTCGGGCCGAGCTGGCGAGCGCAGCAGACGTGCAGCACATGGATCACTCCCAGAACTTCCCATCCCACGCCAGCTTCTCCGCCAGGGACCAGCAGGACCAAGATCCGGACCAATTCCGGACCAGCCCCCGCCGAGGGGCCGCACCAACTTCCGTTTCCCCTGGTCAGCGTGGGTGAAGCTTCTGTACCACCAGGAGACGAAGAACATCCTGACCAGCTACTCCCCGAAGAAGCTCGGCTTCTTTTAGAGCCTGAAAGACGGCGCCTGACCTGGGCTTTCGCCCGTCAGGCGCCGTCGGCTCGACCCGCTCGACACGGGTGTCAACTCTTTCTGTTCCTCCCGGTTCATCCAGCCCCTCTCCCACGGTCGAGGTACGCGTCAGCTGACCCGAAGACCGACCGCCAGCGTCAGCTCGAGGACCCGGTGTGGCGATGCGAGATCCGGAAACAGCTCCCGCAGCTGCGACATCCGGTACCGGACGGTCTGGGGATGGACGAACAACGCCGCCGCCACCTCGTCCCGCCTGCCTTGGTGAAGCAGCCACGCCCGCAACGTCTCCTCCAGCCGCCGTGCGGTCGCGACAGGCAAGGTCTGCAACGGTGCGAGGGCTCGGGCCCGCAGGTCTGCGAACGCCTCCACGTCGGCGCTCAGCACCAGCTCGGGCAGGTGGTCCTCGGTGTCGCGGATATCGGAGGAGAGGGAGCGTGCGCGTGCGGCTCGTGCGTACGAGGCGGATGCACGGGTCCATGACCGGGCCGGGCCGACCACGGCGGTGCGGTCGGTCAGCTGCCGCAAGAGGTGTGACCGGTCGGCATCGGGGACGAGCAGTACGCCCAAGGCGTCCGGCAGATCGTCTAGGACGAGGGTGCTCGGGTCGAGCGCGCGGTAGGCAGGCCGGGCCTGGGCGGCGGGCAGCAGGACGGCGGTCAGCGATACCGGAGGCTGCCACCCGGCCCGTTGAACAGAGGCCAGCAGCACGTCCGGGCTCGCGCCGGCGAGGAGGTCGCGGGCCAGGTGTTCCAGGTGGCGCTCGTGGTCCCGGCCCCGGGCGGCCAGTTCGTCGGCGTGGCCCGCGGCGCTCGCGGCGGAGAGCTCGTCGATGTAGGCGAAGGTCAGCTCGGCGAACTTGGCGACCTCGGCGGCAGGCAGACCTGCGGGTACGGCACCCGCTGCCAGGCATCGCCAGGCCACGCGGGCGCCGACGCGGTAGGCGCTGAGCAGGGCGTCCATCGAACGCCCGTCGCGGACCTCGCCGCGCCCCAGCTCGTAGGCCGCGTCACCGCCGTCGCCGCCCGTGGCGTTCCCGCTCGCGAGGTCCAGGTAGTGCCCGAGGGCGGTGCGGACGGCGCGGCGGATGGTGGCGCCCATGTGTCCCGAAAGGGCGTTGGCGTAGGGAGGGACCTCGTCGATGATCGCCTGGACGACCTCGTCGGCGGTGGTCTTCAGCGCGGCCCGAAGTACGGTGACCGTCGTCTCATCCAGGGCCAGCTCGCTGGCCCTCCGGGTTACATGGCTCACGTTTTTGTTCCCTGCGAACAATTCCGCCGATCAGATTCACGTCCTACGGTTAGGACCTTACGCCCTGAGGCGCAGCAAGCTGGAGCCATGACGAGTGCAGCCCTCCGCAGTAGGGCGTGGAAACTGCTGGAGATGATCACGACGCCGCTGCTGCCGTCGGACTACCTCGACCTGGTCAGCCCGCTGCGTTCGGGCGCCGACCTGCGTGGGCGCATCGAGGCCGTGCACCCCGAGACGGGGGACGCCGCGACCATCGTGATCAGGCCGGGACGGGGCTGGCGCGGCCACACAGCCGGTCAGTACGTGCGGATCGGGGTCGACGTCGACGGGGTGCGCCTGTGGCGCGCCTACTCCATCACCTCGCCGACGAACCGCCAGGACGGCCTCGTCACGATCACCGTGAAGGCGATCCCGGACGGCAAGGTCAGCAACCACCTGGTCCGCAGGGCGAAACCGGGCACGCTGATCCAGCTCGACCAGCCGACCGGTGACTTCGTGCTGCCGCAGGCCAAGCCCGCCAAGGTGCTCTACCTGACGGCCGGCAGCGGCATCACGCCCGTGATGGGCATGCTGCGCGACGTCGATTTCGGCGACGTCGTCATGGTCCACTGCGCGCCACAGCCGCAAGACGTGATCTTCCGCAGCGAACTGCACGACCTGGTCGCGGACAAGAAGCTGCGGCTCACCGAGGTGCACACCGACACGGACGGCATGCTCGACATCGCCCGTCTCGACGAACTCGTGCCCGACTGGGCCGAGCGCGAGACCTGGGCCTGCGGGCCCGCGGGCCTGCTCGACGCCGCCGAAGAGCACTGGACCGCGCACGGCGTACAAGAGCAGCTGCACACCGAACGCTTCCGCCCCGGCGTCGTTGTCGCCGGCGACGGCGGCGAGGTCACGTTCAGCGTCAGCGGCAAGACCGTCGACGCGGACGGCGCCACGCCGTTGCTGGACATCGGCGAGGAGGCCGGCGTGCTCATGCCCTCCGGGTGCCGCATGGGCATCTGCTTCGGCTGTGTCACGCCGCTCAAGGCGGGCGCCATCCGCGACCTTCGCACCGGGGAGATCACCGAGGCCGAGCCGGGCGTCCTCATCCAGACCTGCGTGTCCGCCGCGGCGGGCCCCTGCGACATCGAACGGTAGGAGCACCTTGACCGCCATCGACCCCACCGCCCACCTGACCGCGGAGCAGATCGAGGAGCTCGGCCGCGAGCTGGACGCGATCCGCGACGAGGTGATCGCCGACCGCGGGGAGAAGGACGCCGCCTACATCCGCAAGGTCATCTCGGCGCAGCGCAAGCTCGAGCTGGTCAGCAGGGGTGTGCTGCTGTTCTCGATCTTCCCGCCCGCGTGGCTGATCGGCACCGCCGGTCTGTCCGTGGCGAAGATCATGGACAACATGGAGATCGGCCACAACGTCCTGCACGGCCAGTGGGACTGGATGCGAGACCCGAAGATCCACTCCACCACCTGGGAGTGGGACCACGTCTCGCCGTCCGAGCAGTGGAAGCACTCGCACAACGAGCTGCACCACACCTACACCAACGTGATCGGCAAGGACAACGACCTCGGCTACGGCATCATGCGCGTCGACGAGGACCAGAGGTGGCACCCGTTCCACCTCGGCCAGCCGCTGTGGAACTTCATCAACGCCTGCTTCTTCGAGTACGGCATCGCAGCGTACGACCTGGAGCTCGGCAAGAACCTGCACGAGCGCCGCCGCAAGAACCCGGAGTTCCGCGCGCGGGCCAAGGCCGTGGGCCGCAAGATCCGCAAGCAGGTGCTCAAGGACTACGTGATCCACCCGCTGCTGTCGGGCCCGTCGTTCCTCACCACGCTCGCCGCGACGTTCACCGCGAACCTGATCCGCAACATCTGGACCCACTCGGTGATCATGTGCGGGCACTTCCCCGAGGGCGTGAAGGTCTTCGAGCGCCGGTCGATCGAGGGCGAGACGCGCGGTCAGTGGTACCTGCGCCAGATGATGGGCTCGGCGAACATCAGCGGCAGCAAGGCCATGCACTTCATGACCGGCAACCTGTCGCACCAGATCGAGCACCACCTGTTCCCGGACCTGCCGAGCAACCGGTACGCCGAGGTCGCGGTGAGGGTGCGCGCGCTGTTCGAGAAGTACGAGCTGGAGTACGTCACCGGGCCGCTGCCCAAGCAGGTGTTCTCCGCGTGGCGCAAGGTCTTCCGGCTCTCGCTGCCGAACAAGAAGCCCAAGGTCGATGCGCCGGACCGCGAGCAGGAGCTCGTCGCTGCATGATTCCCGGTATCGGTTCAGATCTTTCGCCCGTACCGGCGGCACCGCCGGGTTCGGTGAGATGCCCTTCCAGTAGCCCTCGATCGCCTTCTTCAGCTCTCGGTTCCCGCCCTGGCGGGGTAGCCGTGGGCGGTGGCGCCTGCTGCTGCGGCTGCGGACGTGGCGGTCACGAAGATCCCCTTCGCGGGAAGGATCCCTGACGCTCCGAGGGGACACGGAGGCACGAAGGGGTACCTGGGCCGTGCGCCCGCTGGGCGACGACCACCGTCCATTGTTCGGACCAGCGAACGAGACGCGGCTGCCCGGAGCGCAGCTGGTTACCGAGCAGGTGGCGCACATGTTTTCGACGCATTCGAACAGGCGATAACCGTCTCGATGTTGCACGTGTGCCAGCAGGGGGCGAGATGAAGTACGACCTGTCCGAACGCGTCGTCATCGGGATCGCCTCCAGCGCCCTGTTCGACCTCGCCGACTGCGACGCGGTGTTCCGGGAGCAGGGTGAGGACGCGTACCGGAGGTACCAGGAGGCCCACGTGGACGACGCCCTCGACAAGGGGGTGGCCTTCCCCTTCGTCCGGCGCCTGCTGTCGCTGAACGACCTCGCGGAGCCCCTCGATCCGCTGGTCGAGGTCATCATCCTGTCGCGCAATGACCCGGATACCGGGCTCCGCGTCATGCGTTCCATCTCGGCGCACGGCCTGCACATCAGTCGGGCCGTGTTCCAGCAAGGCCGGTCGTCACACCGCTTCATACCCGCTCTGAACATGTCCCTGTTCCTGTCGGCCAACGGTTCCGACGTTCGGGAAGCGGTGGCCGACGGCCTGCCGGCGGGGCATGTACTCGAGACCGAGCGAGTCGACGACGACACCGACCGGGAACTCCGCATCGCCTTCGACTTCGACGGCGTACTGGCGGGCGACTCCTCAGAGCGGATCTACCGAACCGCCGGCATCGACGGGTTCCGCGCGCACGAAGTCCTGAATGCGGCCACCCCTCACGACCCAGGTCCCTTGAAGAACTTCCTCGCGGGCATCAACCGCATCCAGCGCCGCGAAGAGGAAGAACGCCGCAAGGACCCCGCCTATCAGCCCCGCCTACGGGTGTCCCTGGTCACCGCCCGGGACGCCCCCGCGCACGAACGTGCCGTGCGTAGCCTCAAGCAGTGGGGACTGCGCGTCAACGACGCCTTCTTCCTGGGCGGCATCGACAAGGCCGCCGTGATGAGCGCCCTCGACCCGCACATCTTCTTCGACGACCAGGTCTCCCACCTGACCGGCACGGCGCCGGCCACCCCAAGCGTTCACGTACCGTTCGGAGTCGTCAATGCACCCCTTCCGGGGCCTGAATGAGTGGCGCACTTGCGGCCATGCCTCGTGCATCGCCGTACGGCGAGCGGAGGCCGGCATGCCCAACCGGTGGGTGCGGCTCTCAGGTTTCGACCAATATCTGGACCTGACGAACCGGACCTCGGAGCGGCAAGCGGCGCGGCACTACTCGAACGAGATCTCCGCGATCGCCGATTGCACGTACCCCGCCGCCTCACTTGTGCAGAAGTGTGCGAGGAACGCGGCTTCATCGAGCGCATGTCGGTGTACCAGCGGATGGGCACGGTCATCGCCGCCCACATGCGAAGCGACGCCGAGGGCGGTACTACGGAGACGGAGAGTCCGACGAGCGCAAGGCGTACAAGGACCGGGCGGTCCGACCACGCGCCATCGGGCGAACCGCCCACCGTCATGCCGAAGCAACGGCAGGTCCGGTGCCCCATGGAGGACGGCGACCCCACGTGCCGGGTTCTGCCGCCGGCCACGCCGGACCACGACACCGCGCCGCTCCCCTACATCCCGGAACCCCGCTCGCCAGAGCTCTGCTACGACCACCGGCCGTAGCCGAAGGCTCAGGCCACCCGAGGGAGCGCCCTCCCCCTGCCGATCGCTACCACGGCTTCCCGCGCATGCCCGATCCCTGCCGCCCGGGCCAAGCCACCGCCCATTGCCCGCCCGCCGCATACGCCAAGATCCGGTCCGCGACCGCCAGAGGCCCGGGCACAATGGACGACAGCATCTGTTCGGAAGGCGTAGCCGGTTTCCTCGGTGGTGGAGGACGATCCGCCCGTAGTACGAGATCGCGTCCCCGCGAGGTGTGGGGGGCGGCCGTGTCGCGCAAGCATCCGCATCACGTCGCAGGCGCGGGCGGCTCCGGCGTGGATGGACTTGATGATCCATGGAATGTTCTCCCAGCGCCGCTCGGAGCCAGCTGGTTCCGCCGTACCCTCGCCTGGTACGTAGTCCCCGGCTGCTGGCGATTCGCCCTGGTCGTCTCGATCGAACCGCGGTCAGCCACCGTTCGCGGTCGTGGAGTTGCCGGTCCGGCCGCCGCGCCGGCCGTGCCAGCCGAAGTCCAGCCCGGCACTGATCGCCAGGATGGCCAGCAGGGTGACGATCGAGGCGGGCTCGTGGATCAGGGTGGTGACGATGAAGGTGACCAGGACCCCGCCGGCTGCTGCGACCGCGAGCACGAGGATGGCCGGGTTGGCGCCGGTCTCTTTGCGCACGCGGAAGTGGGCGATGGTGATGAGTACGAAGATGAGCAGGGCGACGGCGCTGCCGATCGAGGCGATCGCTTCGAGTTTGAACGCGATGGCGAGCACGAGGCAGACGGCTGCCTCGAACAGCAGGCCCGCGGTCACCCGGCCGCCCACCTTGCGGGCCATGAGCGGCGGGAACAGACCGTTGTCGACGAGCCGCTCGGACAGGCCCGCAGCGGGGTACAGCCCGGCATTGGTCGCACCGGCGGTGGCGAACAGGGCGGTGACGCTCATCAGCCAGTAGCCGGCCTGGCCGAGTGTGGGCTCGGCCGCCACGGCGAGGGCGGTGCCGCCGGAGGAGACCACCTCCTCGACGGTCAGGGTGCCGAACACGCCGAGGGCGATGGCGATGTAGATGACGGTGGCGATCCCGAGGGCGAGGTACATGGCTCTCGGCAGCTGCCGCTCCGGTACCACGCGGACATCAACCTCGTCGAAGGCAGCTTCGTCCAGGTTCTTCATTCCTCCAGTGCCACACAGGTAGGAGGTCGCGCCGACCGATCTTGCGCCTCGTCACCTCGGACCGACGCGTCATGCAGCTTGAAGGTCGCAGACCCGGGGCATCCCTGCCCAGTGCGAGCCTGACGGGCGCCCCTGCTCATCGGCCTGGCCTCCGTCGCCCGGCGCAAAGGCAGCGTTGGCAGCGCCACCGCCGTTCCAGTCGAGCTCGCGGATCCGATCCGGGCCCCATGGCTCCAGGTGGGCACCACCCCAGCCAGCCCCCTAACCTGGTCAGCGTAGGTGCAGCTGCTGTACCACCAGGAGACGAAGAACATCCTGACCAGCTACTCCCCCAAGAAGCTCGGTTTCTTCTAGGAGCACGAGAAGCGGCGCCTTGCGTGAGGCGCGGTGCCCCGTGCGGTTCTTGGCGCTGTCGACGCAGCTGCGCGGCGCTGAGGGTGGCGGGCGGCGGCGCGTGGGGCGCCGCCCGCCGCCGCAGGACCAACGCGCAACGCGCGCCCGTCGATCTTGACCGCACCCGGTGGAGGAGAGCCGCGGGCCGCTTTCTAGGCTGACCCCATGTCCGACGAGTCACCTCTCATCCGTAGCCTGCGGGCCGCTGTCGCCGCCGCGCCCGAAGACGTGCCCCTGCGGCTGCACTTCGCCGAACTGCTCCTCGCGGAGGGGAGGCACGACGAGGCCGTCGCGCAGGCCGCGGTCGCGCTGCAGCACGCGCCGGGCGACGAAGCCGTACGGGACCTGATGGTCCGCGCCATGCAACTGCCCGCGGCCGGCACGCGACCCCCCGCCTTCGACTGGGCCGCCGCCGAGCAGGAAGTCGCCGGCGTCGTCGGCCCCCGCTTCGCCGGCGACCCCACTGACCCCGCCGCCGCGGGCGACGCCACCGAGGCCCCCCTGACCGCGGACGGCAGCGGCGACCCGGCCGATGCGTCCGCCTGGGACATCGACGCCCCCGGCGACGTACGCCTCGCCGACGTCGGCGGCATGCAGCAGGTCAAGGACCGGCTCGAAGCCGCCTTCCTCGCCCCGATGCGCAACCCCGGACTCCGCAAGCTGTACGGCAAGTCGCTGCGCGGCGGCCTGCTCCTCTACGGCCCGCCCGGCTGCGGCAAGACGTTCATCGCGCGGGCCGTCGCCGGCGAACTCGGTGCCGGCTTCATGTCGGTCTCGCTCTCCGACATCCTCGACATGTACATCGGCGCCTCGGAGAAGAACGTCCACCACATCTTCGAGGCCGCCCGCCGCCAGGCGCCCTGCGTGGTCTTCCTCGACGAGCTGGACGCGCTCGGCGCCAAGCGCTCGCGTACGCACCACAGCGGCCTGCGCAATGTCGTCAACCAGCTCCTCTCCGAGCTCGACGGCATCAACGCCGCACAGAACGAGGGCGTCTTCGTGCTCGCCGCGACCAACGTCCCCTGGGACGTGGACCTCGCCCTGCGCCGCCCCGGCCGCCTGGACCGCACCCTGCTCGTGCTGCCGCCCGACGCCCCGGCCCGGGAGTCGATCCTCCGCTACCACCTGCGCGAGCGCCCCATCGAGTCCGTCGATCTCGACAAGATCGTCAAGGTCACCGAGGACTTCTCGGGCGCAGACCTCGCCCACCTCTGCGAGAGCGCGGCCGAGTACGCGCTCCTGGACTCCGCCCGTTCCGGCACCATCCGCATGATCGGCACCAAGGACCTCCTGAACGCGGCGAAGCAGATCAAGCCGTCCAGCGAATCCTGGTTCGCCTCCGCCCGCAACGTCGCCATGTTCGCCAACGACGGCGGCGTCTACGACGACCTGGTCGCTTACCTGAAGAAGAAGCGCAAGCTGTGACGACGCACCCACAGGTCCAACGGGCCCGGACGCTCTACGAGATGATGCGCCCGGAGGAGGCGCGCGAAGCGGTCGGCCGCCGTCTCGCCGAGGACCCCGACGACCACCAGGCGTGGAGCCAGCTCGGCCAGTGCCAGCTGACCCTGGGCCGGTACTCCGAGGCCTTCGCCGCCGCGCTGGAGTCTCTGCGGCTCGAACCGGGCTTCCTCGACGCGCACTTCGTCCGCGGCTACGCCCTGCGCCACCTGGGCCGGCTCGAGGAGGCCGAGGCGGCGCAGCGCTTGGCGATCCGCATCGATCCGTATGCCTGGGGCCCCCGACGGCAGCTCGCCGAGCTGTTGTTGGAACTGGCCCCGGACCGCCCGGAGGAGGCGCTCGAGCACGCCGAGGTCGCGGTGCGGGAGGGACCGGAGGAGACCTGCACGTGGGCGACCATGCACAAGGTCGCCACGTTCCACGAGCGGACCGAGCTGGCCGACGAGGCCATCCGGCAGATCCTCCGCGTCGACCCCACGCACACCCTCGCCGTCACCGTGTCCACCGAGCGCGAGGCCGCCAAGGCCGGCATCTCCGCCGCCCGGGCCGCCGAACTGTACGCGGGTGGGCTCGCGGCCGCACCGCACTCCGACGCGCTCCGCAAGGACCTCGACAGGGCCGTCTACCGGATGCTCCGCGGCACCCGGTGGCTCGCCCTGCTCTGTCTGGTCATGGCCGCCGTCACCGTCGACGTCTTCCCCACCGGGGGCGAGGCGAAGGAGCTGCCCGTCCATCTCGGCACCCGGCTGTGGGCGCTGACCCTGATGGCCGTGGTGTGGGGCTTCGGCGCCTGGCGCCGCTACCGGCGGCTGCGGACCGGGGCACAGCTCACCGTGTTCGCGCTCGTGCGCCACTCGTTCTGGCCCAGGGTCGTGCTCGGCCAGGCCACCTGGGCCACCCTGTGCGCGCTGCTGCTCGTCGCTCTTCCGTGGAGCGAGCGCACCGTCCCTCAGGTCCTGTTCTGGCTGGCACTCGTACCGAACCTGCTCAGCATCACCCACGACCGGGACAAGGTCTGATGAGCCGGGCCCTGCAACAGGCCGACGCCCTCTTCGACCTGGGGCGCCACGAGCAGGCCGCCGCACTCGCCGCCGGGCACCTCGCCGACCACCCCGACGATGCCGACGCACTCGTGCTGCTCGCCCGCTGCCGGCACCGCCTCGGCGACGATCAGCAGGCGCTCACCTCCGTCGAGCACGCCCTGCGCTTCGCACCCGGGTCGGTGAGCGGCTGGCTGGTGCGCACCCACGTCCTGCTCGCCCTGAAGAAGGACAAGCAGGCCGAGGAATCCGCCCGGCGCGCCGTCGAAATCGCCCCGCAGTACTGGGCGACCCACTACACCCTCGGCAGCGTCCTCGACCGCAGCGGCCGCAGGAAGCACAAGCGGGCCGCGCGCGAGTCGGCCCGCAGGGCCGTCGCCCTCGCCCCCGAGGAGAGCGACGCGTACGTCCTGCTCGGCCTGACCGCCCACCACACCCGTGACTACCACGACGCCCAGCAGGCCTACGAGACGGCGCTGCGCCTCAACCCGGAGAACAACACGGCCCACAACAACCTCGCGCTGCTCCATCTGCGCCGCCAATGGCGCCGTCCCGGCTCGTGGACCCGGGCCGCCGAGGGCTTCATCCAGGCCGCCGCCCTCGACCTGGACGACCGCCACGCCCGCCACAACCTGGAGAAGATGGCCTGGGCGTCGTTGACGGGCTCCCGCTGGGTGGCCTTCGCCGGGGCCGTCACGGTGGCGTTGGGCTCCGCCCGCCTGCGTGCGGGCGCCACCGGTACCGACGCCCTCGTCACCTGCCTGGTGTGCGCGGCCGTGCTCGTCGGCGGCTGGGGAGGCTGGCTGCGGTGGCAGACCCGGCGGGTCCCGCCCCACCTGCGCCGGCCCCTCCTGCTGGTGTCGCGCCGGAGCCGGCCGATCTTCGGGATCGCGCTCGCCATCGCGCTGCTCGTCGTCCACTCGGCCTTGGCGCTGGTGCTGTGGCGCAGCGGCGTGTTCGCCTTGGGCGCTCTTCCGCTGGTCTTCTTCGTGCTCGCCATGTCCGTGGCCGGCCATACCGCCCTCCAGCAGCAGGCGCCGAAGTCGTAGGAGGCAGCTCCGTGGATCGGACGGCCCCCGTCAGTCGGCGGCCCGGCGCCTGCCGCGGCGGCGCCGCGGGTACGGGAAGAGCCGTGGCGGGCGTTTGGCGGCCAGGTCCTCGACCCAGCCGAAGGTCAGCACCAGCAGGCAGAGCAGCGGGATGGCCACCAGGAGGGTGAACCATGGGCTGGCCAGCAGCCACTGGAGGTTCGTGTAGAAGAAGTGGACGCTCCAGAGGGGGTCGATCAGCGGGACGGCGACGACCAGCGCGACCTCGTGCCAGAGGTAGACGCTGACAGCGCGTGCGTTGATCAGGCTGACCAGGCCGTTCCAGCGTTCCAGCGGCCTGGGCCACTGCTCCCAGGACGGGCTGACGTGGAGCAGGATGGCGACGAAGCCGAGGGACCACAGGGCCTGGGCGATCGGCCAGGACTCGATGTCGGTCGGTTCGGTCGGATCGACCGGCCGGGTCTGCAGGTACCAGAGGCCGGCCACCATGATCAGCGGCGCGACGGACGGCAGTACGTACTGCGGGATCTTCTTGAGCAGCCCTTCCTGGTGGGCCATGCCGAGGATCCAGCAGGAGCCGAACATGGCGAAGTCGTTGGCGGTCTCCCACACCCGGCTGTAGATGAACTCCTGGTCGACGAAGAACGTGTTCATGACGATCGTCAGCGCCAACGGCGTGAACAGCGTCACCACCGGAAACCGTCGCAGTGCCCGCAGCATCAGCGGCGAGAGCAGGACGTACCACAGGTAGGCCCGGAGGTACCACAGCGGGACGATGATCTGCGCGGCCCAGACGTGTTCCACGTGGTGGTGGAAGCCGGACAGGTCTTCCGCGTACGGCGGAGTGCTCAGCGGCAGGATCCAGAACGCCAGCTTGGCCCACCACCAGGTGGGGTGGCCCTCGGAGTCGGGGCCCCAGCCGTCGAGGATCTGGAGGGCGATCACGACGGCGCCGAACAGCCACATCGGCGGCAGCAGGCGGCGCAGTCGGCCGCGGATCACGCCGAGAGCGGGACGGCTGAGCGAGCGGGCCATCAGTGAGCCGGCCAGCGCGAACATCACGCCCATCGAGGGGAAGACGAGCGGCAGCCAGAACCAGCCGAAGTTGTGGTAGAGCACCACGCGGCCCAGCGCCAGCGCGCGCAGCAGGTCGAGATAGCGGTCCCGGCCGCCCTTGCGCTTGGGCAGTGCCTCCGGCTCCGGCTCCTGTCGCAGCACGGCGGGGACCCGCAACTGGACGGTGTCCTGGGCGCGCCCGAGATCGATGGATGCGGTCATGGCCGGGCCTCCACCGGAACAGCGACCTCACCGGTGCGCCGGAGCTTCTGCCACCGCAGCCGGCCACCGGTCATCGCCGTGATCGCGGACTGCAGCAGGACGATGTACATCAGCTGGCGGTAGACCAGTTGCTGGATCGGCAGGCTGATCAGATGCCAGGGCTTCTCACCGTCGAGCCGGAAGGCGTACCAGGACAGTGCGGCCTGGAGCAGGATGAAGCCGCCCCAGCTGGTGAGGGTGATCGGGGCGTCCCCGAACAGCACGCCGTACAGCAGGAACATGTCGACCAGCGGCGCCAGCAGCGGGGCGACGACGCCGAACAGCACGACGAGCGGCAGCCCGAGTCGGCCGAAGCGCCCGGCCGGGCCGCGGGAGGTCACCGCGCCGCGGTGCTTCCACATCGCCTGCATGCTGCCGTAGCTCCAGCGGTACCGCTGGGACCAGAGCTGCTGGAGGCTGGCGGGAGCCTCGGTCCAGGCGCGGGCGTACTCGGCGTAGACGATCCTCCAGCCGTCGCAGAGCACCGCGATGGTGATGTCGGTGTCCTCGGCGAGGGTGTCGTCGCTCATCCCGCCGACCCCCTGCAGGGCCTCCTTGCGGAAGGCACCGACCGCGCCGGGGATGGTCGGGATGACGCCCAGCATGTCGTACATCCGGCGGTCCAGGTTGTGGCCGAGGACGTACTCGATGTGCTGCCAGGCGCCGATCAGGCTGTCGCGGTTGCCGACCTTGGCATTGCCCGCGACGGCGCCGATCGCCGGGTCGCCGAAGGGCTGGACCAGCTCGCGCACGGTGGACGGCTCGAAGACGGTGTCGCCGTCCATCATCACGATGATCTCGTACGAGGCGGCCGCGATGCCGGTGTTGAGGGCGCTCGACTTGCCGCCGTTGACCTGGCGGATCAGCCGGACGAACGGCAGGTCCATCTCCTCGACGATGTCCGCGGTGCCGTCCGTGGAGCCGTCGTCGATGACGATCACCTCGATCGGATGGTCGCTCGCGGCCAGGGAGTTGAGGGTGTTGGCTATGCACTCGCGCTCGTTGTAGGCCGGGACCAGTACGGTGACCGGCTCGGTGACGGGCGCTCCCCACGCGTCCCTTCGCTTGGAGCGGCGGGCGTGGATCGGTGCGAGGACGAGCATCAGCGCGAACCGGCCGAAGTTGAGGAAGCCGACCAGGGCCAGCAGCGCGACCAGCACCGGCAGCGTGTGCACGGCGAACTGGGTGGCCCGGATGAACCCCTTGCCCGCCCACAGCTGGAAACCGTGCACCGGGACGGTGGCGCTGGAGGCGCCGAGCGCCTCGGAGATGGTGGTGAAGCGGTAGCCCTGCGCCTGCAGCTTGTCGATGATCTGTACGAGCGCGGTGATCGTCTGGGTACGGTCGCCACCCGCGTCGTGCAGCAGGATCAGCGCTCCCGCGCCGGGCTTGGACGGCATCGCCGCCTTGACGATCGCATCGACGCCGGGACGCTTCCAGTCGTCGGTGTCGCGGTCGATGAACGCGGTGAGGTAGCCGCGCGCGCCCACGTACTTGATCACCGGGTAGTTCCAGTCGTCCAGCGCCGAGGCGTCGGAGGAGTACGGCGGGCGGAACAGCGCGCTGTGCACGCCCGCGACGCCGGCCAGCGCCAGCTGCGTCTGCGCCAGCTCCCAGCTGATCCGGGCGTGGGACTGGTACACCAGATCGGGGTGGGTGAAGGTGTGCACGCCGAGTTCGTGGCCGCCCGCGACGAGCCGGCGGATCAGCTCCGGGTTGCGCGTGGTCATCGCGCCGGTCACGAAGAAGTCCGCGCGGATGTTGCGGGCCGCGAGCACCTCGAGGATCTTCGGAGTCCACTCCGGCGAGGGACCGTCGTCGAAGCTCAGGACCGCGGTGCGGTCGGGGATGCGATAGCTCACGGGGTGCTCGTTCTTGGTGCCCCGCGCGTCGATGACCGGACCGCCCTTGAGCAGGTTGTCCGGCACGGTCGTCTTGTCGACCGAGATCGCGATCCGGGAGTCGTGGAACGCCTCGTTGGTGGCGAGGCCGCGCAGGACGAGGAGCGCGAGCAGGCAGCCCAGCAGGGACAGCGGCATGAAGAAGCGCAGTGGCGGCGCGGCCAGTCGGCGCGGCCTCAGCAGGGACTGCCGGCGGCGCTGGTGGCGGGACAATGACGCTCCTGGAGATGGATGGCGCGGACGATCAGGGGTGCTTGGTCGGTTGGCGGGAGGACGCTGCCCCGCGCGGCGCGGTGGTCGTGCTCTTCGATGTGCCGGCCGTGGTCTTCGATGTGCCGGACACGGCCTTCGTCGAGGTGGCCGTGGGCTTCGTCGTGGTGGCCGTGCTCTTCGCCTGGGGTGTCGCGGACCGCGTGGCCGTCCGAGCGGCGGACGACGCGGACGACGGGCTGGGCGACAGCGACGGCGCGGGTGAGCGCGACGGGGCGGGTGGCCGCTGCGCGGGTATGCCCATCGCCGGGGCGTCCGCCTGGACGCCGATCAGGCTGCTGCCCATGGCGACCGCCAGGATCGCGCCGACCACGGAGACCGGCCAGCCGAAGCCCCGCAGCAGACGGCCGCGCAGACCCGACTGGTCGACGAACACCGGTGCCGGAGCGGGCCCCCCAAAACTTGACTCAGACATGCCATGCTCCGTCTGGTGCGCCGATCCGCGGTCGAGGGAAGTGATGACTGGGCGCACCGTGCGGGGCCTCTCATTGCAGGTACGTAGACCGCGGAATAGCAGGGCGAACGCTAGTGCACCGACCTGAATCGAATTCGGCGCGATGTATGCATTTGGCGCGATCTACTCAGGTGTTGTAATCGGATCGAAATGCTAATTGGGCGTACCGACCGGTAGGCGAGACGCACCGACCGCACACGGGGCGGCAAAGGCCACGACTTCATTTCGCTAAGATGCCCCTCCTCGTGTGATCAGTCATTTGATCTTCATGCAAAGGGCGTGTCCAGGTACCGCCTCTGCGCCCCAAGGAGCCCGTGTGAGCCAGCCCCGCCGCACCTCTCGTCGCCGCGCGTGGACCGCGCTCACGCTGCCCGCCCTCCTGTGTGCACTCGCCGCGTGTTCCGGCGGCCCCGCATCCGGCGGGGGTGGCGACGGCGCCGCCCCCAGCGCCTCGCCGACCCCGTCCGGACCGCCGGGAACCCTGTTCGACGCCTTCCACTACAGCGGCCCCGACGACCCCTCGCTCGCCGCCAACGGCTGGGAGGTCCGCGACGGCGCGGGCAGCCCGGGGATCAAGGACACCTGGTCCGGCGCCGGCGCCGGCTTCCCCACCGACACGACCGCCCAGGGGGGCAGGGTCCTGCAACTGCAGGCCTCCACCGACGGCACCAAGCAGGGCACCAGGCAGGTCGAGGTGCAGAGCACCGGCGCCGAACTCTTCACGGGGACCTACGCCGCCCGGGTCTACTTCAGCGACAAGCCCACGAGCGGTCGCAACGGCGACCACGTCGTCCAGACCTTCTTTCCGATATCCCCCTCGGACTCCTCGGCGAACTACAGCGAACTCGACCACGAGTACCTGCCGAACGGCGGCTGGGGGTCGGTGGGTTCGCAACTCGACAGCGTCAGCTGGTACAAGGCCGATCCGCCGGACCGAGTCAGCCACACCCTCAAGCAGCACCTTGGGGGTTGGCACATCATGATGATCACCGCCGTGAACGGAAAGGTCGTCTATTCCCTGGACGGCAAGGAGTTGTTCACCAGCTCCGGCAAGTACGTCCCGCGCGAGAAGATGGACGTCCACTTCAGCAACTGGTTCATCGACCTTCCCTTCACCGGCGGTCCGCGCACATGGGAAATGAAAGTCAACTGGTTCTACTACAAGGCCGGTGAGGCCGTTTCCCAGGCGGAGGTCCAGAAAACGGTGGACGGCTTCTACAGCGCCGGCACCCACCACATCAACACCGTGCCGAAGTCCTGACCCAGGTCCGGGATCCGGCGCCGCGTGCTGACGGCGTGCAGGCGTTCGATGAGGACAGCGACCCGGTCCCGGCCGTCCGTGCCGCATCCGTGATCCGCGCGAGGGGTGCGAGCATCCGGCCGGCGAGGATCCATCCCCCGCCAGGCCGAACACGAGCAGGAACGCGATCGCCACGGCCGCGGCGGGGGCGATGCGCGCCCGGCAGGACGGAGACCGCCAGGCCGGGGAGCACGATCCTGCGCGTGCGGCCGGGCGGCGGCGGCAGGGGTGCGTTGTGGTTCATGCCCCCATGGGAAGCCGAGAGCCGTTGCGATGGCGTATGCAGTTTTCGATACGTCCGCGATACACGGAGCCCGTTCGCCGGATACAGGTCGACGAGGCCGGCGCAGATCCGTTGCGCGGTCACGTTCCGCTGCGAGCAGGAAGGCGCGCCGCGGCGGGGCGACTCGCGGGTCGTGGGGCGCGCGGCTGGGCAGGATGCCGCCATGGACCGCCGACAGATCAGCTCCATCGCCCACACCGACCACCCCATCGCCGCTCCGCTGAGCGACGGTTCCGTACGCACGCTGCTCGACCGGGCCCTGCCGAGCGGCGACGCCCGGCTGCTCGACCTCGGGTGCGGATCGGGCACCTGGCTGATGCGCGCACAAGCCGCTCGCCCGGACCTTCGCGGCGACGGCGTCGACAACGACGCAGAGGCCGTCGCCGCCGCCGGTCGCGCCGCCGACGACGCGGGGCTCGGTGACCGGATCGCCTTCCACGCCCGGGACGCCGCGGAGTTCAGCTCCCCACACCGATACGGCCTGGTGCTCAGCATCGGCGCCACGCACGCCTTCGGCGGCCTCCTGCCCACGCTGAAGGCCGCCGACAACCATCTCGCCCCCGGTGGAAGCGTTCTCATCGGCGAGTGCTTCTGGGAACGCGAACCCGACCGCAAGACCCTCGACGCCGGATTCGCCGCCGATGACTACGCCGACCTCGCGACGACGGTCGACCGCATCACGGCCGACGGCTGGGTGCCGCTGTACGGGCACGTCAGCACCCCCGGGGAGTGGGACGACTACGAGTGGTCCTGGACCGGGTCGCTCTCCCGCTGGGCCCTCGACCATCCGGAGCACCCGGACCACGGCCAGGCCTTCGAGGCCGCGGCCGCGCACCGCGCGGCCTGGGTCCACGGCTACCGGGGCACGCTCGGCTTCGTCACCCTGCTCCTGCGTCGCGCGCCCCGGCCGTAGGCGGTGCCTTGGGTGCTGCTCCCCCGGCTCAGCCGTCGGTCCGCTGGTACAGCGTCCCGTCGCTCCAGATCCGGGCGACCCTGCCCCACTGCGCGGCGGACGCCACGTCCGGGAAGAAGCCGTGCCCGTTGAGGTTGGCGCTGGTGTTGCACAGCACGGGGACGCCGCTGAGCCGCTTGTAGGCGGACAGGACGGCGAAGAGCAGGTCGTCGTCCGCCGGGCCGACCGTCTGGAGCCGCGCGGTGCCGTCGAGGTGGATGACCGCGGGGATCCGGTCCACCCACTCCGCCCGCACCTCGTGGTCGAAGAGCATGTGCGGGTCCGGCGTGCCGGGAGCGAAGATCTCCGGTGCATCGGCCTCGAGGCAGATGGGGGCGACGGGCCGGTACGGCTCGCGGTCCTTCACCCGGTTCAGCTCGTCCTTCATCGACGCGCTGACCGGGGCCGCGAGGATACTGCGGCCACCGAGTGCGCGAGGGCCGAGTTCGGCCCGTCCGTGCAGGACCACCACGGGCTCTCCGGACTCGTGCAGGATCGCGGCGAGTTCCTCCGGCGCGCACGCCGACGCCGACCAGCCGTCGGGCAGCTCGAGCGACGGGGTGAGCGCCGGGCCCAGGCGGGGGTTCCACTCGAGCGGCGCCAGGCCGTCGCGCTGCGCCCGGCCCAAAGCGGCCGCTCCGATGGCGGAACCCGAGTCGTTGGGGAACGGCGGGACCCACACGTCGCGGAAGTCCGGCGCCTCGCGCAGCGCACTGTTCCACTTGATGTTGAGCGCGCAGCCGCCGGCGAAGCACAGGTTCCAAGGGCCCTCGCCCTTGGCGGCGCGGACCTTGGCGGTGATCCGTTCGACGAGGAGTCCCTCGAAGAAGTCGTGCACGCTCGCCAGGACGTCCTCGTCGCTGACCCCGTTCTCGGACACCCGGGCGCGGACCGCGGAGAAGAACTCGTGCACGGGGGGCACGGACCGCTCGAAGAGACTGCCGTACCCGCCGACGGTCGCGCGGTACTCGACGGCGGCCGGCTCGTCGCTCTCGAAGACCCGGTGGAACTCCTCCCGCAGAACCGCGACGACGTTCTCGTCCGTCCGGCCCAGCGCGATGTACGCCATGAGCTTGCCGGCGACCGAGAGGTCGTCGACCGTGGGTGACTGGACGGTCTTGCGGAAGGGCCCGAAGTGGTGTCCCGCGATGGCGTACGCGTGGCCGAGGAGGGGGAAGAGTTCGCCCAGGTTCTCCACGCCGCCGCGCGGGTCCGCCCAGTAGAGGCGGGGGAAGAGTCCGCCGTCCCAGACCAGGACGAAGGAGCCTTCGCCGCGCTGGGCGAAGGGGCTGGACACGTAAGCGCTCGCCACGTGTCCTGCCGCGTGCGGGAAACTGGTGTACGGGTAGGTCTGGCCGTCCATGGGGAACGTGCCCGAGACGCTGGGCGCATCGAGCGCCGGGCATGCCGCCGACTCCCTGTAGGGACCGACCACGATCTCCGTGGGCGTCCCCTGGTCGAGGAGGGCCACCGTTCCGGAGACGTCTCCGTCCCAGCCGTCGACGACCCACTCGTCGACGTCCTCGGGCTTGTAGCCGAAGTCGGCGAGGACTCCGGGGATCAGGCTGAAGTCGGCAACGGTGCTGTAGCGCAGACCGTTCCCCAGCTTCTCCATCTCAACACTGAACACGAGACGGTCGTCGTCGAGCAGGGCGACGGCACCGTCATGCGTGAGTTTCAACCCGCAGATTATCAACTGTGTCACTCCTTGGTCTGCTTGAGTCGGCACATGGGTGTGCTTCGGTCTCCGGACTGCTCGGAGGCGAGTCTCAACTGGTAAAGGCTGGATCTTCGGCCCGGACGGAAGAGGGTGCGCCATTCGTCGCGGGTCTCGTTCGCCGGGACTTCCGAGAAGCCCAGCCTCCCGAACCAGTCCCCGCCGTACCGGGTCAGGGCCAGCAGAGAGCTGTAACCCCGGTCTCTGCCGATGGTCTCGGCGATGCCGACCAGGTGCCGGCCGATTCCCCTGCCCTGCCAGTCGAGCGCGATGCACAGGTTGTACACGACCAGGCTGCCGCCGAAGGGTGCCACCCCGGCGCAGCCCACCAGCCGGTCCCCCTCGCAGGCCACCACGAACTCCTGTGACGCTCGCGCCAGTTCGGCCAGCGGGCGAGCGACCAGCAGGCCCTGCTCGACGAACGGGGCGGAGAGCAGGGCGATCTGTTCCGCGTCCTCGGGGCGCGCGGGTCTCGCAACGAGCACGTCCGGCGCGCTCACGCGCCGGGAGGCGGTCTGCACGGACTCACGCACCCTCCGCACCACCCGGCGGGGCGGGCGGGCTGCCGGCGACGCCGAGCCCGAAGTGCTGCTCGACCGCCATCAGTTCGATCATGTTGACGTTGACGCGGGCGGGCTGCGCGAGGCACCAGGCGACCGCCTCGGCGACGTCGTCGTCGGTGAGCGGCTCGATTCCCCGGTAGAGCGCGTCGGCGCGCTCCTCGTCCCCGTCGTAGCGGACCTTGGCGAACTCGGTCTTCGCCATGCCCGGCGCCACACAGCTCACCCTGACGCCCGTTCCCTGGAGGTCGACGCGCATGTTCAGCGACAGCTGGTGGACGAACGCCTTGGTGGCGGCGTAGACGTTCCCGCCCATGTACGGGTAGTTCGCCGCGATCGAGCCGATGTTCACCACGTGCCCGGACCCGCGGGAGACGAGCCGGGGAAGCACCACGCCGCTGAGGTTCAGCAGACCGGAGATGTTCGTGTCGATCATTTCACGCCAGGAATCGCCACTGCCCGACTGGAGGGTGTCGAACCCCCGCGAGAGTCCGGCGTTGTTGACGAGCACCGAGATGTCACGGAATTCCGGAGGCAGCTCGTCGAGGGCCCTGGCCAGCCCTTCTCGGTCACGGACATCGGCGACCACCGGGAGAATCGCTCCCGTGGAGTCCTCATCCGCCAATTCCTTCAGACGGTCCGCTCTACGGGCCAGAGCTATGACGGAGTAGCCCCGCCGGCACAGCACCTGTGCAATTCTCCTGCCGAATCCCGATGATGCACCCGAGACCACGGCTACGCCACGCTTCTCCTGCGCCATGCACACACCCCTTCGGCTTCGTTTCGCTGTATCGCAGCGAAGCCTTCACGCGTTCATCCCACACCCCCGTCAGGGGCGGGGTTCTGGACACCTGCTTCAGCGGCATCGGGGTCTCCTTGCACGCCGACCGGCCAGAGGTACGCCTCATTGCGCCGAAACACCCTCGCCGACAAGGCTCCAGGTCGACCGACCTCTTACCCGTAGATTCCCCGCCAGTGAATCACGGGCTGATGCGGCGGCGGAGGTTCTTCCATTCCGCTTCCAGCCGGCCGAAAGCGGAACTCAAGGCGGACTCGACCGGGTTCACGATATAAATCATTGGGTGGAGAAGGTCGCGGAGAGGCTGCCATGAGGCATCTGTTGACATTCCAAGTCCACTCCGTGGTAGGAATGTTGGCGAAGAGGAAGGGGGCTGTGCATTTCGAATCGAGTCTCACTCGAGGGCCAGTGCATGACGACCGTGCCCCAACGTCTCATACCGCGTCCACCGTTGAAGTCATTTCCGGTCGCCGAGCACGGACCGTTCACGACCGCTGAACCCCACCTTCGACTGACAAGGGAAACAGTGGGCCCCCATTCAGAAGCGTCACCTTCACGTGTCCGTCTCAGCCCGGCCACTGCCGAACCGATACGCATGCGGGGGCGGCTGTGAAGCCGGGACCCCTCGTCGAGTGGGATCCGCCGCGCAACGCGGAGGCGGTACTGGTGTGCCTGCCCCACGCGGGTTCCGGCGCCTTCCAGTTCCGCACCTGGCAGGAACTGCTCGGCCCGGACATCGCGCTGCTGGCCGTACAGCTGCCGGGTCGCGAGAACCGGTGGCGCGAGGAGCCCGCGACCGGCATGGCGGAGGTGCTCGACGAGGTGGCGCCGGCCGTCGCCGCCCGGCTCGGCCTGCCCTACTTCGTGTTCGGCCACAGCATGGGAGCGCTGGTGGGGTACGAGCTCGCCCGCGCCCTGGGGCGCGAGCACGGCCGGTGGCCCCGCGGCTTCGTCGCCTCGGCCTGCCGGGCACCGGACGACCAGGGCGAGCCCTCCGGCTCAGCCCGGCTGACCGACCAGCAGCTCGTCGACGAACTGGTCGCGGAAGGCGTCGTGCCCGCGGCCGTGGGCGCCAACAGCCGTCTGGCCGCGGCGGTGGCGCGACCCCTGCGCGGCGACAACGCCATCTGCGACTCCTACGCGCCGCCCGTGGAGGACACGCTCCTGCCCTGCCCGCTCGGCGCCTGGCGGGGGCAGGACGACGCGGGCGTCACGGACGACCACATCCGCAAGTGGCCTGCCTGGTCCGCCGGTGCCGGCACCGTACGGACCTTCCCCGGAGACCACTTCTACCACCTCGCCGATCCACACCGCGTGACCGCCGAACTGAGGGCGTTCGTCCTGGGTCTGCTGTCACCGCACAGCTGACCGGGGACGCTTTCGGGCATCCCCCGACGGCAGAACCGCTCAGTACCCCTCAGCCCCCGTGCCCGCCCCGGCCGTCCGGGACGGGACAACCCCGAAGGAATTCGCATTGCCAAGCAACAATCCGCTGCCCGAACTGGGAGATCCGGACCTCCGGTCTCCCCGGAGCTATCTTCGATGGCTGATCGGCAGGCAGTCGAGCACACTGTTCCTCGGGGTGTTGTGGGGCTGCCTGTGGATGGCCAGCATGGGCCTGACCCCCTTCGCCATCGGCCGGGCCATCGACGCCCTGCCGGAGAAGGACACCGGCCGGCTTCTGCTCTGGACCGGCGTCATCGTCGGGCTCGCCCTGGTGACCACCGCCGGCAGCGTCCTGCGCCACCGCTGTGACACGATCGGCAAGCTCAAGGCCAACTACCTGACGTTCCGCCTCGTCGCCGCGCAGGCGACGCGGCTGGGCGCGACCCTGCCCAAGCGCATCAGCGCCGGCGAGGTCGTCGCCATCGGCACGGCGGACATCTCCCGCATCGGCGCCCTGCCGGGAGCCCTCGCCCGCGGCATCGGCAGCGCGGTCACCGTGGTGCTCGTCGCCATGGTGCTGCTCTCCACCTCGGTCACCCTCGGCCTGCTCGTCCTCATCGGCGTCCCCGTCCTGCTCGCGGGCACGGGCCCGCTGCTCAGCCCGCTGCACAAGCGGATCGGCAGCTACCGTGACCTGGAGGGCGACCTGACGAACCGGGCCGGCGACATCGTGTCCGGTCTGCGCGTGCTGCGCGGCATCGGCGGCGAGGCCGCGTTCGGCGAGCGCTACCGCAAGGACTCGCAGCGGCTGCGCGAGGCGGGCGTCCACGTGGCGAAGGTCGAATCGGTGCTGCCCGCAGCCGAGGTGCTGCTCCCCGGGATCTTCGTGGTGGCGGTCGTCTGGATCGGTGCCCGCCTCGCGGTGGGTGGTGGTCTCTCCGCCGGTGAACTCGTCGCAGCCTACGGGTACGCCGCGTTCCTCATGCTGCCCATGCGCACGGCGACGTCGGCGGTGCAGTCGTTCGTCGGCGCCGATGTGGCGGCGCAGCGCGTCGTGCGGGTCCTGGCCCTCGAGCCCGACGCCGGATCCGGTGTCGCGCGGGCCGATCTCCCCGAGGCGCCCGACCTGTACGACCCGGCATCGGGGCTGCAGGTCCGGCCGGGGCTGATGACCGTGATCGCCGCCACCACTCCGGAGGAGGGTGCCGAGATCGCCGAACGGCTCGGGCGCTACGCCCCGGGTGAGGTCACCGTGGGCGGCGTACCACTGGACTCGCTGCCGCTGGAGCAGGTGCGCGACCTCGTCCTGGTGGCCCGCAACGACGACACCCTCTTCTCCGGTGTCCTGGCGGAGGATCTGGGCGGACGTTCGGACCAGGTGCGGGCCCAGGCCCTGCACGACGCCAACGCGGAAGACATCGTCGAGGCCCTGCCGGACGGTCTGGCCACCGTCGTCACCGAAGGGGGCTCCGCCTTCTCGGGCGGCCAGCAGCAGCGGCTCCGGCTGGCGCGCGCGCTGGCAGCGCAGCCCCCGGTCCTCGTCCTGGTGGATCCGACCAGCGCCGTGGACGCCCACACCGAATCGGTGATCGCCGAACGGCTCCACAGCTCCAGGGCGGAGCTCACGACCGTGGTCGTGAGCAACAGCCCGCTGCTGCTCGCCCGGGCCGACGAGGTCGCCTACGTGGAGGACGGCAAGGTCGTCGCGACCGGCACGCACCGTGAGCTCGCCGCCGGTGCGTCCCAGTACGCCGCCGTTGTCATGCGGGAGGAGACGTGACCGTCACCGTCCCCGGTCTTTCCGACAACCGCCCTCAGAGGAGTGCCCAGTGAGTCTTCCGGTAGCCGACGCGAAGACGGTCCGCCGTCACGTACGGGGCCTGGTGCGCAGCCATACCGGCCTGCTGACCCGCACCGTGCTCTGGTTCGTCCTCGCCACGGTCTGCGGTCTGGTCGTGCCCGCCCTGCTGGGCCGTCTGGTCGAGCAGGTGGAGAAGGGCATCACCACCGACCAGGTGGACTTCACGGTGCTGAC
Source organism: Streptomyces sp. NPDC002209 (assembly GCF_042890265.1). Classification (NCBI taxonomy): domain Bacteria; kingdom Bacillati; phylum Actinomycetota; class Actinomycetes; order Kitasatosporales; family Streptomycetaceae; genus Streptomyces; species Streptomyces sp. NPDC002209. The sequence goes on along the minus strand of NZ_JBIARX010000005.1, from coordinate 196,561 downwards.
GATCGCCGGACTCCTCCTGCTCCAGGGCCTGTTCACCCGCACCGCCCGCCTCCAGGGGGCCCGGCTCGGTGAGCTGGTCCTCGCCGACATCCGCGAGGGGTTCATACGGCGGGTCCTGACCCTGCCCCTGCACACGGTGGAGAAGGCCGGGGCGGGCGATCTGCTGACCCGCAGCACCCGCGACGTGGATTCGCTGTCCAACGCGGTGCGCATGGGGGCGCCGTCGATCCTGGTCGCGAGCCTCTCGGTGGTGCTGACGCTGGTGGCGCTGGTCGTGACCAGCCCGATCATGGTCCTGCCGTGCCTCATCGCCGTCCCGCTCATCGTCTGGTCGACCCGCTGGTACCTGGCACGTGCCCGGGACGCCTACCTGGCCGAGGCGGCCGGCTACTCCGACCTCACCCAGGGCCTCTCCGAGACGGTGACCGGCGCCCGCACGGTGGAGTCGCTGCACCGGTCCGGCCCGCGCATCCGCCGCACCGACGAGGACGTCGTGCGGGCGAACGGCGCGGAGCGGCGCACGCTGTTCCTGCGCAGCGTCTGGTTCCCGCTGATGGACTTCGGCTACGTGCTGCCGGTCGCCGCCACGCTGCTCTTCGGCGGCCTCTTCTACATCGAGGGCTGGGTGAGCCTCGGCGAGGTGACCGCCGCGACCCTCTACACCCGGGCCGTGATCGACCCGCTGGACGAGCTCCTCGGCTGGCTCGAAGAGTTGCAGGTCGGCGATGCCTCGCTGGCCCGCCTGATCGGCATCGAGGCCGAGGCCGGCCCGGCGGGCGACTCCGGCCGGCGGCCCGAGGGCGAGCGGCTGGCCGCAGAGGGCGTCGCCTACGCCTACCGAGCCGGTCACGACGTGATCGAGGACGTCAGTCTCAACGTCGGATCCGGTGAGCGCATCGCCATCGTCGGCCCTTCGGGGGCCGGGAAGTCGACCCTCGGCCGCATCCTCGCGGGAATCCACGAGCCGCGTACCGGATCGGTCACGCTGGGCGGCGTGCCCGTCCACGAACTGCCGCTGGAAGAGCTGCGCCGCCACGTCGCGCTGGTCACGCAGGAACACCACGTGTTCCTGGGAACCGTGCGCGAGAACGTGGCCCTGGCCGCGCCGGACGCCACGGACGAGCAGGTGACGGCGGCTCTGGCGGCCGTGGCCGCCGAGGACTGGGTCCAGGCCCTTCCGAAGGGTCTCGACACCGAGCTGGGCACCGAGGAGAACCCCGTGTCACCCGGCCAGGCGCAGCAACTGGCCCTGGCGCGGCTCGTCCTGGCCGATCCGCACACCCTGGTACTCGACGAGGCCACCTCGCTGCTCGACCCGCGGGCGGCCCGCGACCTCGAGCGTTCGCTCGCCGGCGTGCTGCGCGGGCGCACCGTCATCGCCATCGCCCACCGGCTGCACACCGCCCATGACGCGGACCGTGTGGTCGTGATGGAGGCCGGCCGCATCACCGAGCAAGGGGCCCATGACGAGCTCGTCTCGGCAGGGGGCGCGTACGCCGGACTGTGGGAGTCCTGGCACGGGCGCAGCTCCTCGGCCTCCCAGAAATCCCCTGTTCCTTCGACTTCTTCGGACCAGCCCGAACACTGAGTGCCAGGAGAGACCGTTGCAAGCTGAGCGCACGCGCATACTCGACGCCGAAGCCATCGCCACCATCGTCACGAAGGTGGGGCTGGGGCAACTCTACGATCTGACGATCGACCGTTTGGAAACCGTTCTCGCCACCGGCAGCGACGCGCCGGTGGAGATGAAGCAGCGGGACGGATTCCTCATCAAGACACCACATTTGGGGCTGCTGGAGTGGATGCCCGCGCTCCGGCACGGCGCCACGGTGTCCATGAAGATGGTCGGCTACAACCCGCACAATCCTGCCAAGAACCAGCTGCCCACCATTTTGTCCACCTTGTGCGCCTTCGATGCGGACAGCGGACACCTGCGGACGGTCATCGACGGGACCTTCGCCACCGCGATCCGTACGGGCGCAGCGTCCGCGCTGGCCAGCCGGGTGCTGGCGCGTCCCGACTCCGCGGTCCTCGGCCTCGTGGGCTGCGGCGCGCAGGCCGTGACGCAACTGCACGCCCTGTCCCGGGTCTTCTCCTTCTCCGAGATCCTGGTGTGCGACGAGGACGTGCAGGCGGAGAACTCCTTCGCGGCCAGGTCCCGGCTGCCTGCCGGGGCCGTACGGATCGCGCCGTTGGCCGAGGTCGAGGAGCGGGCCGACGTGCTGTGCACCGCCACCTCGGTCGCGCCGTACGCGGGCCCGGTCATCCAGGGGACCAACCTCAAGCCCTGGGTGCACATCAACGCCATCGGCTCCGACATGCCGGGCAAGACCGAGCTGCCGCTGGAGCTGCTGCGCAAGGCGGTCGTCTGCCCCGATCACGTGGAGCAGGCGCGGGCCGAGGGCGACTGCCAGCAGCTCGCTCCCGAGGAGATCGGGCCCTCGCTCGCCGAGATCCTCCTGGACCCGGAGGCCCACCGCAAGCTCTCCCCCGTCACCACCGTGTACGACTCGACGGGCCTGGCGCTCCAGGACCTGGTGATGGTCGAGGTGTTCGAGGAGCTCGCACGGGACCTCGGCGTCGGTCACCACCTCGCCATCGAGGCGACCGCCGACGACCCGCAGGACCCCTACTCGTTCCTTCCGGGGTCGGTCACCCGGTCCTGGGAGGGGCAGCCGGGAGCGCGGCGATGACCGCACTGTCCCCTCCCCCGGGGCACGCCGGGCCGGTGAGGGACACCGGCGTGTCCTCGGTCCTGGAGCTGATCGACCGCGAGGTGGCCGCGCACCCGGGGGCGCCCGCGGTGCGCGAGCCGGGCCGGGAGGTGACGTACGCGGAGCTCGACCGTCTCGCGGACGGCGTCGCGGCCCGGCTCGGGCGGGAGTTCGGCATCGCGCGCGGTGACACGGTGCTCATCGCCGCGCGGGCGGGAGCCGACTTCACCGCGGCGGTGCTGGGCACGCTGCGGGCCGGGGCCGCCTACCTGCCGGTGGACACGACGTACCCGCCCGAGCGCATCGAGCAGATCCTGCGGGCGAGCAGCGCAGCGCTGCTGGTCCTGGCCGATCCGGGGGCGCTGGACACCAGCGCCTCGGGGACGCGGGCGACCGCTCTGGCGGGTCTGGTGGCACCGGATCCGGTGGGCGGCGCGGCGCCGGCGGCGGTCCGTCGGAAGCCGGCGCCGGAGGATCCGGCGTACGTCATCTTCTCCTCCGGATCCACGGGCAACCCCAAGGGCATCGTCCAGACCCACCGCTGCCTGGCCAACTTCATCTCCTGGCAGGTGGACGGCTCCGGGCTGGGGCGCGGCCGGCGGGTCCTCCAGGTGGCACCGCTGACCTTCGACGTGTCGGTCCAGGAGGTGTTCTACACGCTCGCCTCGGGCGGGTGCCTGTACGTGCCGGAGCCCCATGTGCGGCGCGATCCACGGGACCTGATCGACTTCGTCATCGACGAACGCATCGAAGTCGTGGACTTCCCGCAGTCGCTCATCGACGTGGTCATGACGCTGCCGACGAACTTCGAGCACGCCGCGGACCTGCGCCACATCATCAGCGCGGGCGAGACGGTCAAGGTCACGGAGGCTCTGGAGGGTCTGCTGACGCGCCGGCCGGAGCTCACCCTGCACAACCACTACGGGCCGGCCGAGAACCACATGGTGGCCAGCCACTCGATGAGCGGGGCGGCCGGCAATCTCGAACCGAGGCCGCCGGTCGGGTCACTGGTGTGGAACACCTACGTCTACCTGCTGGACGAGCACGGCGTACCGGTGCCCGACGGGGAGGTCGGGGAGGTGTACATCGGCGGCGTGGGGGTGGCCCCGGGGTACACCGATCCCGAGCTCAGCCGCACCGCGTTCGTGCCCGATCCGTTCCGTCCGGGCAAGCGGCTGTACCGCACCCGGGACCGGGGGGTGTGGCGGGCCGACCAGACGCTCCAGTTGCTGGGCCGGATGGACGACCTGATCAAGATCCGGGGCAATGCCGTGGAACCCCGGGAGGTGGAGGCGCGCCTCGCGGACTTCCCCGGGGTCAAGGACGCCGCCGCGTTCGCGGTGGTGCGGGCCGGCGGGGCGGTGGAGCTGCACGCTGCTCTCACCGGTGCTCCGCCGCCGGCCCCGGAACTGCGGCGGGCGCTGCTCGCGGTCCTGCCCGACTACATGGTGCCGGTGCGCTGGTGGCTGGTGGACGCGCTGCCCATCTCACCCAACGGCAAGCTCGATCGCAAGGCCCTGCCCGGCCAGGGGGCTCAGCCCCTGGCCCTGGTGCCTCACCAGTCGAACGCCTCGCGGTAGCCGCGCTTCTCGATGCAGTACGTCCGGAACGCCCGGGCCTTCTCGACGAGTGCGTCGTCCCCGGTGCGCACGGCGGCTTCGACGAACCAGTCGAACGCCGCCGTCGCATCGGCCTGGCGGGTGAAGTGGACCGCGGCGAACTTCCGGAAGGAGGCGCGCAGGTTGGTGGCGTTCATATCGGCCGCGGAGGACAGCAGCTCCGCCACGTCGGCGTCCGAGACCGGAGGGCGCGAAATGATTCGGACGGGCAGTTCCGACTGGATGGTGTTCTTGATTTCGATGGGCGCTTCGGCGTCCGCGAAATCAAGGCAGAGAGACAGCCTGGCGACCGGTGAGACGCTGCGGGCCGAGTGGGGAACGGTGGTGTGGATTTTCCATACCTCGCCGCGGCGGAGGTGGTAGACGATGTCGTTCTCGGAATGCAGGGAGTCCTCGTCCGTGCGCAGGGGTATCTGAAGTCGCGTACCCGGTTCCGAGAATTCCAGAAAATCGACGTGTGGCGCGAGAATTCCGTCACTCAGGCCGAAGATGCGGACCCACTGAAGCCTCTCGAGAGGGAAGTTGTCGGTGACGAGCGACATGATTCCGGGAAGCTTCCTTCCCAGCTCAGTCAGGGTGAGCTGGCCCTCGTAGGGCCGGAAGGCAGTGTCCTTTCCGCTTCCCCCTGAGTTCGCGAGGACATGCGCGGACCAGTATCCGAAGGAGAATGCGTCGTATTCGCCTCCAGCATCGTTCGAATCGATGACCGAAATATCTTCGGCAAGGTCGTAGGAATCGATCGGAAGCGTGGCGAGCCTTTGTGATTTGAGCATGCGAGATCCCGTCGGTTGGTGAGCACACGATGGTGCCGGACGCCGATGATCGGCAATCATAACTACTGAGGGAAGAGAGGGCAACGGCCGGCCGTGGACATCGGATTCATGATTGACAAGGCCCTTTTTCCTTGCGCAGGATCTTAGGTGCCGTCTTGTTCTTCAGAACCATCGAAGGTATTGGGTGAGCGTACGAAATGCTGAGTGACAATGCCCTGAGTGAATCCTGGCTCGCCCGGCTGGCGACCGGCCGCGGAGTTCCGTTCCTGGACGTCGTGTCCCCCGACGGCGACACGCCGGAATGCGTCCTGGAACCCGCCGTCACCGAGCGGCTGGACACCCTGACGGGCGGCGACGCCACCGGCCTCCTGCTGCTGGCGGTCGCGGCCGCCCGGTTCGCGCTGGCCGCGCTCGACGAGGAACCGCGGCATGTGGTCCTCGTCCCCGTGCCCACCCCGTCGCCCGGGGCGGGCACGGGGACCGGCGCGGACGCGGCGCCACGCGAGCTCGCGCTCTGCGCTCCCCTCGACCGCGAGGCACCGGCCTCGGCCTTCCTGACGGCACTGCACGCCGAACTCGAATCCGCCCTGCCCCTCGCCTGGCCCGACCGGGAAGCGATCGCCTCCCGTCTGCGGCTCGCCGACGTGCCCGTGGCCGGTGCTCTCGGCCGGCTCGGCGTCGTGTGCGAGGAGGCGGGCGGCAAGCTGCTGCAGCCGGTCGGCCTGTGCCTGACCCTGCGTCGGACCGGCGGCCTGCTGACCCTGACCGCCGAGGCGGACGGCGAGCTGCCGGTGGCCGCGGCAGCCCTTCTGCGCTGCACGGCGGCCGCCCTCGCGGAACTGGGCCGCTCACCTCGGCGGCCCGTCGCGGAGCTGGACGTACTCGGTCCCGCGCAGCGCGCCGAACTGGAGCGGTGGTCGGGCCTGCCCGTCGCGGCGGACTTCGCCGACGCGACCCTCACCGGCATCGTCGACGACGCGGCGGACCGCTTCCCGGATCGCGAGGCCGTGTCCGACGGCACCGTGCTGTGGAGCCACCGGGAGCTGGCGCTGCGCTCGTCGCGCGCCGCACGGGCGCTCACCCTCGACCACGGTGTGAAGCCGGGCGACCGCGTCGCACTGCTGCTGCCCAAGAGCCCCGAACTCGTCCTGGCGGTACTGGCGGTACTGCGGGCGGGCGCCTCGATGGTTCCCCTCGACCCCTCGCACCCGCCGGAGCGGGTCGCCCGTCAGCTGCGCCTGAGCGGGGCCGTCTGCGTCATCTCCGCAGAGGAGGAACTGCCCGGAGACCTGGCCATTCCCGTGGTGTCCCCGCAGGCCCTGGCCGGCGCCGACGGCCCCGGGGCGGCGGCCGGACCGGGTCCCGACGACGAAGCCATCCTCTTCTTCACCTCCGGATCGACCGGCCTCCCCCGCCCGGTGGCGCTCACCCACCGTCAGCTCGCCCACAAGACCCTCGCCTCGGGACGGCTCCTCGGTTTCGACGAGGAGAGCCGGTGCGCCCTGCTGTCCGCGGTGACCTCGGACGCCCTGACCTACCAGATCTTCACCACGCTCGCCGCGGGCGGTTGCGTGGTGGTCATGGGCTCGCCGCAGACGCTCTCGCCCTCGGAGTTCTGGGCCTCGACGCGCCGCCTGCGCGTCAACGTCCTCAACTGTGTGCCCTCCCTGCTCGCCGTCATGGCCGAAGGGCTGCCCGCGGGGGCCGCCGAAGACGTCCGCATCTGCCTGCTGGGCGGCGACGAGATCCCGGCGGGGCTCCTGCCCCGGCTGGCGGACCGGCTGCGCGTGGGCACCTTCGGCAACCTGTACGGGCCCACCGAGGCCACCATCGAGGCGACCACCTTCACCTGCCCCGGATCGGCCTTCCCCGAGTTGACGACCGTCCCGGTCGGCAGGCCCTCCGAGGGCTTCGGCGTGCTGCTGCTCACCCCCCACGGGGACCACGCACCGCCCGGCGTCCCCGGCGAGATCCACGTGCTCGGCCCCGGCGTGGCCCGTGGCTACGCCGATGACGAACCGACCGGCCCGGGGCGGTTCTGCGAGCTGCCCGCACACCCCGGCGTACGGGTGTTCCGGACCGGCGACTTCGGCCGTTGGAACCGCCGGGGCGAGCTGGTCTTCCTGGGCCGCCGGGACAACCAGATCCAGATCCACGGCAACCGGGTCGAGCTCGGCGAGGTGGAGGCGTCCCTCAGCTCCGTCGCGGGCGTCGTCGCCGCCACGGTCCTCCCCTTCACCGCCCCCTCGGGGCCGCCGACCGTCGTGGCCGTCTACACCTCGGACCAGGATCTCGAACCGGCCGACGTACGCCGCCGGCTGGAGCTGCGCCTGCCCGGCTACATGGTCCCGGGCCGCATCCTGCGACTCGACGAGCTGCCCGTCACCCTGCACGGCAAGATCGACCGCGTGGCCATCCTGGCCCATGTGGCGGGCCTGGACCGGCAGGTCTGGCAGCCTGACGACGAAGCCGACCGCGCCGCCGCCCGGATCTGGGCCGACGTGCTCGGCGCCGCGCCGCGCTCCGGGGACGAGGACCTCTTCGCGGCGGGCGGCCACAGCCTCACCGCCGTCGACCTCGCGGGCCGGCTCGCCGCGGCTGCCGGCGGCGGCGGCGTGATCACCATCCGCGACGTGTTCACCGCCCGCACTCCCGAGGGGTTCGGTGCGCTGCTGCGCCGCGCCGCGGCCGACGGGGGTGCGGACCGCCCCGTCCGGACGCCGTGGCCCGAGACCCCGGACCCCGTCCCCGCGAGCAACGCCCAGCGCCGGATGTGGTTCCTCGAGCAGTACGAGGGCGGGGAGGTGCGCCCGTACAACATGGTGGAAGCCTTCCGGCTGCCCGGCTCCCACGAGGCGGCCGAGGTGGCGGACGCGCTGGAGCGGACGGTGCGCAGGCACCAGGCCCTGCGCACCGTGTTCCGCGACGGCCCCGACGGCCTGAGCCAGATCGTGCTGGCTCCCGAGCGGGCCCGGCCCGGACTGCGGGTCCACCGGGCGGGCACCGGGGGCGCCGACGGTCTCCTGCGGCGCATCGCTGATGCGGAGCAGCGCCATGTGTTCGACCCGGCCGGGGGTCCCCTGCTGCGTGCCCACTGGCTCGTCGAGGACGGCCGCCCCGGCGGCACCCTCCTGTTGTCGGTCCATCACAGCGTCTGCGACGGCTGGTCGTTCGCGGTGATCCTGCGCGACCTCCAGCGGTTCCTGAGCGGCAGGCAGCAGGTGGCGGAGCCCACGCAGTACGGTGCGTACGCGCTCGAGAGGCACGGCCGCCCGGACGACGCGGAGGGCAGCGCGTTCTGGCAGCGCGCCCTGGACGGCGCGCCGAGCGTCGACCTGCCGCTCGACCGCCACCGGCCGACGGAGCGCAGTTCGGCGGCGGGCACCGTCCGGCTGACGCTCGGCGAAGCCACGACCCGGTCCGTACAGGACCTGTGCCGGCAGCTCGGCGCCACCTCGTTCACGGCGATGGTGGCCGCGGTCCGTGTCCTTCTGCTCCGCTGGAGCGGGGCCGGGGACATCGTGCTCGGCACGGTCGTCTCGGGCCGTGACCGCCCCGAACTGGCCGACTCGGTGGGGCTGTTCGTCAACACCGTGGCACTGCGCACCCCGATCGGGCCGGAGCTCGGTTACGCCGACGTGGTGGCGGCGGTGGCGGCGCACGCGCGGGAGGTCCGCGCCCATGAGGAGTACCCCTTCGAGAACCTCGTGGAGTCCCTGGGGCGCGAGCGGATCACGGGACGCAATCCGCTCTTCGACGTGCTGGTCGAGGCCGCCGTCTCCGGTACGGACCCGCTGGGCACGGAGGAGGGTCCGGCGGCCGAACACATCCGCCTGGACAGCGGCGCGGAGGGGTTCGACCTCACCTTCAGCTTCAGCGAACCCGGTCCGGGCCGTCCGATCGAGGTGGCGATCACCTACCGCGAGGACGTACTGGACGCGGACACCGCGCACCGGCTCGCCGGCCAGCTGGACCGCCTCCTGACCGCCCTGGCGGACGCCCCCGAGGCGCCCGTCGGCGCGGTCCCCCTGCTGCCCGGTGCACAGCGCGCCGCGCTCATCGCGGCCGGTACCGGCCAGAGCCCCTCTGCCACGGGCACCGCGGGCACCCTCCTCGACCTCGTACACGCGCAGGTGCAGCGCGCGCCCGAGGACCGGGCCGTCGTCTGCGGCGACCGTGTCCTGACCTACCGCGCACTGGACCGCCGGGCCGATGCCCTGGCCGCCCGGATCGCCGCGGCGGCGCCCACCGGGCCCGACCGCGTGGTCGCGGTGCTGTGCGAGCGGTCCGAGTGGATGCCGGTCGCGCTGCTCGCCGTCCTCAAGACCGGTTCGGCGTTCCTTCCCCTCGATCCGCAGCAGTCGCCTGCCCGGCTGGCGCAGGTGCTCCGCGACAGCGGCGCGGTCGCCGCCGTCACATCGGCGGACTTCACGCGGACCACGACCGCCGAGGGCCTGCCCACGGTGACCGTCGGCGACGCGCCCGAGGCCGCCGCGGTGCGGGACGAGCCACGACCGCTGCACCCCGCGGGCCCCGCCGACCTCGCGTACGTCGTGTACACCTCCGGCTCCACCGGAACGCCCAAGGGCGTCATGGTGGAGCACCGCGGCATAGTCAACTCCGTCCGCTTCCGCATCGACCACTACGGCCTCGACGCCGGCGGGGCGGTCCTCCAGGTCGATCCGATCCATGCCGACGCCGGCATCGCCGACGTGTTCAGCGCGCTCGGATCGGGCGCGCCCATGGTGATCGTCACCCGGGAGCAGCTGCTCACGCCGCAGGACGTGGCCGCGGTCATGCGCCGGCACCCGATCCGCCACGTGATGCTCGTGCCGAGTCTCTACCAGATGCTGCTCGACGAGGTCGGACCGGCGTTCTCCGAGGTGCGCGAGGTCGTCCTCGGCGGGGAGCGGGTCACCCGGGCGCTCGCCGCCCGGCATGCCGAACTCCTTCCCGGTGTCCGACTGTTCAACGAGTACGGCCCGGCCGAGGACAGTGTGGTGACCACCCTGGATCCGGTGGACACGACAGGGGCCCCCGAGACGCCGGGTACGCGGTCCGGGACGGCTTCCGGCGACGCCTCGATCGGCCGCCCGCTGCCCGGCAAGTGGGTGGATCTGCTCGACGAGCGGGGCGAGCTGGTGCCGCTGGGGTCTGCGGGCGAGCTGTGCATCGGTGGGGCGGGCCTGGCCCGCGGCTACCTCGGCGACGCCGAGCTGACCTCGACCCGCTTCGTGACCAGCCGGGTACGCCCCGGAGAGCGCATGTACCGCACCGGCGACCTGGCCCGCCGGCTGCCCGACGGGCGCCTGGAGTACCTGGGCCGGGCCGACGACCAGCTCAAGATCCGGGGCAACCGGGTCGAGCCGAACGAGGTGGCCGCGGTCCTCGCCGAAGCCCCGGGCCTGCGCAACGCCGCCGTGCTCCCGACGACCGGCGCCGAACCACGGCTGGTCGCCTACGTGGTCGGTGAGGCGGACCCGGCGGCGCTCCGCCGGCACCTCGCCGGGCGGCTGCCCGCCTACATGATGCCCGCCGCCTTCGTGTTCCTGCCCGCCCTCCCGGTGGCCGCGGGCGGCAAGCTCGACCGCCGGGCGCTGCCCGCGCCCGACGAGGCCCTGGCCGCCGCGGAACCCCCCGCCGCCACCCGGCCGTTCACCCCCGCCGAGCAGCGCGTCGCCGAGGTGTGGACGCAGATCCTGGAGCGGCCCGTCACGGACCCGGACGCCAACCTGTTCGAGCTGGGCGGCCACAGTCTGGCCGCAGCGCGCATCGCGCACGCCCTGCACGTCAAGGTGGGCACCGTCTTCACCTTCCCGACCGTGGCCGCGCTCACCACGGCGCTGGAAGGGCCGTCGGCGAAGGCCGCAGCGGAGCGGGGCCCGGTCGCGGGGGCGTCCTCGCAGGACGGGTTCCTGCCGCTGTCCCGGGCACAGCGCCGCGTCTGGCTGACCTCACGGTGGGCGGGCTCGGACACCTTCATCATCTCCGACCTCGTACGGCTGGGCCGCCGGATCGATGCCGACGCGCTCCGCAGCGCCCTCGGTGCCGTCGTCGAGCGCCAGGACATGCTCCGCGCGCAGGTCCTGCCCCGGGGTACGGATGCGGAGCTGAACGTGCTGGAGCGGCTGCCGGACGGCGCACCGCTGGTCGTCGTCGATCTGCCCGGCGCGGACCCCTCGGGGCCGGACGTCGCGGCCGCGCTGCACGAGGCCCGGCGGGTCAGCTTCGCCCTGGACAGGGCGCCGCTGTTCGAAGTGCGGCTGCTCGCGGGGCCCGTCGGCGGTGATCTGCTCACCGTCACCGCCCACCACCTGATCTACGACGGCGCGAGCGTCGACGTGCTGCTGGACGACCTGTTCACCGCGTACGAGCAGGCCGTCGCGGGTGAACGGCCGCGCCTGCCCCGGCTCCCCTACACCTACCAGGAGTGGGTCCGTGAGGAGCAGGAGTGGCTGGCCGGACCCGAGGCGGAGCGCGAGGTGGAGTTCTGGCGGGAACGGCTGCGCGGCGTCGCGGAAGGGCCCGATCCCGTGGACCCGGCCCGCCGCCGCAGCCGCCGGGGCCGGACCGCACTGGTTCGCCGGTCCCTTCCCGCGGCCGTGCTCGACGGCGCCCCCGCGACGCCGTTCGCGCAGGTGGTCACCGCCTTCGCCCTCACCGTGCACCAGCGCACCCGGGCCACCGACCTCGTCGTCGGGTTCGCCGCGGGACTCCGCAACCGGCCCGAGGCCGACGCGCTGATCGGCTACCTGGTCAACGCGGTGCCCCTGCGGGTCACCCTGGACGAGCCGGTGACCGGGGGCGAGTTGCTGTCCCGGGTCCAGAGCGGGATCTTCGAGGCCTACGACCACTCCCGGCTGCCGTTCGACGTGCTTGCGCAGCAGCTGGCACTGCGCGCGGCACCGGGCCGCAGCCTGCTCCTCGACCTGGGCGTGAGCTGGGAGAACGCGGGACTGCGCCCCGAGCGCCATGTGGTCGAGGACCTGCTGGCGAACGACCTGCCCGCCACCAGTGACCTGTGGCTGTACGCACGCGTGAAGGGCGACGCACTGCACCTCGACCTCACCTACGACGACAACCTGCTCGACGAGGCGGAGGCCGGCGGCTACGTCGATCACGTCGCCGCGGTGCTGCGCACCTTGGCCGCCGGCCAGTGCACACCGCCTGCCGGCCCCCCGTCACCGACCCTGCCCCCGACCCCGGAGCCGACCGCACCCGGCACTGTTTGGAGCGACACACACTATGACTTCTGACACCGCCCTCAGGCACAGCGGATGGGGCGACCGTGACTGAATCCGACCTGACGCGGCGGCTGTGCGAGCTGTTCGCCACGGCACTCGAACTGGACAGCGTCACTTCCGACACCGACTTCTTCGTCGCCGGCGGACACAGCCTGTCCGCGCTGGAGCTCTCCGTGGCCGTGGAAGAGGCCGTCGGCGTGCGGGTCCGCGTGCGCGACATCTTCGACGCCGCCTCGCCCGAACTGCTCGCGGCCCGGCTGGCCGGCCTCGCCCCCGGAGCCGTGGAACCCGCCGAGCCGGCCGCCGCGCGCCGGCGGCCCGCCGCTGCCCTGCCCGGGGCCGAGGTCTCCGAAGCCACGCGCTGGCTGTGGCTCGAACGGCAGCACGGGGACGGCGTCTCCGGGGCCTATACGGTGCCCTGTCTGCTGGACGGCGAGGGTGCCGTGGACGCCGACAGGCTGGCGGCGGCGCTGGACGGCCTGATACGACGCCACCCGGTGCTGCGGACCGTCTTCGTGGAGGCCCAGGGCGAGCCGCGGGCGGTGGTCACCGACGACGTCCCGCCGTTGGAGGTCGTCGACCTGCGCGGGCACGACCAGGGCGACACCCGGTTCGACGCCCTGGTGGACGAGCGCCTCGCGGTGCCGTTCGACCCGTCGACCGGCCCGCTGACACGGACCACCCTGTTCCTGCGGGCCGACGCCCGGTGGTCGCTCCTGCTGCTCGCGGACCACCTCGTGTGCGACGGCCGCAGCCTGGAGATCCTCGCCACGCAACTCGTGGCGGCCTACGCGGACCCGGCTGCTGCCGGGCCGCCCGAGGACCGGCCCGCGCACCGCCCGTCCGATCAGGAGGCCTCGCTCGAGCACTGGCGTCGCGTGCTCCTGCCCCCTCCGGCGCCGCTGCCGCTCCCGGTACGCGGTCCGCGGACGCAGCGGGCCGGCAGCGCCACCGGCATCGCCGTGCGGGAGATCGGTCCGGACGTGCAGCGCCGGCTGACGGACCTGGGCAGGCGGCACCACGCGGGCCCGTTCGTGCCGCTGGCCGCCGCCGTCGCCCGTACCCTCGTCGGGATCACGGGCAGCACGGACATCTGTCTGGGCACCCCCGTGGACCGGCGGGCCCGACTCGGTGCGAACGACGCGGTCGGCTTCCACGTCGCGACGGTCCCGCTGCGGCTGCACGTCCGGGACGAGATCTCGGCCGACGACCTCGTCGACCAGGTCGCGCAGCGCACGGTGGACGCCGTGGACCACAGCGAGGTGGCCTTCGACACGCTCGTGGCGGCGCTCGCCCCACCGCGCTCCCCCGGACGGATGCCGTTCTTCGACGTGTGGGTGGCCCTGTATCCCCGCATCGACACCGGACCGTGCGCACCGGGCGGGATCGCCCTGCGCGGCGGGCCGATACCCCAGCGCATCGGCATGTTCGAGCTGTCCTTCCAGTTCGTGGAACACGCGGACGGCATGCGGCTGTGGCTCCAGTACGACACCGAGCTCTACGCCGCGGACACCGCCGAGCGGATGGCCGGGCGCCTCGTCGACGAAGTGGCGCGCCTCCTGCGGGACCCCGCGGAACCCGGACCCGAAGCGGCGCTGACGCCCCGCGCCTTCGGCGGCTTCCGGTTCGACGCCTGAACCGACCTGTTGCCCCTGCACACGAGGAGACGAACCATGACGACGTCCATCAAGCCACGGACCGGGACGGAGCTGAGGCTGACCGAGGCCGAGGCCCGGCAGGTGTCCGAACTGACACTGCGCCTGGCCGAGCAGTACCTCGCGGCCGACGACGAACGGCTGCTCCAGGAGCTGCCGCTGCTCACCGGCGAACTGCCCGTGCGGGTACGGCGCTTCCTGCGCGCCTTCTCCCTCGACCAGGCACGCGGTTTCTGCTCGGTCAACGGCCATCTCGTGGACGACGAGCGCATCGGGCCGACGCCCGCGCACTGGAAGGACGAGACCCGGATCCACCGCGAACTGCCCGAGGAGATCCTCGTCCTCCTCTACGGTTCGCTGCTCGGCGAACCGTTCGGCTGGGCCAGTCAGCAGGACGGGCACCTGGTCAACGACGTGTTCCCGATCCGCCAGTACGAGCGCGAGCTGCTCGGCACGGGCAGCAAGACACCGCTGACCCTGCACACCGAGGACGCCTTCCACCCCTACCGCGCCGACTACATCATCCTGTCGGCGCTGCGCAACCCGGACGCCGTGCCGGTGACCGTTGCGGAGGCGGACTTCTCGGTACTGCCGCAGGACGTCCTCGACGTCCTGTTCCAGAGCCGGTTCCGCATCGTTCCCGACAAGTCACACCTGCCGGAGAACAACACGGTGCGCACCGACGAGGACCGGCTGGTCTTCGAGAACATCGCGCGCCTCATCGACGGGCTCGGCCTGGTGCCCATGCTGACCGGCTCCCGGTCCCACCCCCTGCTGTGCTTCGACGCGACGCACATGTCGGCGCCCGAGGAGGACACCGAGGCCGTACGGGCCTTCGCGGCGGCGGCGGAGCTGCTCGACGCCGGACTGACCGACTGCCCGCTCGAGGCCGGCAGCTGCGTCTTCATGAACAACCACCGGGTGGTGCACAGCCGTAGTGCCTTCGAGGCGCGCTACGACGGCACGGACCGCTGGCTCAAGCGGGTCAACGTCACCCACGACCTGCGCAAGTCCCGTGCCATGCGCCGGTCCGTCGGCTCCCGCCTGATCGGCTAGCCGGCGGCCCGCACACCGCCGACGCAAAGACCGTGCCCGGGGCAGGGACGCCCCGGGCACGGTCTTTGCGTTGCGGCGCGGCTACGCCGCGTGGTCCGGCCCGGCCTTCCGGATCAGATCGGCGACCTCGCGGACCGTGGGGGTGTCGAAGAAGTCACCCAGGTCGATGCTCACGCCCAGCTGCTGTTCGATGGCGTCGATCACGGAGATCGCGAGCAGGCTGTGCCCGCCCTCGTCGAAGAAGTCCCCGTCGGGACCGATCGGTCCGGAGGCGAGGACCTCCTCGAAGATGGCCCCGACCTTCGCCTCCAGCCCGTCGCCTTCCGCTCCCGCCGGCGACGGGGACGGGGACGGGGAGGACGCCGGTGCCGTGGCGGCGCCGGCCTCGGCGAGACGCACCAGGGCACCCCGGTCGATCTTGCCGCTCACCATCCGGGGCAGCTCGTCGATCAGCGTGATGGAGGTCGGCACCATCGCGGGCGGCAGTGCGGCGTTGGCCCGCGCCCTGATCTCCTCCACCGTGGTGTCCACGGCTTCCAGCCAGGCCGCCAGCGCCGGAGCGCCGTCGGGGCCGCTCACCACGGCGACCGCCGCCTGGCGGACTCCCGGCAGCAGTCCCAGCACGCTCTCCACTTCACCGGGCTCGACCCGGTGGCCGCGTATCTTCACCTGGTCGTCGGCCCGCCCCGTGAACTCCAGCATCCCGTCCGGACGCCACCAGACGAGGTCCCCCGTGCGGTAGCTCCGCCCCCCGGGCGCCTGCGCGTCGGCCACGAACGCCGCTGCCGTCAGCTCCGGCCGGTTGCGGTATCCGTCCGCCAGGCCGTGTCCCGCCAGCCTGAGCTCTCCGACGAAACCGATCGGCAGGGCCCGGCCGTCGCCGCCGGTCACGGTGGCGACGGTGTTGGCGATGGGCCATCCGATCGGGAAGCCGGGGCCGGCGGCCGTGCCGTGGTCGAACGCGGTCGCGCCCACCGAGCTCTCCGTCGGGCCGTACTCGTTGATCAGCCTGACTCCGGGCAGCAGTTCGTGGTGGCGGCGCACCAGATCGGGCGTCGTGGCCTCGCCGGCGACCGTGACGGCGCGCAGTGAGTCCGCGGCACGCGGGAGTTCGCCCACGAGGACCCGGTAGAGGCTCGGGACGGTCGTGAGGTGGGTGATGCGGTGCTGCTGCGCCAGCTCGGCCAGCTGACGCGGCAGCAGCTGGTGCGTGTCCGCGAGGACGAGGCGCCCGCCGGAGGCCAGCACCGGGAACAGGTCGGCGACGGAGCTGTCGAAGGCCAGCGACGGCAGCTGCAGCAGCATGGTGTCCTGGTCCAGCCCGTGGTTTCCGCGCTTCCAGTGCACATAGCTCGCGATGGCACGGTGCCGGATCTCCACGCCCTTGGGCCTGCCGGTCGACCCCGAGGTGTACACCACGTACGCGAGGTCGTCCGGGAGCGGCCCGGGCCGGTCGGTCCCGGGCTCGGCGGCGGGGCCGCCGGCCGCGGCCCTGATGTCGATCACCGGGGTGGTGAGGCCGGCGGGCAGCCCGCCCTGCAGGTCGGGCGCGGCGAGGACGGCTGCGCACTCGGCGTCGTCCAGGATCTCGGCCAGCCTCGTGGCCGGTGACCTGGGGTCGAGCGGCACGTAGGCCGCGCCTGCCAGCAGCGTGCCGGTGATCGCCGACACGGCGTGGACCGTCTTGCCGGTGAGCACGCCCACCCGGTGGCCCCGTCCGATGCCGTCTGCGTGCAGACGAGCCGCCACGGCCTGCGCGGCCTGCCAGAACTCGCGGTACGTCAGGGACTCGGCGCCGGCGACGACGGCCGTACGCTCCGGGTTCGCGCGGACCGACTCCTCGATCGGCGCCGTCAGCGTCGTGGTGACGCCCTGCGGTTCGAAGCCGCGTCGGCCGAGCGCGACGGCCGCCGCAGCGTCGTCCGCTGCGGCCGACGGCAGTGCGGCGGCGGGGGCGTGCGGATCGGCGAATCCGGCCAGGACACGGGACAGCGAGCGCAGCAGGACGTCCAGGAACCAGGTCTCGGCGCGGTCCGGTCCGGCCTCGGCCACGAGTTCGCGTACGCCGTCCGCACCGGACTCGGTCAGTCTCAGGTCGATGACGTCCTGCTGGGACGCAGGGGCGGCGGGGCCGGCGGCGACGCGGGCCGAGCGGACCAGCACCGCGCCGGCGAGCGCCGCCCCGTCGGTCACCACGGGCGCCGAGCGCAGGGCCGCGTCGGCGGCCCGGACCAGATCGCCGACGGTGGACCGGGCGGCGAGCCCGATGCCGGACAGCACAGGGCCGGCCGGGCCGGACACGGCCACCACCGGCTCGTCGGTGTGCTCCGCCGCACCGACCACCACTGCGGTCGCCGCGGTGAGGGCGACCAGTTCCTCCAGGGGGCGCCCGCCGGAGACCTTGGCCAGGCCGTCGACGGCGTCCGCGGTCAGCGCGAGCCGGGCGTGGGCCCGCGCCGGCTGCGCGGCGCCGGTGCGTCGAGGGCGGATCGTGGTCGCGGGCACAACAGAGTCGGGTGTCATGGGCACATTCCTTGCTCGAGGACGAATGAAGACAACTGCCCGTTGGCCAAGCGGCGTTCCCCACGGCTCGTGAGCCGCCATGGGGTTCGATCACCGCATCGGGCGCGTGCGGGCACACCCGTCACTGAGGTCGGACGCGAACGGCCCGCGCACCGCGGGGCCGTGGCCGAGCGGGTACGCGGGTCACCGCTGACACCACAGGGGGTGCCCATGCACTTGTCGGGTCGCGGTACCGGGCGGCCCGCAACTCGGGCGCCCGGTACCGCGACCAGGCCGTCGCCTCGCGTCAGCCGCGCTTCGCGATCATGTTGGCCATGCCTTCCTTGCCCTGCGTCTTCAGCGCCTTGAGGCGATCCTGGCGCAGGCGGGCATCGCTCCGCGAGGCGATCCACTGGTTCTCGCGGAGCAGCTTGTGGTAGCTGTCGAGGCGGCGCTGCTGCAGCATGCCGTCGTCGATGGCCTCGCGTACCGCGCAGCCGGGTTCCGCGACGTGCTCGCAGTCCCGGAACCGGCAGTCCTCGGCGAGCTGCTCGATCTCCGAGAACGTCTGCTGGAGGCCGTCGGCGGCGTCGTACAGGCCCACGCCGCGAATACCGGGAGTGTCGATCAGCACCCCGCCGGCCGGCAGGGGCATCAGCTCGCGGGTCGTCGTGGTGTGGCGGCCCTTGCCGTCGCTCCTGGTCTGCTGGGTCTCCATCACGGAGCGGCCCAGCAGCACGTTGGCGATGGTGGACTTGCCCGCGCCCGACTGTCCGACCAGGACGCTCGTCCCCGTCAGAACGGCCGCGAGGACGTCCATGCCGTCGTCGGTGGTGGCGCTGACGACCAGGACGTCCACCCCGGGCGAGGCCTGCTCGACCGTCTCGCGGACGCTGTCCGCGTCCTGCGCGAGGTCGGACTTGGTGAGGATCATCACCGGCTGCGCTCCGCTCTCCCAGGCGAGGGCGAGGAAGCGCTCGATGCGGCCCAGGTCCGGCTCGGTGTCCAGGGCCACGACGACGCCGATGGTGTCGATGTTGGCGGCGAGCACCTGGCCCTCGGAGCGCTGGGAGGCGCTGGAGCGGACCATTGCCGTGCGACGCGGCAGCAGCGCCTGGACGTACGTGCCGGCCGCGCCGGCCCGGACCGCCACCCAGTCGCCCGTGCAGGGCATTTTCGTCGGGTCGGGGTCCGAGACCGGACCGGTGTCGGCATGGACGACGGTCACCTCGGTGTCGCCGTCGGCGATCACGACGTCGCAACGGCCCCGGTCGACCCGAATGACCCGGCCGGGCACCCACGAGGCGTCGGCAACGGAGGCGAATTGGTCGTCGAGCTCGGGGGACCAGCCATAGGCCTCGAGCGGCCGCGGGTAGATCGAATCGGCCGATGTCGGTGAGTGACGCAACGCGATGAGCCCTTCGGGAGGCGTTTCCGGCCGGTGCACGCAAGTCGGGTTGCACCGGCTGCTGGACAGGGGGCGGAGGGGTGGGGCTGCTCTCGGGCGCCGCTGCGGCGGTGGTGACACGAACCTCGCCCACCTGGGCCGACTCGGACGCACCGGGCATTCAGTGCACTTGACGCTACGACAGCTCCGCAGGGCCCGCAACACCGTTCAAGCGCCACTGGCTCGGCGCTCCAGCGGGCCACCAGCGCGGGTCCAGCCCGACTGGAGTCGGCTCGCCGCACCCCCGCCCCCACGGTGCTCGCCCACTCACCCGGGAGCTCGCCCGGGTGAGTGGGCGGTGGTCTACCGTCCGGCGGGCGCCGAGGTGCGGTAGAGGGCCCGCAGCTCCTTCTCCAGGACGTCGACCTGGTCCAGCCGCGGCCGGCTCTTGGGCGCGAACAGCCCGTCCTGCTCCCAGCGTTCCGGGTCCAGGCTCAGTGCCGAGACGTTGAGCCAGCCCCGCGAGCGGATCTCTTCGAGGCGCTCGGGAAGGGCGTCCTCGAGGGCGAGGTAGAAGATGACGTGGGCCAGCTCCTCGATGCGCTCCAGACCGTCGCGGACGCTCGCGAGCACCGTGCCGAAGGCGGGCACTTCGTCACCCGGCAGGTTCTGCTCGAAGAGCCGGACGAGCGTGGGCACGTCGTCGTAGTAGTCGATGTAGTCGAAGGCGAAGACACCGCGGTAGCTGCGCGCCCAGGCCTGGAAGAGCTTCATGATGGTGCCCTGGGTCGCCACCGCGTGCGCGCCGAGCGCGCTGAGCGCCGTGCTCGCCGACTCGTCCAGGAAGGTCTTCCCGTAGAACTGCGGGTCGGAGAAGGACCATCCGACGTAGTAGTCCCAGATCGTCTTCAACGACATGATCACGGCGTTGTCGTGGAAGGCGTAGGAGCCCTGGATGTTCAAGGTGAGCCCCTCGGCGAGCGAGAGGAACCAGCGGTTGGCGTAGCGCACGAAGCCCTCGTCGAAGGACTCCTTCACGTCGCGGCCGACCATCTCGGTCACGAAGCTGTTGGCGTAGCCGATCAGGTTCGACCCCACGGAGTAGTAGGGGTCGGCGAAGACGGCGGCGTCGCCCACGCACGCCCAGCGGTCCTGCGAGAAGACCTGCTGCGAGGAGTGGCTGTAGTTCTTCAGTACGCGGAAGTCGAGGACCGGCAGCTCGCGGATGGCGGGGTCGAAGCCCGGAACGCGCTCGGCGACGAAGTCGATCGCCTTCTCGATCCGGTTGAACTTGGTGACCGGGTGGAGGTCGTCGGACACGACGATGCCGACGCTGGTGTGGTTGGGGGCCAGCGGGATGGCCCACACCCAGCCGCCCTCGAACATGAAGTGGTTGGTGGACTGCCAGCGCGGCTCGGTGATGCGGTCGTGCCAGCCGGTGTGCTCGGCGCCGACCGCCTCGTCGGTGTCGAGACGGCCTTCGAGGCGGAACCAGACCGAGTTGTGGGGCTTGGGGTACCGCTTGGTGAGGTCGAGCTTGCGCTGCAGCAGCCGGTGGCGGCCCGTGGCGTCGACGACCCATCGGCAGGAGATGCTGGTCGGCTGGGCGCCTTCTTCGTCGACGGCCTGGTACGTCACCCGGTGCGGGGCGTCCTGCTCGCCGAGCTCGATGTCGAGCACCTTGACGCCCTGCGTCAGCTCGGCCCCGGCAGCCGCCGCCACCACGCGCAGGTGCTCCTCGAAGGAGCCGCGGTTGAGCTGGTAGGACTTCGCCGGCAGGAAGCGGTTGACGCCGAACTCGGCTTCCTCGTGGAGGCCCGAGCCGCCGCCGTAGAAGTACCGGAGCCCCAGCTTCTCGAGGTGGTTCTCCTCCAGGTAGTCGTACAGACCGAGGACGTGGTGGAAGTAGTACGCGCCCACCTCGACCGAGGACTCGCCGACCTTGTGCGCGGACAGCGGGATCGGTGAGCGCTCGCGCTCGCAGACGAGGACGGAGAGCTCGGGCTGCGCGTCCTTGAGTTGCTTGGCCAGGCAGAGCCCGGCCAGGCCACCGCCCGCGATGACCACGTCGTAGTCGACACCGCCGAACACGGAGTCAGTACCCCTCTGGCTGCTCACTTTGTACCCACCTTGTCGTTCTGTCGGTTCTCGATGTTGAGGGCCAGGCTGCGGACGGTCCGGTCCGTGTAGGGATCCGAGACGTCGAGCTGGACCCCGATCCGCGTCTCCACCCGGGCGAGCAGGTCCATGACGCTGAGGGAGTCGCCGCCGAGGTCCACGAAGTCGTCGTCCAGACCGATGTGCAGGGGCGCGAACAGCTCCTGCCAGATCTCGAGGAGCACGGCCTCGGCCTCCGTCGCGGGCTCCGGGCCCGCCCCGCCCTGGCCGACGGCATCCGCGTACAGGGCCACCAGGGCCTTGTCGTCGACCTTGCCGTGCCGGGTGAGCGGCACGGAGTCGACCGGGATGATCGCCGAAGGGACCATGTACTCCGGCAGGTTCTCCTGCGCCATGGCGCGCAGCCGGTCGACGTCCTGGGCCGTGGGCCCCTGGACGAATGCGATCAGGAGCGGCGTGTCGGAGTCGGTGGCGTGGCGCAGCAGGTGGACGTGGCCCACCGCGGCGTCCTGCGAGAGGACCTGGGCGACGTGGCCCAGCTCGACCCGGCGGCCCCGGATCTTGACCTGGCCGTCCCGGCGCTCGACGAATTCGAGGTCGCCGTTCTCGTGCTGCCGGACGATGTCCCCGGTGCGGTAGACGCGCTTCCCGGCGATCGAGGGCGTGGCCGGCGTGAAGAACCGCTCCGCGGTCAGCTCGGGAGCGCCCAGGTAGCCCCGGGCCAGGCCCGCCCCGGCCAGGTGGAGCTCCCCGATTCCGCCCGGCGCCACGGGGGCGCCGTCCTCGTCCAGGACGAACGCCTCGGTGTGGTCGATCGGCCTGCCGATGAGCACGCGCTCGTCGGTGGCCGAGAGGCGCTGGACAGTGGAGCAGACCGCGTTTTCGGAGGGGCCGTACTCGTTGTACAGGTGCACCTCCGGGAGACGCCGGAAATGCTCCTGGGGCAGACTCGACGCGAACCATTCACCGGCGATCGTGACGCTCCGCAGGGATGCCACCTGCTGGGCTTCCATGCCTTCCAGGAGCCGCTTGTACAGCATGGGGGTGATCAGGAAATGGGTGACGCCCCGCTGCTCCATCAGACCGGTCATGTAACGCCGGTCGGTGATGCGGTCCCGGCGCGGCAGGAGGAGGCGCACACCGGAGGTGAGGGCTGAGAAGGTGTCCACCACAGCGCTGTCGAAAGACGGCCGCGGAATGGCCAGGGTCACATCGTCCGGACCGAACCCGTAATAGGCGTTGCGCCACGTCAGCGTGTTGACGATCGCGCGGTGTTCGACGGCCACGCCCTTGGGGGTCCCGGTCGTTCCCGATGTGTACACCACATACGCGAGGTGTGACGGTGTGGCCACCGGCTCGGGGTCGGAGTCCGGTGTGTCGAGGGCGCCGCCCATGACGTCCAGGAAGAAGAGCTCGCCGTCGAAGAACATCGCGCCCGCGGCCGCTGACGACTCGATCACCATGGCCCTGGGTGCCACGTTCTCGACGATCCGCTGGGTCACTCCGGGCGGGTTGTCGGGGTCCAGCGGGACATAGGCACCGCCGGCCTTGAGGGTGGCCAGCATGGCAATGATCATGTCCGGCGGATTCCGGACCAGAATCGCCACCCGGTCGTCGGGGCGGACTCCGGCGGTGTCCCGCAGATGGTGAGCCAGTCTATTTGCCCGGCGATTCAGCTCGCCGTAGCTCAAGAATTCGCCTTCGAATTCCAGGGCAATATGACCCGGCAATCTCCTGGCGCATTCCTCAAAAAGGGAAGTCAAGGTCTTCGGATCGCCATGGTTCACAAACAAACGCCCCCTGCCGAATTATTGTCAGTTCTCGATTCGAATAGCCTAGCCGCGGCCGATCGAAGGGCCCTCTATTACCGCTCGAGGCGCGGACGAGTGCACCGGTCGTCGCGGCGTGCATTGCCGTGACCGCTCGGGCTACGCCTTCGCCGGGTCGACGGCGGGCCAGGTCCGCTCGGCCCGGTCGCGCAGGAGCTCGGCGGTGATGCCGCGTTCGGCGCTCAGCACGGTGAGGACGCCGGCCTGCTGCACCTGTTCGGCTTCGGGGTCGAATTCGGAGCCGGTGAGGTGCTTGAGCCAGGGTTCGAGGCCCATGGCGTAGGCGTAGACGTGACGGGCGCCCAACTGCTGGGCGAGCTCGTCGGCCTGGGCGGCGTTGCTGCCCTTGAGCCGGCGCCCGGTGTTGTGCTCGCGGGAGAGCTTCCCCTCCAGCATCGGCCCGTACAGCCACTTCAGCGGGGCTCCGACGCACTCGAGGCCGATGTAGAGCGCGTCGAGGGGGGTCTCGGTGAGGCCGGGGACGTTCCTGAACAGCGCGGGCTCGAGCGGCGTGATGTCGGTGGCGAAGAGGAACCTGCGGCCGCCGGCCTGGACGAGGGGCACCATCTTGGTGCGGATGTCGAGGTCGGCGTGCTCGCCCAGGAAGGGGAGGGCGGTGACTTCGACCTCGTCGGCCACGCGGTGGGTCTCGAGTTCGGCCAGCTCCTGCACGTTGGGGAAGCCGAGGGCATGGAGCATCGCCTTGAGGCTGGGATCGGGCAGCGATCCGCCGGAGGCGCGGGGCACGACGATCGTGCCGATGCGGGTGCGGAGTTGGAGCAGGGTCTCCAGCGAGAAGTGGTCGGAGTGGAAGTGGCTGATGACGACCGCGTCGATGTGCCGCGGGAGGTCTTCGATGGTGTAGTGCTCGTGGCCGTCCTCGGTGTAGCCGATGAGCGGGTCGAGGAGGACGGACGCGGTGTCGGTCTCGATCAGCACGGTGGCGTGATTGAAGTACCGCACCCGGACGTCTCCGGCCGCGGGCGGGGTGTGCTGCGCCGGCGGCGCGTCGTGGAACAGCGCGGTGAACGCCGGGAGGTCGGCCTCGGCGACGCCGAGGCGCTGCGCGAGGTGCGGGACGTCGACCGGGTCGAGGCGCGCCGCGAACAGTTCGTCCCACAGCGGGGAGTCGAAGGGCACGCCGATGTCCAGGCGGTCGGGGTGCGGGAGGACGGGGCTGCTGTACACGAAGGGCTGGGGGCCCGGTGCGACGGTGAGGGAGACGCACTGACCGTCGCGCTCGTACGCCGGCGAGTTGTACATCAGCGCTTCGAAGAAGCGGAAGGTGGGCCGGTGGGCCGTGTCGTAGACGAGCTCCACCCGCCCGCGCAGGGAGTCGGGGACCAAGGGGTAGAGGGGTTCCATCGGCCCGCCGAGTGCCTTCTCCCGCAGCAGGGCCCGGAGTTCGGCTATGTCGTCGGCGAGCTGGAGCTTGGCCTGGCCGCTCTTGACCATGGCCTCGCGGGCCGCCTGGACCTCGTCGTGGGTGGCGCCCTGGGGGTCGAGGAAGGGGGCGCCGTAGCGGTGCGGGTCCGCGATGACCGCGTCGTGGAGGTGCGGTGCCTTCAAGTAGCTGTCCACGATGGGCAGCAGGCGGTCCCGCAGATTCAGTGCGCCGGTGTGGGGCGCCAGGAGATAGGGCCACGCGTACCAGCGGTGCAGCAGGGGCTGAGCGACCACGGACGGGCGAAGGTAGAGCTTCTGGTGTGCCGGCACGGTAATTCCCTCACTGTCGGTGGGTCGAGTCAGTCCCTTTGCCTCGCATATTCGTTCATATCTATCACGAACGACAGTTCACGAATCCGACAATTCAGCAGGACAGTTACCCGACGGTCACACCGCTCAGGCATCACTCAATTCGATCACCAGAGTGGCTCGAGGGGAATTCGAGGGAATATGGATTACCGGCCCGGCCCGATCTCGAATTTGGGCGCCTTGAGGCTCTTCAGGCATTCGGTCTTCGGTGCGGCCGGGTTGTCGAAGAACGAGACGGCGATCTCCTGGGCGCACTTCGACGTGGCGAACACGACGTGCGGCTCGTACGGGACCGTGACGACCTTGGCCTTGTCCAGCGTACGGGCGACGTACGGGCCGTTGTCCGCGCCGGTCTGGGCGTCGAACGCACCCGACAGGGCGAGGGTGGGGATGTCGCCGCGCGTGACGTCACGGATCGAGCGCGCGGCCGGGGGGATGTTCCAGGCGTCGCAGTCCGGATGCAGGAAGGTGAGCAGCGGAGCCTGGGCCTGCACCGAGCGGGGGAACGACGGGAACTCCTTCCGTCCGCCCTGCAGCGCCGCGTCCGGGCTCTCGTACGGCGTCCACTCGCTGCAGAAGACGCCGTAGCTGAGACCGTGCGACGTCACTCCGATGCCCTTGGGGTTGGTCCTCCAGCCCGCCCACTGCCGGGCGATCCGCTGCGGGTTGCCGTGCGCCAGCTCGTCGAGGGAGAGGGGTACGGCCTCGGCCGTGTGGGTGGCGGAGGTCAGCCAGTTCACCAGGGTCCCGCCGTCCAGCACGACCTTCACCGGCTTGTCGCTGCCGGGGACCGTGACGGTGGTGGTGACCGGCTTGGCTTCGAGGTCGCTGACGAGCTTGGTGAAGGTGGCCGACAGGTTCGGGTAGCGCTTGTTGCAGGCCGGCTGGTCCGCGCAGGCCTTGAACAGGCCCTCGACGCCCTGCCGGAAGCTGCTCCAGGTCGAGGCCGACCCGGATCTGGACGGCGGCAGTATGCCGTCGAGGCCCACCGACCGCAGACCCTCGGGGTGCAGGCGCATGTAGGCCAGTGCCAGGTGGGTGCCGTACGAGATCCCGTACAGGTTCCACTGCTCGATGCCCAGCGCGGCGCGCAGGTCCTCGTAGTCGGCGGCGCTCTCGGCGTCGTTGTAGGCACCGAGGTCGACGCCGCGGCCCGCCAGCTTGTCACGGCAGGCCTTGGTGGCATCGACGTGCAGGCGTTCGGTGGAGGGGGCGTCGTAGACGAGGCCGACCACGTGCGCGTTGAACTCGTCGACATTGGGGCAGAGGAGCGCCGGGTCGGCCGTGTACGTACCGCGCTGGGACATGAGGATCACGTCGCGGTCGCGGTTCAGGCCGCCGTCGATGGCCATCTGCGCCTCCCCCACGGCGTCGTCGCCGGGTCCGCCCGCGAGCCACACGATGGGGTCGGCCTTCGGCTTGTCGGTCGCGGCGGGCACGATCGCCACACCGAGTCCGATCGTCCGGCCGCTCGGCTCGGCGCGGTTCTCCGGCACGGTGAGCGTTCCGCAGCGGGCCTCCTTCAGCGCCTCGATCGGCTCCGGCGTCTTCGGGCAGGGGCCCGGTTCGAAGCGGGCGTCGCCCACCGTCCGGGCGACCGTGCCGATCGGTGCTCCGGGGCCGGGGCTGGGGCCGGGGGTGGTGTCGGTGCGGGACTGCGCCTGAGCGGACGCTGCGAGCAGTGCGGTGACGAGGAGACCGGTCGCCATGCCGGCCGACGTGGACTGGAGGCGTCGTACGGTGCGGCGACGACGGGGCGCCCGGCGACGTGTCATCTGCCCTCCCGGCTACTTCGGGACGATCGTGAACGGTGCGGGCTCGAGGCCGTCCACGCACGCGGTGTCGGGCGCGGTCGGGCGAGCGAGGAAGGAGGCCAGCACGCGCTGCGCGCAAGGCGACTGCGGGACCACCCAGTGGCCGATTCCGGGAACCTGCACGGCGGTCGAGCGGGACAGGTCGCGGGCCACTCCCTTCGCCCAGCTCGCCCCGGTCTTCACGTCGAACGTGCCGGAGACGAGGAGCGCCGGCACCGAACTGACCGTGGCCACCCGCTGGACGGACGCGCGGTCCGCGACGTTCCAGATCCGGCACGCCGGGTACTGGAAGGGAAGTTGCGGCACCTGGGCCAGAACCGTGTCCGGCCACCCGGGGAAGGCCTTGCGCCCCGCCTTCAGGACGTCGGCTTCCGAGTACCCAGGCGCCCACTCGCTGCACGCCACCGAGTTCGTCAGGCCGTGCGCGAACACGCCCGCGTGCTGGACCGAGCCGCCCGCGCGGGCCTGCGCGAAGCGCTCCGGGTTCCCGCGGCTGAGTTCGTCGAGCGCCGCCGGGACGTCCTTGGGGCGGGGGGTGAACGCAACGATCAGGTTCAGCAGCGCGCCCCCGTCGAGGACGACCTTGACCGGCTTCCCTCCGCCCGGCGGCGGGACGTTCAGGGTCAGGGGATGTGCCTCCAGCTTGCGCACCTGCTCCGTCAGCATGCGGGGGAGGTCGGGGTACCGGCTCTTGCAGGCGGGCTGTGCCGCGCACGCCCCGAAGATGTTGCCGATCCCCTCGGCGGCGCTGCTCCACCCCCACGGCAGCGTCGCGGTCCGGGGAGGTGTGACCGAGTCGATCGCCACGGCGCGGATCCCCTCGGGGTGCAGGCGCAGGTACGTCAGGGCCAGGTCGCTGCCGTAGGAGTACCCGTAGACGTTCCACCGGGGGATGCCCAGGGCCTTGCGCAGGTCGGCGAAGTCGGCGGCGTTCTCGGTGGTGTTGTAGGCGTTCAGGTCGACACCGTCGGCCGTCAGGCGGTCCCGGCACTCCTTCACCGCCTTCAGCATGAGCTGCTGCGCCTGCTTCGCGTCATAGCCCAGGCCCACGGACTGCGCGTTGAAGCGGTCGATCTCCGGGCAGGCGAGGTTGGGCTGGTCGTAGAGGTTGCCGCGCTGGGCCATGACGATCAGTTCGCGGTCCTTGTTCAGGCCGGACTCGACGAGGAACGGGATGTCGTCGAACGTGTCGCCGCCGGGGCCGCCCGCCATGAACACCAGGGGGTCCTGCGCCGGCTTCGCCGGTTCGGCAGCCGCAATGACCGCCACGGCCAGCTTGATGGTCCGCCCGCCGAGGCGGGAGCGGTTCTCGGGGACCTCGAGGAAGCCGCACCGTGCGCCGGCGAGCGCTTCGATCGGCTCGGGCGTCTTCGGGCAGGGACCGGGCACGAACCGGGACGGGGCTGCCTGACCGGGCCGGCCGGCGGAGTGGGCGGGTGGTGGAGCAGCGCTGCTCGGTGCGGGGCCGAATGCTGCCAGGCATACCAGAGCGGCCGCGGCGGTCACCGCGTGGATGCTGGGCTTTGGCATGTGATCTCGTCCCCCCTGCCGATACGGCGGCGGCCCCGCCGGGCCCGGGCCGCAGCGGAGTGGACGGAACGCTCACATCCGACGCTACTCGGTGGAACGTTCGCGCGCACGCGGAGCCGATGGGACCGCCCGGCGGCGGGGAGATCGCGGGGATCCCCCGCCGCCGGGCATCCGCGTCAGGACGGGAGCCAGGCCCGCCAGGTGGCCTCGTTCTCCTTCACCCAGCGGCCCGCCGCTTCCTGGGGCGACAGCTTCTGATCCGCGATCATCAGGGCGACGTCGTTCTGCATCGCGGTCGTCCACCGGAACTTCTTCAGGAAGGCGGCGGCGTCACCCCCACCGTCCGCGAAGCGGGTGTTGAGGAACTTCTGCAGCGGCGTGTGCGGGTACGCGCAGGCAACCTTCTGCGCATCGGCGTCGCAGCCCTTCTCGTACGCGGGCAGCTCCACCTCCGTCATCGGGACCTTCTCGAACAGCCACTGGGGCTTGTACCAGTAGCTCAGGAACGGCTTCTTCTCCTTGGCGAACTGCCTGATCTGCGTGATCTGCGCCGCCTCCGAGCCCGCGAACACGACCTGGTAGTCGAGGCCCAGGTTGTTCACGAGCGCCTTGTCGTTCGTCACGTAGGACGGGGAGCCGTCCAGCAGCTGGCCCTTGCCGCCGCTCTCCGCGGTACGGAACTGCTCTGCGTACTTGTTCAGGTTCTTCCAGTCGGTGACGTCGGGGTGTTCCTCGGCGAAGTACGTCGGCACGAACCAGCCGATGTGGCCGGTCACCCCGAGCTCGCCGCCCCGCTCGATCGTCCCCTTGTCGTCGACGTACCGCTTCTCCTGCTCCGGGTGGCCCCAGTCCTCCAGGATGGCGTCCACCCGGCCCTGGCTGAGCGCGTCCCAGGCCGGTACCTCGTCGATCTGGACGGTGTCCACCCGGTAGCCGAGCTCGTGCTCCAACAGGTACTGGGCCACGGCGACGTTGGCCTGCGCGCCCACCCAGGACTGCACGGACAGCGTGACCGTGCGGGAGCCCTTCGCGTCGGCGTACGGGGAGGCCTGGCGGGTCATGTCGGCTGCGCCGCAGCCGGTGAGGGCCGTCAGGGCGACGGCGGCCGCGAGTGCGGCGAAACGTGTGCGTCGTGTGTGAGCCATGTCAGGCCCCCTTTCCGGCGAGGTCGAGGCGCCCGGTCGGCTGGGTGACGCGGTCGAGCATCAGCCCCAGGCAGACGATCGCCGCGCCGGCGACCAGACCGGTCGCCAGGTCGCCCTGGGCGAGGCCGAAGACCGCGTCGTAGCCCAGCGCCCCGCCACCCACGAGGCCGCCGATGACGACGACGGCGAGGACCAGCACCACGCCCTGGTTGACGGCCAGCAGCAGCGCGGGCCGTGCCAGCGGCAGCTGGACCTGGAACAGTTGCTGCCGCCCGGTCGCGCCCAGCGAGCGCGAGGCCTCCAGGGCGGCCGGGTCCACCGCGCGCACGCCCTGGGCCGTGATCCGCACGACCGCGGGCAGCGCGTAGACCACGGCGGCCGCGACCGCCGGGGCGCGGCCCACGCCGAACAGGGCGACCACGGGGATCAGGTACACGAACTGCGGCATCGTCTGGAAGACGTCGAGGAGCGGGCGCAGCGCGCGGCCCAGGCGGGTGCTGCGGGCCGCGGCGACCCCGAGGCCGAAGCCGAGCAGCAGCGTCACGGCGACGGCGGCCAGTACCTGGGACAGCGTGTCGAGCGCCGGGTCCCACACGCCCAGCACGCCGATCGCGGCCATCGCCAGGACGGCGGTCGCGGCGGTGCGCCAGGTGCCGATGAGCAGGGCCACGGCGCCGACGGTCAGCAGGACCGTCCACCAGGGCAGCCACTGCAGTCCGTCGCGCAGGGGGTTGAGGACCCACGTGGTGAAGTGCCCCGCCCAGTCGGCGGTGCCGCCGACGAGGGGCACGCCGGAGTAGAGGTGGGCGGTCATCCAGTCGACCGCCCCGTTGACGGGCTCGGCGGTGTCCACCGTCCACGTGCCGGGCCAGGAGAGCCGGTCGAGCAGGCGCCCCGCGACGGCGACGGCGGCGCTCCCCCCGGCGGCGACGGCCCAGCCGAGCCCGGGCCGGCCGGCCGGAGCCTCGCCGATCCGCTCCCCCGCCGCGGCGGTGACCCGGTCCAGGACGATGGCGAGCAGCACGATCGGGACACCGGCGGCGAGCGCGGCGCCTACGTCGACGGAAGCCAGCGCCTGGTAGACGCGGTCACCGAGACCGCCCGCGCCGATGACGGACGCGATCACGGCCATGCCGAGCGCCATCATGATCGACTGGTTCACGCCGAGCAGCAGCTCCTTGCGGGCCAGCGGCAACCTGGCCGTCAGCAGCCGCTGCCTGCCGGTGGCGCCGAGGGAGGTGGCGGCCTCCACGACCCCGGCGTCCGCGCCGCGCAGCCCGAGCGCGGTGAGGCGGGCCATGGGCGGGGCCGCGTAGACGACGGTCGCGAGGACGGCCGCGGGCACGCCGATGCCGAAGACCAGGACGACGGGCAACAGGTACGCGAAGGCCGGCAGCACCTGCATGGTGTCCAGCACCGGCCGCAGGATCCGGTGCATGCGGTCCGACAGGCCGGCGGCCAGTCCGAGGAGGGTCCCGAGCAGCACGGACGCGGCGACGGCGACCACCATCAGGGCGAGCGTCTGCATGGTGGGCACCCACATGCCGAGCAGTCCGCACACGGCGAAGGCGGCGACGGAGGTCAGCGCGAGCCGGACCCCGGCGACGCGCCAGGCCAGAAGCCCGGCGGCGGCGGTGACGCCGGCCCAGCCGAGGGCGAGGAGCAGCAGGTACACCGCGCGGACGCAGACGACCACGACGTTGCTGACGTGCCCGAGGAAGTAGAGGAAGAGGGGGTGTCCGTCGCGGTTGTCGATGATCCAGTCGCTGGTGCGCTCGAGCGGTCCCGACAGGTCGACGGAGAGCGGCGCCGGCCAGTTCCCGGCGCCCAGCAGTACGGAACCGAGGACGAGCGCGAGGGCCGCGCCGGCGCCGATCAGACGCCCGCGGTGGCGCGCGAGCATGCGCAGCGCACCGGGTCCCGCGTCGGTGGCGGTCGTGGAGTTCGCAGGGGCGGGGGTGACGGTGGCGGTCATCGGCCCCACCGCCCGGCGTCGGCCGGCACGGCGCCGACGCCGGTCGTGCCGCACGGGGGCGGCCAGGTCGTATGGGAATGCATCAGGCCACCGCCTTCCCGGTCGCGGCCGGTACCCCGGCGACGACACCGAGGAGTCCCGCGTGGTCGACCACGCCGAGGCAGCGGCCGTTCTCGACGACCCGCGCGTTGACGCCCGTACGGGCGACGGCCTCGATGGCCTCGTGGACGGTGGCGCTCGGGGAGAGCGCGGGGCCGGCCTCGTGCTCGTCGGCGAGCGCGGGGCGCATCGCCGAGCGGACGGTCAGCACCTGCTCGCGCGGCACGTCCCGGACGAAGTCCCTGACGTAGTCGTCGGCGGGGGCGCCCACGATCTCCTCCGGCGTGCCGAGCTGCACGATCCGGCCGCCCTGCATCAGCGCGATGCGGTCGCCGAGCTTCAGCGCCTCGTTCAGGTCGTGCGTGATGAAGACCATCGTGCGTCCCTCCTCCTGGTGGAGGCGTACGACCTCCTCCTGCATGTCGCGGCGGATGAGCGGGTCCAGCGCGCTGAACGGCTCGTCGAACAGCAGGACTTCGGGGTCGACGGCGAGTGCGCGGGCCAGGCCCACGCGCTGCTGCTGGCCGCCGGACAACTGGCTCGGCCTGCGGTGCTCCATGCCGTCGAGGCCGACCTTGGTGACGAACTGCGCCGCCCGCTCACGCCGTTCGCCGCGTCCCACGCCCTGGATCTCCAGTCCGTAGGCGATGTTGTCGAGCACCGTGCGGTGGGGCAGCAGCCCGAAGTGCTGGAAGACCATCGCCGTCCGGTGCCGGCGCAGCTCGCGGAGCCGGCCGGTGTCCATGGACAGCACGTCCTCGCCGTCGATGGAGATCGTGCCCGAGGTCGGTTCGATGAGCCGGGTGAGGCAGCGTACGAGCGTCGACTTGCCCGAGCCCGACAGGCCCATGACGACGAAGACCTCGCCCTTGCGGACGTCGAAGGAGACGTCGCGGACGGCGGCGGTGCAGCCGGTGCGCTCGCGCAGCTCGGCGGCGCCGAGGGCGGCGAGTTCCTCGTCGGCGGGCACGCGGTCGGCCTTCGGACCGAAGACCTTCCACAGGTTGCGTACGGAGAAGACGGGCTGCGCGGGGCCCTGCTGCGGGGCGGGCGGCGCAGTCGTGGTGTCCGGCAGGGTCGTGGTGGTGTGGGGCGCAGTGTTCATCGGGGGGTTCCTCCCAGCAGGTCGGCGCATTTCTCGCCGACCATGAGCACGCCGATCATCGGGTTGACGGCGGTCATGGTGGGGAATACGGACGCGTCGGCGATCCGGATGCCGGTCAGGCCCCGGATCCTCAGGTCGGGCGCGACGACGGCGAGTTCGTCGTCGACGGCCCCCATCCGGCAGGTGCCGGCCGGGTGGTACACGGTGTGCGCGACCTGGCGGGCGTACGCGCCGAGTTCCTCGTCGGAGGTCACCTCGGGCCCGGGGCACACCTCCCGCTTCAGCCATCCGGCCAGCGGTTGGCTCGCCGCGATCCGCCGGGCGATGCGGATCCCGTCGACGAGGGTGCGGCCGTCGTAGTCGTCCTCGTCGGTGAAGTACCGGAAGTCGAGGGCGGGCTTGACCTCGGGGTCGGCGCTCGTCAGGTAGAGCCGGCCCCGGCTGCGCGGCTTGGGGATGTTCGGGGTCATCGACACGCCGTGCGCGGGCCGTTCGTAGCCCAGGCGCTCCGGATTGTCGGTGAAGGGGATCTGGTAGAAGTGGAACATCAGGTCCGGGCCCTCGGCCGCGGGGTCCCGGCGGACGAACAGCCCGGCGTCGGAGTCCATCGCGGAGTTCTCCGGGATCGGACCGTGCGTCTCCCACACGATGACCGACTCGGGGTGGTCGAGCAGGTTCTCCCCGACGCCCGGCAGGTCGTGCACGACGGGAATGCCGAGCTCCTCCAGGTCGGCGCGCGGCCCGATGCCGGAGTGAAGCAGCAGGCGCGGGGTGTCCACGGCCCCCGCGCACACCAGGACCTCACGCCGGGCGCGCACGACGTGCTCCGCGCCCTCCTTGGTACGGATGTGCACGCCGGTGGCGCGGGTGCCCTCCAGCTCCAGCCGGAACGCCCAGGTCTCCAGGGCGATGTGCAGGTTCGGCCGGTCCAGGAACGGGTGCAGATAGGCGACGGAGGCGGAGGACCGCTTGTTGGTCTCCGGGTGGTAGGCGAGGTCGAAGAAGCCGGCGCCCTCGTGGAAGGGGCGCCTGTTGAAGCCCTCGACGCGCGGAACACCGAGCGCGCTCTGCGCGGCGTCGACGAAGTCCCGGGCGATCGCGTTCCGGTCGGCCTCGCCGACGGGGACGATGTTGTTGCGCAGCCGGGCGAAGTAGGGGTCCATGGCCGCCGCGTCCCATCCCTCGGCGCCTGCCTGCGCCCACTCGTCCCAGTCGGAGGGCAGCGGCTTGAACGCGATGAGGGTGTTGTGCGAGGAGCAGCCGCCGAGCACCCGCGCACGGCTGTGGCGGATGTGCGAGTTGCCCCGGGGCTGCGCGGTGGTGGGGTAGTCGTAGTCCAGCTCGCCGCCGAGCAGGCCCATCCAGCGGCGCAGGGTGAGGACGTCGTCGCGGCCGACGTCACTGGGGCCGCCCTCGATGACGGCGACGCTGACGTCCGGGTCCTCGGTGAGGCGGGAGGCGATCACGGAACCCGCGGTGCCGCCGCCGACGACGACGTAGTCGTACACGTGCCGGTCGTTCACGTCGTGGTCGTTCATGCCCGGTCCTTCGCCGTCGTGCCCGCGAACCAGCGCACGGGGCGCGGGGCGAGGTTCTGGTAGATGTGCTTGGCCTCCCGGTATTCCGCGAAACCGCCCGGGCCCAGTTCGCGGCCGATGCCGGACTTCCCGAAGCCGCCCCATTCCGCCTGGGGCAGGTAGGGGTGGAAGTCGTTGATCCAGACGGTGCCGTGGCGCAGCCGGGCGGCGACCCGCCGGGCGCGGTCTTCGTCGGAGGTCCACACGGCTCCGGCGAGGCCGTACTCGGTGTCGTTGGCGAGGGCGACGGCCTCCTCCTCGGTACGGAAGGTCTCGACGGTGAGGACGGGGCCGAAGACCTCTTCGCGCACGACCCGCATGCCGCGGTGGCACCGGTCCAGGACGGTGGGCCGGAAGAAGTAGCCGGGACCGGCCGGCTGCTCGCCGCCGGCGCGCAGGACCGCGCCCTCGGCGAGAGCGGAGGCCACGTACTCCTCGGTCCTCGCCAGCTGGGCCGCGGAGACCAGCGGACCGCACTCGACGCCCGCGTCGGTGCCGCGTCCCAGCCGGATCAGTTCGGCCCGGCGGGCGAGCTCGGCGACGAACCGCTCGCGCAGCGGCTCCTCGACGATGAGGCGGGAGCCGGCCGAGCAGACCTGCCCGCTGTGGATGAAGGCGGCGTTGAGCGCCTGGTCGACGGCGGTGTCGAAGCCCTCGGGCGTCGAACAGGCGTCGGCGAACACGACGTTGGGGTTCTTGCCGCCCAGTTCGAGGGCGACCTTCTTCACGCTGTCGGCTGCTGCCCTGGCGACCTTCGTACCGCTGACGAGACCGCCCGTGAACGAGACGAGGTCGACGTCCGGGTGTTCGGCGAGCCGGGCTCCGACGGTGCCGCCGGGACCGGTGACGATGTTGGCCGCACCGAGCGGCAGTCCGGCCTCCAGGAGCAGTTCGATCAGCACGACGGTGGTCAGCGGGGTGATCTCGCTGGGCTTGATCACGAAGGTGTTGCCGGCGGCGAGTGCGGGCGCGATCTTCCAGCTGGCCTGGAGCAGCGGGTAGTTCCATGGCGTGATCAGGGCGCAGACGCCGACCGGCTCGTGGACGACGACACTGCGGATCTCGTCCGAACCGGCGTCGACGGCCCGTCCGCCGTCCTCGTTCGCCACGAGGTCGGCGAAGTAGAGGAAGGCGTCGCGGACGCAGTCGACGTCGACGCGGCCCTCTTCCAGCGTCTTGCCCGCGTCCTGGCTCTCGAGGGCGCCGATCCGCTCGCGGTCGCGCTCCAGCAGGGTGGCGACCCGCCGCAGCAGGGCGGCCCGCTCGGCGACCGGCGTACGCGGCCAGGCGCCGTCGGCGAACGCGGCTCGTGCCGCGGCCACGGCGTCGTCGGTGTCCTGGACGCCGCCCTCCGCCACGACCGCGAACGGGGTCGCGTCGACGGGGTCGATGATCTCGCGGGTGGCGCCGGACAGGGCCGCGCGCCATTCTCCGCCCACATGGATGGTCTGTTGTGCTCCGGTCACGTTGCGTACGGCCTTTCGCTTCTTTCGAATCCCCCTGCCGGTTGCACCGGCAGTCCGGCCGCTTGCCCGGGCACCCGAGATCCATGCGCAAAACGTTGCGGAGAGTGTTCTGCTTCACTCACGAAGGCATGACAAACAAGGACATAAGGCTCAGGTGGCCCGAGTGGAGAACCAGGGGTGCGTACGCCGTGGAGTCGACGGGCCCGTATCCGGCGCCGGGGCGCGGTTCCAGCGCATACGGGACCAGGGAAGGGCCAGCCCGCTCTGGTCGCGGACCTCCTGCGGGACGAGGTCCGCGATCGGGGCTGCCTCGCGGTGGCGGGCGTAGACGGTGTCGACGTAGCGGTGGCCGGTGTCGGCGGCGATGAACAGGACGGTCCGCTCGGGCGAGCGCCCGCGTTCGTGCCGGGCGGCGAGGTAGCCGGCGCCGGTCGACAGGCCCGCGAAGACCGCGTGCCGGCGCAGCAGGTCGACGCTCCCGGCCAGCGCCGCGTCGAAGGAGATCCAGTGCAGCGTGTCGTACATCTCGTGCGAGACGTTCCCGAAGGGGATGGAGCTGCCGATCCCGGCGATGATGATCTCCGGGTCGAGGACGTGTTCGGCGCCGAAGGTGAGGCTGCCGTACGGCTGGACGCCGACGAGTTCGACGTCGGCCGGGCCTGCGGCGGCCCCGCGCAGGTAGCGGGCGAGCGCTCCCGTGGACGCCCCCGAGCCGACCCCGCCGACCACGGTGAGCCCGGTCACGTCGCCGGTCTCCTGCCGGATCCGGTCGGCGATCGCGCGGTAGCCGAGGTAGTGGATGTCGTCGTGGTACTGCCGCATCCAGTGGTACTCGGGGTGTGCGGCGAGGATCTCGCGGATCCGCGCCACGCGCCGCTTCTGGTCGAGCTTGAGGTCGCTGCACGGTGCCATCTGCTCCAGCGTCGCCCCGAGCACGGCGAGCTGGGTGCGCAGCGTGCGGTCCACCGTCGTCGAGCCGACGATGTGGCAGCGCATGCCGTACCGGTGGCAGGCCAGGGCGAGGGCGTACGCGTAGATGCCGCTGGAGCTGTCCAGCAGGGTGTCCCCGCGGCGCACCGCGCCGGTGTCCAGCAGGTGGCGTACCGCCGCGAGGGCGGAGACCACCTTCATCGTTTCAAAGCGCAGGCAGACGAGCCGGTCGTCGAGGCGTATCAGGTCCGGACGGCCGACCGCCTCCGCGATGTGCTGGTCCATGCAGGGTCTCCTGGGTGGTGGTGAAGGTCGTGAAGGTCCGGGTGGCGGGGATGCCGTGGGCGTCGAGGGCGCGCAGGCAGCTGCGCAGGCGGTGCCGCAGGCCCGGTGCGGCCGGGTCGAACAGCACTCCCGCCACCGAGCCGCTGTGCGCGATCTGCACTCCGACCGCTCCGGCCCGCCGGGCGATGCCCGTCAGGGCGTCGAACTCCGGGTGGCCGAGGGCCCGTCGGCCGCGGCGGGCGCTGGCGGTGGCGACCTCGCCGAGGAGCCGGGCGTCCGCGGTGGCCACCGCCCGGCGCAGCAGCGTGCGCAGCCGCTCGAAGGCCCGTACGTCGGCCTCGGAGGCTTCCCGGACGGGCAGGGAGAGGGTGTCCACGGGCGCACCCCCGCCGAGGGCGCAGCCCACGACGACCAGCGGCGGCATGGCCGCGCCGAGGACCTCCAGCACCCGGCCCTCGCGTTGCGCGAAGAGCACCGGCCGGCCGTCCAGCATCAGCGGATCGCAGGCCAGTTCCGCGTGGACGGCCAGCCGGGCCACGGTGTCGGGGGCCAGCCGCAGTCCGTACGAGTCCGCCACCGCACGCACGGTGGCGATGACGTCGCTGGTGGAGCTGCCCATGCCGAGGCCCACCGGTACGTCTCCGGTGAGCCGCAACTCCCCGCCGCAGGGCGGTTGTCCGGTCCGCTCGGCGCATTCCGCCACCGCGAGGGCCGCGGCCCGTACCGCTTTCGTACGGTCGGCGGGTACGGCGGTGAGCGCGTCGGGAGCCGTACCGGGCCGGCGGACGAACTCTGCGCGGCTTCCCGGGCCGGCCATGGGAAGGGTGACCAGACCCGGGCACCTGCGGCCGTCGTCGTCGAGGAAGACGCCCTGGAGGATCTCGCCGTGGTGGCAGGGGGCGTCCCCGGTGCCGGTGGGGATCACGCGCGGCTCACCGTCCGGTAGCGGTACAGGACCGTCTCCTCGGCGCTGAACTGGGAGAACGGGAACGGCTCCGCGGACAGCGCGGTCACGCCCGAGCCGAGGAAGGCGCGGGCGACGGCGCTGCCGGTCTGCGCGTAGACGACCAGCGGGATGCCGCGGGTCCGGCAGCGCTCCAGGATGGTGTCGAACGAGCCGTTGCTCAGGGTCATTCCGGTGGCGACGACGGCCTCGGCGCGCTCCAGCACCTCGTGCATGTCGTCGGTGACGGGGTCGCCCCACTGGGTGGCCTTGAGGTTGAAGTCGCAGGGCAGCGGTTCACCGCCGCGCTCGCGGATCGCCGCGACCAGTGGATTCACCACGCCGATGAGGCCGACCCGGGCGCCCTCCCCGATGTCGAGCAGTCCGGCGATGGCCGCGTCGCGGGCCTTCGCCCGGACCTCCGGGGTACCGGTGGGGAGGGTCACGGGCTCGGCGTCCCCCGCCTCGCCTGCCACGCGGTGCGGGCGGGTCTCGGAGAGGTAGGCGTCGAGGGCGGCGATCCGGAGCGGGCGCGGGGCCTCGCGCAGCAGGGCGTCGAGCGGGGCGCCGGAGGAGTCGCGGCAGATCGCCGGGGCGATCTCGCCGGGTTCGAAGGCGCAGGCGCCGAAGGAGCCGCCGAGGCGCACCAGTGCGTACTGGTTGAGGTAGGTGGTGTCGCCGCCGGCCAGGCGGGTGCCGTGATGGACCCAGAACACGCTGGTGGCGACGAGTTCGGAGGGGAGCGGGCCGTGTGCGCCGGCCAGGACGGCCTCGATGAGCCCGTCGACACCGGACACGGGGGCAGGCGTGGGGGCAGGGGTCGTGCGATGCATGGGGTTCCTTTTCACAGGGCGGGTTGCGGTGCCGGGGCCGGAGCGCCGAGCGGGCCGCGGTAGGTGATCACGGGGTGGCCCAGGGGGTCGGTGGTGAGTTCGGCGTCGACCTCGAAGACCTCGGCGAACCGCTCGGCGGTGAGAACGGCTTCGGGGGTGCCGGAGGCGACCAGGCGGCCGTGGTGCAGGAGCAGCAGCCGGTCGCAGTACCGGGCGGCGAGCGACAGGTCGTGCAGCGCGACCAGCACCGTTTGGCCGGTGCCGGCCAGCAGCTCCATCAGTTCCAACTGGTGCCTGACGTCGAGGTGGTTGGTGGGCTCGTCGAGCAGGAGCCCGTACGGCTGCTGGGCCAGCGCGCGGGCGATGTGGGCGCGCTGCCGCTCGCCGCCCGACAGGGCCTTCCAGGAGCGGTCTGCGAGCGCGGTGAGTCCGACGCGTTCCAGCGCGGCGGCGACCACCGCCCGGTCGGTGGCGTCCGCCCCGCGCCAGCGGTCCCGGAACGGGGTCCGGCCCAGGCCCACGACGGCGGCGACGGGCAGAGCGCTGTCCGCGCCCGGGTCCTGTTCGACGAAGGCGACATGACGGGCGATCCGCCGCGCACTCCAGTGGCGTACGCACGCGCCGTCGTACCGGACCGTGCCCGCGTCGGGGGCCCGCAGGCCGGCCAGGCAGCGCAGCAGCGAGGACTTGCCCGAGCCGTTGGGCCCGAGCAGGCCGACCGTCTCGCCGGGAGCGATGTCCACGCTGATCCCGCGTACGACCGGCGTGCCCGCCACCGACCAGCTCAGCCTCTCGGCGGTGATCCTCACAGTTCACCCCGCCTGCGCAGCACGAGGAGGAAGAGCGGTACGCCGAGCAGGGCGGTGATCACGCCGACGGGAACCTCCCGCGGGGCGAAGGCGATCCGTGCCACCGCGTCCGTCCAGACCAGGAACACCGCGCCCGCCAGCGCCGCGTACGGCAGCAGCAGCCGGTGCAGCGGCCCGACGAGGAACCGGACCCCGTGGGGAACGATCAGCCCGACGAAGCCGATGGCGCCGACGGTGGCCACCGCGACAGCGGTCAGCGCGGCCGTGACCACGAGGAGCAGCATCCGCGTGTGCCGTACGCCGATCCCGAGGGACGCGGCGGTGTCGGCGCCGAACGCGAGCCCGTCCAGGGCGTTCGAGCAGAGCCACGCCACCAGCAGCCCCAGCGGGGTGACGACCGCGCAGACCACGACGGTGTTCCACCGGGCCGGCGCCATCGAGCCCAGCAGCCAGTGGGTGACGGCCCGTGTGGTGTCCGCGTCCGCCGAGGCCATCAGGACCAGCGAGGTCACCGCGGTGAACAGCTGGCCGACCACCACGCCGGTGAGGACGATGCGGACGGAATCCAGCCCGGTGCGCCTCAGCAGCAGCAGGAGCAGGCCGAAGGAGAGCAGCGCGCCGGCGAGTGCGCCGCCGGTGACCCCCAGCGTGCTCGCGCCGATCCCGAGGACGACGACGGTGACGGCTCCCGTCGACGCGCCGGAGGAGACTCCGAGCAGGTAGGGATCGGCGAGTGCGTTGCGGGTGACCGCCTGGAGCACCGTTCCGCACACGGCGAGCGAGGCGCCGACGAGGGCGGCCGTCAGCACGCGCGGCAGCCGCAGGTCCCAGACGAGCGAGTCCACCAGCGCAGGCAACGGAGCCACGTCCAGGCCGAGATGGGAGCCGAGGACGCGGGTGAGGTCGCCCCAGCCCACGTCGGCGGCGCCGGTGCGCACGGCAGCCGCCGTCGAGCCCGCCAGGACGCCTGCGGCAAGGAGCAGGAGGCCCGCGTGGGCCGCCGCGGACCGGCCGGGCCGGATGTCCGGGTCAGCGGACATACCCGAGGTCCTTCACGCCGTTCGCCAGCAGCCCGAGGGCGTGTACGGAGCGCACGGAGGGGTCCAGCTCGATGCCCGGCACCTCGAGGATCTTGTTGTCACGGACGGCGGCCAGCTTCGAGATCACCGGGTGCCCGGCCATCGCGGCGCGCTTCTCGGCGGCGCTGTCGCCGGGGCGGCCGCGCTCGGACAGGTCTCCGATCACGATGAAGTCCGGGTCCCGCCGGGCGACTTCCTCCCAGGAGACCTCCGGCCAGTCCGCGTCGACGTCGTCGAAGGCGTTCTTCGCGCCGACGATCCGGCTCATCTCACTGGGCAGGCCGGTCCTGCCCGCCACGTACGGCATGCCGTTGAAGACGGAGTAGAGGTAGACGACGGTCGGCCGGTCCGCGCCGTCGCCGACCCTGGCGGCGTTCTCCCCGGCCCGGGCGACCGCCGCGCGCTGGTCGGCCGCGAGCCTTCCGGCCCGCTCCTCGGCGCCGAAGACCTTGCCCAGGTTCTCGTAGTCGGAGAAGAGCAGCTCGAAGGGGGTCTTGCCGGCCGGGTTCTGCTGCGGGCAGTCCACGGCGCTGACGAACGTGGGGACCTTGAGGGCGTCCAGTTCCTCGCGGGTGCCGGCGCGGTCCTTGGTGTACAGGTCCGTGGAACCGGCGACGACGAAGTCGGGGGTGGCGGCTCTCAGCTGCTCGCCGGTGGCGATCTTCGGGGCGATGACCGGGACCTTGGCGTACCCGGCCTCGTACTGCGCGGGGATCTTCGTCTTGAGGTTGGCGGTCCCCGCCATCCGGTCCTGGAGGCCGAGTTCGAGCAGGGTCTCGGTCGAGGTCTGGTCCAGGGCGACGGTCCGCCGCGGCGGCGCGGCGAAGGACACCTGGCGGCCGCAGCTGGTGACGGAGGACCCCTTGGCGCCGTTCCGGGCCGCGGGCCCGGCGTCCGCTCGGGAACCGTCACCGGCCGCCGTGGAGCAGCCCGCGGTGGCGAGGGCGATGGTCAGGGCGATGACGGGGCGGGCGGGATGGCGCATGGGGTCTCCGGTCTGGGAGGGAAGGCGTGGGTGTTGTCGTGTACCGGGCAGGAGTGCCGCGTTCGAAGAGTACTGTAATGGTATTCATTTTCATTAACGACCCTGGGGTGCGGTTCGCCGAGCCGCTCCCCCGCCTCCGAGGAGCACCCACACCGTGGCGACCACACCCGCACCGACAGCGGCCAAGACCGATGCCCCGCCCCCGCGTTCGATCCTCCGGGACCCCGCGTTCCTGCGCCTGTGGGCGGGCACCACCGCCTCCGGCCTCGCAACCTGGGCCCTGCCCTTCGTGCTCGGCCTCGCGGTCCTGCACCGCGACCTCGGCGCGGCCGGCCTGGGCCTGGTCCTCGCCGCCCGCACCGCCGGCTTCCTCGCGGCCGTCGCCGTCGGAGGCGTGCTGGCCGACCGGCACTCCCGCCGCGCGGTCGTCCTCTGGTCCGCCCTCGCGGCGGCGGTCGCCGCGCCCCTCCTCGCCGCCGGACTCGGGCGCTCGCTCGTGCTGATGACGGCCGCCGCCGCCCTCGCAGGCGCCGGACAGGGCGCCTGCCGCCCCGCGTTCCAGGCGCTCACCGCCGAGACCGTCGAGCCCGCGCGCCGCCAGCAGGCCAACGCCGCCATGACCATGGCCGTACGCAGCTCCACCCTCGCCGGCCCCGCCCTGACCGCCCTGCTCGCGGCCTTCCTCGACACCGGGACGCTGCTGCTCGGCATCGGGCTCCTCTGGCTGGTGGCCGCGCTCGTGCCAGGTCAGGGCGCCGACACGGCCGGGCCGGCCGCGGAACCCACCCCGCGCGCCGGGTTCCGC
Source organism: Streptomyces sp. NPDC002209 (assembly GCF_042890265.1). Lineage (NCBI taxonomy): Bacteria > Bacillati > Actinomycetota > Actinomycetes > Kitasatosporales > Streptomycetaceae > Streptomyces > Streptomyces sp. NPDC002209. Next base: position 154,529 of record NZ_JBIARX010000005.1, on the reverse strand, counting down.
GCCGAATTCCTAGAGGGCATACGCGAGGCGCGGCGCCATCCCTGGTTCCTCGCCGGACTCGGCGCCCTCGTCGCCGTCATCGCCCTCGGCTACTCCGCCACCAGCGTCGCGCTGCCCCTGATCAGCCGGGACCGCTACGGCACCGAATGGGTGCTGGCCGCGGCCGTGACCGCGTACACCCTGGGCGCGCTCGCCGGCGCCCTGGTCATCGCCCGCCGGCGGCCGCGCTCACAGGGCTGGGCCGCCTTCGCCGGGCTGGCCGCGTACGGCTTCGCCCCGCTGAGCCTGATGCTGCCCGTGCACCCGGTCGTGGTCGTCGCCGCGTACGCCGTCGCCGGCATCGGCATCGAGCTGTTCAACGTGCCCTGGTTCACGGCCACCCAGCGCGAGGTCGCCCCGGACAAGCTGGCCCGCGTCTCCTCGCTGGACTTCCTCGTCTCGTACGGCCTGGCACCCGTCGGGCTCGCGCTGATCGCGCCCGCCGTCGACGCCTTCGGGGTCACCGCCGTACTCGCCGTGTGCGCCGCCGCCTGCTTCCTCGTCCCGGCGGCGGCGGCGCTGGTACCCACCGCCCGCCACTTCGGGCGCACGTCCCCGGCCACGGCGGACTGACCCCGGCGCCCACGGTGCGCCCCGCCCCGGCCGGTCCGTCCTCAGCCGGCCGGGGCACCCGTCGACGCCGCGTCTGGCAAGCTGCGTTCCATGACCGCGCCGCAACCACTCGATTTCGCGCAGATCACCCGCCCCCGGGAACTGACGGCCGAACTCCGGGAACAACTCGTCGACTGCTGGGTACGGGTGATCAACGCCGGAGGCGCCGTCATCCCCCGGGGGCTCCCCATGCCGCCGGTGACCACCGGTCAGGCCGACCCGGCCCTGGGCCTGCTCGTCGGCGAACTCGATCCGTACCGCGCCCGGTTGCTGGTCGCCACGGCCGGCGGGAGGCTCGCCGGGTGGCTGATTCTGCGTCGTGACCCGCATCCCCTCGTCGCGCACTGCGGCGCCGTCAACCACGTCATGACCCACCCCGACTTCCGCGGCCGCGGCATCGGCACCGCGCTGATGCACCGGATCCGCGATCTCGCCCGCCACGAGATGGGGCTGGAGCAGTTGCACATCGCCGTCCGGGCCGGGCTGGGGCTCGAGGAGTTCTACGGCCGTCTCGGCTGGCGCGAGATCGGGCGCTGGCCCGGCGGTCTGCGGGTGGCACCCGGCGACGACCGCGACGAGATCCTCATGTACCTCGCCCTCCGGGCCGCCTGAGCCGTCCGTACGGCCCGAGCTGGCCGTGGCGTCCGAGTCGTCTGAGGTGCCTGAGCTGCCAGGTGCTCCGGCGCGCCGGTCACGTTTCGGTCATCTCCCGCCATCACGCGTCCGAACCCGATCAGCAGGGCAGGAACAGGGCCGCGAGGTAAATCGTCGTACGATCGGCGCCCGGGAGGAGCAGCTGCGTTGGACACCGGCCCCCTGTACCTGGAACCGCGGTTGGCGCCGCGGCTCGCTGCGCTGCTCGGCTCGGCCCCGTTCCTGCACACGCTCGTGGACGCCCTCGGCTCACCCCTGAACGTCCTCGTGCCCGACCAGATCGCGCAGAACACCGAGGGCTTCCGCTCCGTCTACCGCCGCCACCGCCTCGGCGGGCACGTCTTCTTCGCCCACAAGGCCAACCGTTCCCGCTCCCTCGTCCGGCGGCTCACCACCGCGGACGCCGCCGTGGACGTGGCCTCCCTCCAGGAGCTCCGCAGCGCCCTCGGCGACGGCTTCCCCGCCGACCGCATCATGGCGACCGGCCCCAAGGATCCGGCGTTCCTCTGGCTCGCCGCGCGATCGGGGGTCACCGTGAACGCCGACGGCCCCGGCGAGCTGGAGGCCTTGGCGGGCCTCGTCCGGCGCCACGACCTGCCGCGCCCGCGCGTCCTGCTCCGCCTTGGCGAGTTCGAGACCTCCGGGCCCAGGATGCTGTCCCGCAGGAGCCGGTTCGGTACGTCCGTGAAGGCCCTCGGCCCGCTGCTGGACCTCCTCGAACGCCACCGGGACCGGCTCGATCCGGTCGGCGTCGCGTACCACCTCGACACCACGAGCCCGGACGAGAAGGCCATCGCCCTCGAAGGCTGCCTGCGCGCCATGGACGAGCTGCGGTTACGGGGATTCCAGCCGCGCGCCGTGGACATCGGCGGCGGCTTCGGCGTCAGCTACCTCGCGCACGCCGCCCAGTGGGACCGCTACACGAGCGCGCTCACGGCCTCGGTGATGGGCCGCCGCCCGCCCCTGACCTGGGGCGGGCACGGCTACGGTCTGCACTCCGAGGGCGGTACGCTCCGCGGCGCCCTGAGCCTGTACCCCGCCCACCGCCCGGTCGCGGGCGCCGCCTACCTCGACGCACTCCTGTCCCAGCCCGCCCCCACCCTGGGCCGGCCACTGGGCACCCTGCTGCTGGAGAGCCTCTACGACCTGTACACGGAACCGGGCCGGGCCCTCGCCGACCAGTGCGGGCTGTCCCTGGCCCGGGTCCTGGAAGTACGGCACCGGGACACGGGTCCTGCGTTCGTACGCCTCGCCATGAACGCGAACGACGTCAGCCTGGAGGACCACGGGATCCTCATGGACCCCGTGCTCGTGCCCCGCGACGGCGGACCGGCCGGCCCGCAGGAGCCGGTCGGCGTCCACCTCATGGGCAACCTCTGCCTGGAGGCAGACCTGGTCACCCGCAGAACGGTGTTCCTGCCGAGGCTGCCGAGGCCGGGAGACCTGCTCGGCTTCGCCAACACCGCCGGGTACTGCATGGACTTCAGCGCCACCCGCGCACAACAGCAGCCGGTGGCCCGCAAGGTGGCCGTCCGCCGGGAAGGAGCCGCCTGGCGGTGGTGTCTGGACGAGGAGTACTGGCCGATCGAGGAATACCGGCCGATCACCGATTCGGGGGGACGGGCATGAGGTACGACAGCATCACCGAGGCCATCGGCAACACCCCACTGGTCCGCATCGATCCGGCCGTGCACGGCCTGCGCCACATCGACCTCTACGCGAAACTCGAGATGCTCAACCCCTTCGGCTCCGTCAAGGACCGGGCCGCCTGGAACATGGCCCGCTCCGGCCTGCCCGCCGCCCGGGAGCGCGGCGCGGCGATCGTCGAGCTCTCCAGCGGCAACACGGCCAAGGCGCTGGCCGTCATCGCGGGCATGCACGGACTGTCGTTCAAGAGCGTCACCAACCGGATGCGCATACCCGAGGTCAAGGACCTGCTCCTGCTGCTGGGCGCCGAGATCGAGGAGCTGCCGGGCCGCAGCGAATGCCTGGACCCGACGGACACCGAGGACCCGCTGACCCTCTTCCACCAGAGGCTGAACCAGTCCGGAAGCGCCCACCTGCACACCGACCAGTACTTCAACGCGCTGAACACCGAGGCGCACGAGACGGGTACCGGCCCGGAGATCGTGGCGGATCTGGACGGCCGGGCCCCTGACTGGTTCCTCGCCTGCGTCGGCACGGCGGGTTCCTCCACGGGCGTGGCCCGGGCCTTGCGCGCCCACGATCCTGCCGTACGGGTGATCGGGCTGGTGGGCGGGAAGTCGGACTTCATCCCCGGCATCCGCAACATCGACGAGGTCCACGAGGTCGGCCTCTTCGACCCGGCCACGTACGACGCGATCGAGTCGGTCAGCGCCGACGACGCCATCGACGGGATGCTCGCCCTGGTCCGGCGCTGCGGCATCCTCGCCGGGCCCACCGGCGGCGCCGCGTACCGGGGAACGGTCCGCCATCTGCAGCCGATCGACGCAGAGTTGACGCAGACGGACCGGCGGAGCGCGGTCTTCATCGTCTGCGACCGGGTCGAGAGCTATCTCGGGTACGTCAGGCAGCGTCGCCCCGAGCTGCTGGGCCGCCCGCCCGCCCGCAACTCCGTGACCGCGCTGGCCGACGCCGAGGTACGGGCGGCCCGGGTGATCGAGGTGGCCGACGCGCAGAAGTGGCTCGCGGCCGAGCGGCCGCTGGTGATCGACCTGCGCAGCTCCTTCGCCTACGCCGCGCTGCACATCGACGGATCGGTCAACATCGTCGACGAGCTCTTCGACGAACTCGTCCGGGGTGGGCTGCCGTTCAGCAAGAGGCAGCCCGTCCTGCTGGCCTGCCCGGTCGGCGAGCAGTCGGCGCGCTACGCCGCCCTGCTCACCCGGATGGGGCATCCCGACGTACGCAGCCTCGCGGGCGGGATCATCGCGTGGCGGGACGCGGGCGCGCCGCTGGTGCGTGACTGACATGGCCGACACCGACGCTCTCGAGGGGCTGCGGTCCTGGCAGCGCCCGTTGCGCGCCCAGTTCCCGATCATCACGGCGAACCCGGGGCTGGCCTACCTGGACAGTGCGGCGACCGCGCAGAAGCCGCAGGCCGTACTGGACGCCGTACAGCACTACCTCACCACCTCCAACGCCAACGCGGGCCGCGGTTCGTACCCCTGGGCCAACGCGACGACGGCCGCGGTGGAACGGGCCCGCGGCCGGGTCAAGGAGTTCCTGGGCGATCCCGAGCCGGACGCGTCGTCGGTGCACTTCACCAGCGGGGCCTCCGAGGGACTGCGGAGCGTCGCCCTGGACTGGCTGGCGGGCCGGCTCACCAACGGGGACGAGATCGTCGTCCCCTTCGCCGACCACGAGGCGAACCTGTCGCCGTGGCTGGAGGTACGGGAGCTGCTGGCCCGGCAGGGCGTGCGGATCCTGGTCCGGGAGCTGCCGTACCAGGAGGCCTCCGGCGACTACGACCCGGCGGCGCTCGCCGCCTCGGCCGGCCCCCGCACCCGCTTCGTCGCGGCCACGCACGTGCACCATGTCTACGGCGCCGACATGAACGTGCACCGGATCCGCCGCGTGGTCGGGCCGGATGTCCCGATCTGCCTCGACGCCGCACAGAGCATCGGCCACCTGCCGTTCTCCGCCGCCGGACTCGACGTGGACTTCGTGGTCTTTTCCGGGCACAAGGCCCTCGCACTGCCGGGTACCGGCGCGGTCTGGGCCCGGGGCCTACGGGGGCCGCAGTTCCGGCCGGGCGGCTGGGCCGGCACCCCGAACACCGTCGGCATCGCAAGCCTGACGGCCGCGCTCGACTGGCTCGACGCGGCCGGCACGGACCGGATCGAGGCGTGGACGGTGGCGCTGGCGGCCCGGCTGACGGACGGCCTGAGCGGGCTGGACGCGTACGAGGTGCTCGGCTGCCGCTCCAGCCTCGCGGCCGGCTCCGAGGTCCAGCGGCGCCGGAGCATCGTGGCGTTCCGGCATCGCGAGGTCGAATCCCGCGATCTGGGGTTCATCCTCTACAGCCACGGGTTCATGGTCCGCTCCGACGGACACTGCCAGGCGGGCGCCGGGGTGAAGGACGGCTCGGTGCGGGTGAGTCTGCACGTGTACAACACGGCCGAGGAGATCGAAGCGCTGCTCGCCACCCTCGCCAATCTGCAATGATTTTCATGTGGAGTTCAGGGCCGTGAGAACGGCAGAGGCGCGAGCGGACAGAAACATGAACGTGCACACGGTGGCGGCCGGCCGGTGGGTGGAACGCTGGGAGCGGCAGCAGCAGCGCTACGCAGTGGACCGCGAGGAGCGGTTCACTGTCATCTCCGACGTGGTCGAGCGCGTGACGGCGGGCTGCGCGGCTCCCCTGCTCGTCGACCTGGGATGCGGGCCGGGGTCGCTGGCCGCGCGGCTGGCCGGGCGGATGCCCGCGGCCGAGGTCGTCGGCGTGGACGCCGATCCGCTGCTGCTGGAACTGGGGCGGGCGCACCACGGAGCGGCCCTGCGCTTCGCCGAGGCCTCGATCGGGGAGCCGGGCTGGCTCGACGGGCTCGCGCTGGACCGCCCGGTGGACGCCGCCGTCTCGACGACGGCCCTGCACTACCTCGGCGAGGACACCCTGCGGAGGACGTACGAGGAGCTGGCCGGGTGCATCCGGCCCGGTGGGGTCCTCGTCAACGGCGACCATCTGGAACCGGACTCCCCCAAGGTCCACGAGCTCGCCGTCGACATCGGCCGGCGGCGCGCCGAGCGGCAGCAGGCCCTGGCGCACGAGGACTGGGAGTCGTGGTGGTCGGGAGTGCGCGCCGACCCGGAGCTGACGCCCCTGCTCGCCGCCCGGGGCCGACGTGCCCACCCGCGGTGCGAGGGCAACGACCTGACCCTCACCGACCACCTCGTACTGCTGCGCGAGGCGGGCTTCGAGCACGTCGGTACGGTCTGGCAGTTCGGCAGCAGCCACGTGGTGGTCGCGGTCCGCTGACCCCTGACCCGGGTGGGCCCTTCGGGGCAACCGTCGCGGGGGCGCCGCGCGGCGCCGGAGCGTGCCCTGCGGGATCGGGATATCAGTGGTCGCAGACGGCGGTCGGCGGTGATCGCCACTGTTCGGAAGGGCGGGAGCCCGGTGGCCGTCAAACCCGTTCCCGAGGGATACCCGCGGGTCACGCCGTACCTCTGTACCGACGGAGCCGCAGCCGCGATCGACTTCTACGCATCCGTGTTCGGCGCGACCGAGCGGATGAGGATGCCGGCGCCCGACGGAAGGATCGGCCACGCCGAGCTGGAGCTGGGCAACTCGGTCATCATGCTCGCCGACGAGTACCCGGAGATCGGATTCCGCTCGCCGAAGTCGGTGGGCGGCACGCCGATCACCCTGCACGTGTACGTCGAGGACGTCGACGCCGTCTTCGCCAAGGCCCTCTCCCTCGGCGCCACGGAGGTGTCGCCGGTCAAGGACGAGTTCTACGGCGACCGCACCGGGCAGCTCGAGGACCCCTTCGGCCACCGCTGGAACATCGCCACGCACGTGGAGGACGTCCCCGCGGCGGAGATGGAGAAGCGGGCCAAGGAGGCCCTGGAGTCCATGCAGGACGGTGGCTGAACCGGACGTGCGGGCGCCGGAGGGGCTGTGGGCCTCTCCGGCGTCCGCGCGTGGGGCCGCGGGGCGGCCGGCCCTCAGTGGGCGAGCTTCGCCTTCAGGTTCTGCAGGACCTCCTGCTTGATGTCCTGCGTGGTGACGGTGCCGCCCCTGCCGGTGCCGTTCCCGCCCACGGCGGTGGCGTCGCCGGTGTTGACGGCGTCCGCGCTGGCGTTGCCGCCGCGGGCGACACCGGTGGTGACCGTGCACCCGCCCTCGCAGTTGCTCACGCCGGCGTAGGCGCCGCCGCCCCGGGCGGTACCGCCGACGGTGGTGTTCGAGGCCTTGGCGTTGCCGCCGACGCCGATGCCGTCGGCACTGTCCTGGGGGAGCGAGACGGCCTGCTGCGGGGCGGCGGCCGGCGCGGCCATCGCGGTCGCCGGCAGCGCGACACCGCCGCCGATCAGCGCCACGGAGGCTCCGGCCAGGACGATACGACGGGTCCAAAAACGCTCAGACATGGGAATTCTCCATTCGGTTGCAAAAGGGTTCGCATTCCGCCCCGCGGATAAGTCCGGGGATATGTTCCGGCTTCGCGTCCTCCGGGGCGTTCCTCTGTGAGGGCGCACTTCAAATAAACCCTGAGGGAGAGCCTGCGTCACGCCACTCGAACACGTGACTTGACGCCCAGAACCGATCTTGATACCGAGAAGCGGCAGGAACACGCCGCGCTTCGCCAGATCCTGCTCGCGGCATGATCCACACGCTAACGTCGACCTCGCATAAGCCCAGGGATCCCCGGCGTCTGCACAGCACCGGGCGTATCCGACCGGCAGCCTCAGCGCCCGCCTGCTTGGCCACAGGCGAAGACCTCGCACAAGAATCCCGGAGAATTCCGATGAACGAGCGTTCCTGGACCCGTCGTATCGTGCTGGCCGCGGCTTCCGTGGCACTGACCGGCGTCGTGGCCCTGCCGGCGACCGCGATGGCCGCACCGGCATCCCCTCAGTACGGATACGCCGGCGTCACCACCGCCGCGACCGACACCGCACCGAGCGTGTGCAGGGGGCTCTGCCACGACAGCAGCAACACCGCCGCAGGCAACGGCACCTCGGGCGTGTGCGAGGGGATCTGCCACGACAGCACCAACACCGCCGTGGGCGACGGCTCCTCCGGCGTGTGCCGGGGACTGTGCGACGGCAGCACCAACACGACCGTGGGGGCCGGAGCGTTCAACGAGTGCGTGGGCCTCTGCGGCACCAGCACCAACACCGCCGTGGGCGACGGAGCCTTCAACGTGTGCAGCGGTCTGTGCCACGACAGCGTCAACACCGCCGTGAGCGGCGAGGTTCTCAGCGGCACGTTCGACGCCGCGAACTCGGTCGGGCAGGGCACCCGGGCCATGGGCGACGACGACAAGGGCACGGGGGGTGACGCCAGCGCCGTCAGCGGCGACGCCACTGCCGCGAACACCACGGTCGGCGGCACCGCCACCGGCGGAAACGCCAACTCCGGTGTCGGCACCTGCATCGGCAGGTGCACCATCACCACGGGCGCCGCGACGGGCGGCGCCGCCAGCGCCGACGCCCTCAACAGCGGCAATGCAACGGCCATCAGCGGTGACGCGACGGCCACGGGCGGCAACGGCTGACGGGCCGGAGCGGCACGAAACGGACGCCGGAGAGGCTGTGGGCCTCTCCGGCGTCCGTGACGTTGGGGCGGTGTCCTGCCCTCAGTTGCCGAGCTTCTGCTTCAGGGCCTCCTTGACCTGCAGCTTGATGTTCTGCTTGTTCACCTGGCCACCCGTGCCCTTGCCGTCGCCGCCGACGGCGGTGGCGTCGCCGGTGTTGACGGCATCGGCGCTGGCGTTGCCGCCGCGGGCGTTGCCGGTGGTGATCACGCACTTGCCCTTGCAGTTGCCGACGCCGGTGGAGGCCGCGCCGCCGGTGGCCTCGCCGCCGACCGTGGTGTTCTCGGCGTTGGCGTCGCCGCCGGTACCGATGCCGTCGGCGCTGTCCTGGGGAAGGGTGACGGCGTGCTGCGGGGCGGCGGCCGGCGCGGCCATCGCGGTCGCCGGCAGGGCGATGCCACCACCGACCAGTGCGACGGAAGCTCCGGCCAGGAAGATACGACGGGTCCAAAAACGCTCAGACATGAGAATTCTCCATTCGGGATGAGAAAAGGCGGGTAAACCGTCTCCGGGAGATCCCCGGGGATGGCGTACTTCCAATAAACCCGACGGGACATCACGCGTCACGCCACTCGAACACGTGACTTGACGCCCAGAACCGATCTTGATAGAAGGCCGCACCCCGCCCGGACGAACTCTTCCGGCCCGGTACGAAGCGGCTCCTGTCAAGTGACGAATAGCCGGGGCTATGGCCCCGCTTCTCCTCCCTGCACGGTGGAAATCGACCGTCCTGCTCGAGAGCGGGAACGAAACACCATCCGGACCGGAGGCATTCATGTCCCGTCGTGCAGGGGTCTTCGTGACCCGCCGTCCACGGCTCGTCCTCTTTGCCGCGCTCGTTTTCCTCCTGCTGTCCGCCGTGTTCGGGTCGGAGGCGACCGGCCGGCTGAAGACGCAGGGGTACGACGACCCGCGATCGGAGTCCAGCCGAGCCGCCCGCGTGGCGGCCGAGCACCTGGGGGCGTCCCCCAACCTGGTCGTCGTCGCCCAGGCCCGCGGCGGTTCCGTCGACGACCCGGCGGCGCGCAGTGCGGGCGAGGCCCTGACCGGACGCCTTCGTGCGCAACCGCACGTGAGCGCCGTGACCTCGTACTGGACCGGCAGGACGGCGGAGCTGCGCAGCCGGGACGGCCACGCGGCCATGCTCGTCGCGCACGTGGACGGCGAGGGGGAACAGCTCGGAACGCGGGTCAAGCAGCTGAGCAAGGAGCTGACCACCCCGACGGCTGCCACCACGGCCCTCACGGTGCACGCGGGAGGACCGGCGCTCATCGACGCCGAGCTCCAGGACCTCTCGGAGTCCGACCTGAAGCGCGCCGAGTCCGTCGTACTGCCGGGAACCCTGATCCTGCTGGTCCTGGTGTTCGGAAGTGTGGTGGCCGCGGCTCTGCCCCTGCTGATCGGGGTACTGGCCATCGCCGGGACGCTGCTGGTCCTGAGCGTGCTCGGCGCCGTCACCGACGTGTCCGTCTTCGCGCTGAACCTCACCACCGCGCTCGGCCTGGGGCTGGGCATCGACTACGGGCTGCTGATCGTCTCCCGGTTCCGCGAGGAGCTCGCCGAGGGACACGGCCCGCGCAGCGCCGCCATAAGGACCGTGCGCACCGCGGGCCACACGATCCTCTTCAGTGCCGCCACGGTCTCCGCCGCTCTCGCGACGCTGCTGGTGTTCCCGCCCTACTTCCTGCGCTCCTTCGCCTACGCGGGCATCGCCGTGGTGGCGATCGCGGCCGTGAGCGCCGTCACCGTGCTGCCGGCTCTGCTCGCGCTGCTCGGAAAGCGGGTGAACGCCTGGGCCGTGCCGTGGCGCCGCCGGGCCCACGCCGGCTCCGAGTCACGCTTCTGGCGGGGCCTGGCGCAGATCGTCGTACGGCGCCCGCTGATCGCGGCGCTGCCGGTGATCGGACTGCTCGTGGTCCTCGCCGGGCCGTTCGCACACGCCGGTTTCGCCACCCCCGACGAGCGGGCGCTGCCCGTGAGCTCGTCCAGCCGTCAGACCGGGGACCTGGTGCGCGGTGCGTTCGACATGAACGGCCCGAGCGCCCTCACGGTCGTCATGACGGGCAAGACGTCCCCGCCCGCGCGTGCGGACTACGCCCGCCGGCTGTCCGCGCTCCCGCAGGTCGCCCAGGTCGTGGGACCCGAGGGCAGCTTCCGGCACGGCGTGAAGGCAGCGGTCTCCGGCTCCCCCGGATCCGCGGCCAGGCCCGTCGGCGACGGCCCGGCCCGGCTCTCCGTGGTGCCGCAGGCAGACCCCCAGTCGCGCGCCGCCCAGCAGCTCGTGCGCGCCGTGCGTGCGACTCCCGCCCCGGCGGGCACCGACGTCCTCGTCGGCGGACCGAGCGCGGTCCTGGTCGACGCAAAGGCCACCGTGGGTGACCGGCTGCCGCTGGCGCTCTCCCTGATCACCCTCACCACGTTCGTGCTCCTGCTCGGCTTCACGCGCAGCCTGCTGCTGCCGCTGAAGGCCATCGCGCTGAACGCCCTGAGCCTCGCGGCCGTCCTCGGCGCGATGGTGTGGGTCTTCCAGACGGGCCATCTGCAGCACCTGCTCCATTTCACGCCCGGACCACTCAGCACGACCATGCCGGTGCTGCTGTTCTGCATCGTCTTCGGGCTCTCGGTGGACTACGAGGTGTTCGTCCTCGCGCGCATCAAGGAGGCCCACGAGGCCGGGCAGGACAACACCGACTCGATCGTCTCGGGCATAGCCCACACCGGCGGCATCGTCACGACCGCCGGTTCCCTCCTCGCGTTCACGCTCCTGAGCTTCGGCACCTCCCAGGTCTCGCTCCTGCAGTTCTTCGGAATCGGCGCAGGCCTCGGCGTCCTCCTCGACGCCACCCTCGTGCGGGGCGTCCTCGTACCGGCGCTCATGCGCCTGGCCGGCGGCCTGAACTGGTGGGCCCCGTGGCCCATCGGGCGCAGGACGCCGCATCCGGTGGCCGTCCCTCCCCCGGCCCCGGCCGGCAGGAGAGCCCCGCCGTCCGCGCCGCCCCGTCTGCCCCCTCCCCCTCGCACCGCCGACTCCCTCGGTGCAGAACCCGTCCCCACCGCCTTGGTCGCCGTCCGCCCGGGGCACCACGCAAAGGAAGAAGACCCGTCATGACCGACATCGCCATCACCGGACTCGGTTGCCGCTACCCCGGCGCCCCCGACATCCGCGCCTACTGGAAGCTGCTGCTGAGCGGGGAACGCCAGTTCTCCGCCGTCCCGGCGGAACGCTGGAACCACGGCACCTTCCACGAGCCCGGCAACCCGTCGGCCCCCCATGCCGCGTACACCGACCAGGTCGCCTTCCTGGACGCCGTGGACCGTTTCGCCGCCCCGCACTACGGGGTGCCCCCGGCCCGCGCCCGGGCCATGGACCCGCAGCACCGGCTGATGCTCGACGTCACCCGCGAGGCCCTCGACGACGCGGGACTGGGCCGTGGTGACTTCGACCGCGAGAACACCGGCGTCTTCCTCGGCATATCGGTGTCCGACTACAAGGACCTCATGGCGGCCCCCCTCCGGGTCATCGCCCTGGCCGACGAGTCACCCGCGGCGGAACACCCCGGCGGCCTCGACGCCGCCAGGGAAGAGGCTGCACGGCTGGGCACCGTCCAGAGCTTCACGCTGCCCGGGAGCCTGCTCAACATGGCGGCGGGCACGGTCAGCCGGCAGTTCGACCTCGGCGGCCCCAGTTTCGCCGTCGACGCCGCCTGCTCCGGCTCGCTGGTCGCACTCGACCAGGCGATCGCCCACCTGGGCCGGGGCACGTGCCGGATCGCCGTCGTCGGCGGCGTGTACCTCAACCTCACCCCCGACAGCCTGGTCGGCTTCTCCAAGCTCCGCGCACTGTCCGCGACCGGGGTGTGCCGCCCGTTCGACGAGGCGGCCGACGGCTTCGTCCTCGGCGAAGGCGCCGGAGCCGTCGTCATACGGCCGCTCGCGGACGCCCTCGCCGCCGGCGACCGCGTCTACGCGGTGATCAGGGGCATCGGCTCGGCCAACGACGGCGCGTCCCCCGGACCGCTGACTCCCACCCCCGAAGGCCAGCTGCGCGCCATGCGCCGGGCCTACGACGACGCCGGGGTCGCCCCCTCGTCCGTGGGCTTCGTCGAGGCCCACGGCACCGGCACCACCGTCGGGGACCGCGCCGAGGTGGAGGGGCTGCGCCGACTGCGCACCGAGTTCCCCGACGACGACCCCGCACTGTGCTACCTCGGGGCGGGCAAGGCCCTCATCGGGCACTCGCTGTCCGCGGCAGGCATCGCGGGGCTGATCAAGACGGCCCTCGTCGTCCACCACCGCACGATCGTGCCGCAGCCGCAGACCGCTCCCCACCCGGACCTGGGCATCGCCTCGGCGGGCCTGCGCTTCGCCGACACCGCGCGGCCCTTTCGGGCCACGGGCACCCCGCGGCGTGCCGCAGTCAGCTCCTTCGGTTTCGGCGGCACGAACGTCCACGTGGTTCTGGAGGAGGCGCCCGCCCCTGCCGCCGGCCCCCTCGACGAACGGACCGGAGCCGGCGGACCCCAGCTCGTCCTGCTCACGGCCGGCAGCCCCGAGCTGCTGGACGAGCACATCGGCGACGTTCTCGACGCACTCGACACGGCGGACCGCCCGCCGGTGGCCGCCGTGGCCCACACCCTGGGCGCCCGTGAGCCCCTGACCGCCCGGCTCGCGGTCGTCGCCGCCGACACGGACGAACTCGTCCGGCGGCTGCGCGAGGCCCGCCGGCAGCTCGCCGACGGTGCCCGGGGCGACCTCGGCGACGGCGCCTTCGCCGCCGACGCTCCGCTGCCGCCCGACCGGCGGCGCATCGCCTTCCTCTTCCCCGGGCAGGGCAGTCAGCGGCCCGGCATGATGCAGGACCTCTACGAGAGGTTCACCGGCTTCCGGACGACCGTCGACGCCCTAGGCGCGGTGGCCCGGCGGAACACCGGCTTCGACCTCACCGACCTGCTGTACGGCGAGGCGGTGGCCGGCGAGGGCAAGGACCGGGAGCTCAGGCAGCGGCTCGCCGCCACCGACGTGTGTCAGCCGCTGCTCGGTACCGTCCAGATCGCCACCACCCGCCTCCTCGCCGACTGCGGCCTCGCGCCCGACCTCGCCCTGGGCCACAGCGTCGGGGAGTTCGCCGCGGCCGCCGCGGCCGGAGCCCTCACCGACGAGGCCGCCGTCCGGCTGCTGGGCCACCGCGGCGCAGCCCTGCGACGGGCCGAGACCGGCTCCCAGGGCGGCATGCTCGCCGTGCAGGGCGACGAGGAGACCTGCCGTCGGCTCATGACCGGCATCGGCGACGTGTGGCTCGCCTGCTTCAACCAGCCTCGGCAGCTCGTGGTCAGCGGCTCGCTGCGCGGGCTCGCCGTCCTGCGGCGCGCGTGCACCGAGGCCGGGGTCGTCACGCTGCCCCTCGAGGTGTCCGGCGCCTTCCACTCGCCGCGGTTCGCCGCCGCCGACGAGGCCTTGAGCGCGTACCTCGCCGACCGGCCCCTCGCCGGCCCCGCCCTGCCGTTCGTGTCGTCCGTGGACGGGGCGGTCTGCACCGACGCGGAGCGGCTGCGCGAGCTGTGGTCCCGGCACGCGTCCGCGCCGGTCCGCTTCGGCGATGCCGTCCGGACCGCCTACGAGCAGGGGGCCCGCGTCTTCCTCCAGGTGACCGGTGGCGGCTCGCTGCTCACCTCCGTCCGCCGCAACCTCACCGACCACGACGACGTCCACGCCGTCGCCGCCGCAGAGGCGGCGCCCGACGGCGGGCGCGGGTTCGTCCGGGCCCTCGCCCGGCTCGCGGTCCTGGGCGCCCCGGTCGACCCGCGCGCCCTGGTTCCCGAGGAAGCCCGCCGTCTGCTGGACCTCCCGGCCGCGAGGCTCGACACCCAGTCCTACTGGGTGCGGAGCATGCACCCCGCGCCGCAGGACACCCCCGCCACCCCCCTCCCGCCCCGGCCCGCACCGCCCCAGGAGAGCTCGATGAACGCCCCGACGAACGACCGGATGGACGACCAGGTGAGCGACCCGGCGAACGACCCGGTGAACGAACTGCTCCAGCTGGTCCGGCAGCAGGTGACGCTGCTCGGCCGTCTCACCGGGACGCTCCCCGTGCAGCCCCCCGCCGCGCAGGTCACCGCCCCGTCCACGGCAGTACCCGTACCCCCGCCCGCTGCCCGCGTGCCGGACGGCGAGGAGCCGTCGGCGACCCGAGGCATCGACGAGGTCACCGCCGCCGTGCTCGAGCACGTGGCCCGGATCAGCGCGTTCCCGGTGAGCCGTCTGCGGGCCGACCAGCTGCTGATCGACGATCTCGGCTTCGACTCGCTCATGCTGACCGATCTGTTCACCTCGCTGCGCCGGCAGTGGCCGCAGTGGACGTGCGACGAGAGGGCTGCCGACCGGCCGACCGCCGCAAGGATCGCCGCGCTGATCTCGGGCGGCTCCGCGGACGCCGCACCGGCGGCCGTCCCCGTACAGCGCGCCGAACCCGGCGACGATGCCCCTGCCGGGCCGCCCGCCGACCTGCCCGCGGCCGCACCGGCTGCCGCACCGCTGCCCGAGGAGCAGACGCGGATCGAGTGCTTCCCGGAGGTCGCCGCGCACGGTGAGCGTTTCGCCGCGCTCGCCCGGACGGGGCTGCCGAACCCGTACTTCCTGGTCCACGAAGGCGGCATCACGGACACGACCGTCGTCGACGGCCGGGAACTCGTCTCGTTCTCCAGCTACAACTACCTGGGCATGGCCACGCACCCCCAGGTGACCGAGGCGGCCCAGGAGGCCATCGCGCGCTGCGGCACGTCGGTGTCCGCCAGCCGGCTGCTGTCCGGCAGCCGTCCGCTCCACCTCGAGCTCGAGACGGAACTCGCCGACCTGCTCGGCTGCGAAGCGGCGATCACCCTGGCCAACGGGCATGCCACCAACGTCACCGTGATCGGGCACCTCGTCGGACCCGGGGACCTCGTCATCCACGACTCCCTCGCCCACGACAGCATCCTGCAGGGCTGCAAGCTCTCCGGCGCCACCCGGCGGCCGTTCGCCCACAACGACGCCGCCGCACTCGACGCGATCCTCGGCCAGGTCCGCCACCAGTACCGGCGGGTCCTCGTCGTCGTCGAGGGCGTGTACAGCATGGACGGCGACATCGCCGACCTGCCCGCCCTCGTCGAGGTCAAGCGCCGGCACGGCGCGCTGCTGATGATCGACGAGGCGCACAGCATCGGGACGATCGGCGCGACCGGGCGGGGCGTCGGCGAGTACTGCGGCACCGACCGCGGGGCCGTCGACCTGTGGTCGGGCACGCTGTCCAAGGCGCTGGCGAGCTGCGGCGGTTACGTCGCCGGAAGCCGCTCGGTCGTCGAGTACCTGCGCTACACCGTTCCCGGCTTCGTCTACAGCGCCGGCATGACCCCGGCCGACACCGCCGCGTCGCTGACCGCGCTGCGACTGCTGCGTGCCGAGCCGCAGCGCGTGGCGCGTCTTGCGGAGAACGCCGCGCTGTTCGTCCGTCTCGCGCGCGATGCGGGCATCGACGTCGGGGACAGTCAGGACACCCCGGTCGTCCCGTGCATCGTCGGGGACTCCTTGAAGACCCTGCGACTCGCCGAGGCCCTGTTCCAGCAGGGCATCAGCGTCAACCCCATCCTCTACCCGGCCGTACCGGAAGAACTGGCCCGGCTGCGCTTCTTCATCACCTGTGACCACACCGCCGACCAGATCCGGCACGCCGTGACCGCGCTGGAGTACGAGCTGCGGCACCTTGACCGGGCCATGGCCGCCTGACCCCGCTGCCATGGACACCACCTTCCCGCCGATCACTGCGGGCCACGTCCACCGATGGGGCGGAGCCGGCCTCGTCGTGGCCCACCGCCCCGGCCCGTGGCAGGGCGCGGCCGTCCCACCGGTTCTCCCGCCGCACCTCTCACCGGCCGAGCGGCGCGTGGTCCACGCGCTGCCCGCGTGGCGGCAGGCCGAATGGGTGGCCGGCCGGGTGCTCGCCAAGCACCTGGTCGGCGGAGCCGTCGGCGCGTCTGCCGACGAGGTGGAGATCCTCCCGCGTGACGACGGCAGTCCGTACGTCGTCGTGGGCGGCAGCCCGATGCCGGCCGTGCACGTCTCCATCAGTCACACCGCCCGGCACGTCGCCGCGGCCCTCGCACCGGAACCCGTCGGCGTGGACCTGTGCGAGACACGATCGGCGGCCACGGTCCGGCGCGTCGGGGAGCACGCCTTCTCCCCCGCGGAACTCTCCCTCATCGGCACGGACCGGCCCGATGTCCTGGCCGGCGCCTGGGCGCTGAAGGAAGCCGCGGTCAAGGCCGACCGCAGCGGCATCTTCGGTGACGCTCCGCGCCGCGTCCGGATCACCGGCTTCGACCCTCCCGTACTCAGCGGACGGCGCCGCGCGATGCTGTGGCGGGCGGGAGGCGCGGTCCTCGCCCTCGTCCTCGCGCACCCCGCGCCGTCGCCGAGCGTCCCGGCAGCCCTCTCCTCGGGGCCGGCCGACTGAGCGCCCCCCTTGGCAGCACTGCGTTGGTGCTCCCAGCCGCGCCGGATCATGCTTGTCAGTGGAGCGCCTGGCCGTGCAGGGGTTGCCGTGGGACGGCGGCAGTGGAACTAGCGAGGGCGAGATGAGCGGCGATGGAGCAACTTCCCAGCTTTCCTGGTGAGCGGCCGGAGGAAACGAACGCCTCCCTCGAGTCGGCATACACGGCCACGGCCACCATCAGCGAGCAGGGCATCGTGACGCAGTGGAGTGACGACGCCCGTCGGCTGCTGGGTTACGCGCCGTCCGAGATCGTGGGGGTGCCCGCCGCCGAGCTGCTCGCCGACGACCCGGTGGGCGGTACGGCGACCGGGATCCCGGCCGGCCAGGAGCGGTGGAGCGGCACCGTGGCGCTGCGGCACCGGGACGGCCGGCGGGTGGAACTGGGACTGCTCGCGCACCGCCGGACGTCCGTCGGCGAGAACACCGAGTGGCTCGTGGTGTCCGCCGTCACGAGCGGCCGCGGCACGCCCTGGGGCGAACCGCTGAAGGAATGGGCGTTCACCCAGTCCCCCTGCTTCCTGGCCGTGTTCGACACGGACCTGCGGCTGGTCCGGGCGAATGCCGGCATGGAGCGCACGCTGTCCCTCACCGAGGCCGAGATGCGCGGGCTGCGGCTGCCGGACATCGCGCCCGATCCCGTGAGCGACGAGACCGAGGCGAGGATGCGCCTGGTCCTGGAGACCGGTGAGCCGCAGTACATGGACTCCTTCGTCCCTTCGACGGGGGCGGTCACGGAGCACGGCTGGGCGACCTCGCTGGCCCCGTTGTGCGACCCGGACGGCCGGGTGCGTGCCGTGTCCCTGGCCGCGCACGAGAGGACCGCGGGCGAGGGCGACCGGCAGCGGATCCTCGTGCCGGACGTCGCGGACGCCCGCATCGGCACCGCCCAGGACACCACCCACACCGCTCAGGAGGTGGTCGACGTCGCCGTCCCCCGGCTGGCCGATTTCGCGTTCGTCGACCTGCTGGATCCTCCCCCGCGCGGTGACGAGCCGTCCGCCGGCCCCGCCTCGGGGCCGGTCACCGTGTGCCGCAGCGCCGTCCGGTCGGTCCTCGAGGGAAACCCGGAGTCCCAGGTCGCGGTCGGCGCGACGACCAGCCATCCGCCGCTGTCACCGCCCGGCGAGTGTCTGGCCACCGGGCACGGCGCCGTGTACGGGCCGACCGACCCGGCCCTCGCCCAATGGGTGGCCGAGGACGAGCGGGCCGCCGCGTGGGTCAGCGAGTTCGGGACCCACTCGGTGATGGTGGTCCCGCTGCGGGCCGGCGGTGTCACCCTCGGCGTGGCCGTCTTCGGACGTCACCGGCGCGGTGAGCCCTTCCGGCCGGAGGACCTGCGGCTGGCCGAGGAGCTCGCGACCAGGGCGGCCGTCGGCATCCACGAGGCCCAGGGATCCTCCCGGGAGCACACCACCACCATGACCCTGCAGCGCAGCCTGCTGCCGCACACGCTCCCCACCCAGGCGGCACTGGAGATCGCCTCCCGCTATCTGCCGGCGGGTACCGCGGCCGGCCTGGGCGGCGACTGGTTCGACGTGATCCAGCTGTCCGGCGCAAGAGTGGCCCTGGTCGTGGGCGACGTCGTCGGCCACGGCATCCGCGCCGCCGCCACCATGGGCCGGCTGCGCACCGCGGTACGCACCCTGGCCGACGTCGACCTGCCGCCCGACGAGCTGCTCACCCACCTCGACGACCTCATCATCCACCTGTCCGCCGACGAGGCGGACGGGGGCGCCGTCGGGGAAACCGCGGGAGGCATCGGCACCACCTGCCTGTACGTGGTCTACGACCCGGTCACCTGCCGCTGCACCGTCGCGCGGGCCGGCCACCCGCCGCCCGCCGTGGTCTCCCCCGACGGCTCCGTGTACCTCCTCGACGTCCCGGCGGGCCCGCCGCTGGGCCTGGGGGGCCTGCCCTTCGAGACCGTCGAGGTGGAGCTTCCCGAGGGCAGCGTCCTCGCCCTCTACACCGACGGCCTGCTGCAAGCTCGTGAGCACGACATCGACGAGGCCCTGGACAGCATGTTCGCGGCCCTCACCCATCCCGCGACCACGCTGGAGACGGTGTGCGACCGCGTGCTGACGGCCATGCTGACCCACCGTCCCGATGACGACGTCGCCCTGCTCGTGGCCCGGACCCGGGCCCTGCATTCCGACAAGGTCGTCGTGTGGGACCTGTCCCCCGACCCCGCGGTCGTCGCCACCGCCCGCAGGAGCACCACCGACCAGCTGACGGCCTGGGGGCTCGAGGAGGCCTCGTTCGTCACCGAGCTCCTGGTCAGCGAGCTGGTCACCAATGCCATCCGCTACGGCGAGCCGCCCATCCAGCTGCGGCTGATCCACGAGAACAGCACCCTGATCTGCGAGGTCTCCGACACGAGCAGCACGGCCCCGCACATGCGGCGGGCCCGGACCTTCGACGAGGGGGGACGCGGCCTGCTGCTGGTCGCCCAGCTCGCCCAGCGCTGGGGCACCCGGCACGCCCCGATCGGCAAGACGATCTGGGCCGAGCAGTCCCTCATCGGGTTCTGAGGAAGGCGGCCCTGTCACACGCCTGTGACAGTCGACGGACACCGTCGTGAAGGTGCGAGCGCAGGATTTTTAGCAGGACAAACCGGACATTCGGCCACATGTCCACCTGCTTCCGAGGGCGCGAGCAGAGATGACCGATCCGATCCGTCGGAGGGAAATCCCATGAGCCTCACCCTCACCACCCCGCAGACCGAGACCGAGACCGCCGCCCTGTCCCTCGCCCCGCGCGAGCAGGAGGCACTGGGCCACATCGCCGCCGGCCGCACCTACCTGCAGACGGCCCGCCACATGGGACTCTCCAAGCACACCGTCGACGCCTACCTCCGCCGCATCCGCGCCAAGCTGGGCATCAACAGCACCGCCGAACTGACCCGACTGGCCATCTCCCTCGGACTGTGACCCGCACGCGGAGCCCGGTTGCCTACAGCGCCCCGGGCGGGCGCGCGAAGACCGGCCGGGCCCAGGCCGGAGGATCCGGAATCACCACCGGGTCCTCCGCTCTGTGCCCGGCCTGCCGCGCATCCTCCCCGGCCGGCACAACGGCGGGCTGGGGGGCGCCGGTCGCGGTGGCGACGCGCAGGGCCGCGACGAACTCCAGGCAGGAGTCGTAGCGGTCCTCGGGGATCTTCGCCAGGGCCTTGGCCAGGACGTCGTCCGCGGCGGGCGGGATCCCCGGCCGCCGCTCGGTCAGGGGAGGCGGAGGGTCGTACTGGTGCGCCCACAGCAGCGCCGCATCCTCGTCGCGCTCGAAGGGCGGCCCGCCCGCGAGGGTCTCGTACACGACGCAGGCGAGGCTGTAGAGATCGCACCTGCCGTCCAGCGGCCGTCCGGAGATCTGTTCCGGGGCCATGTAGCCGAGCGTGCCGAGGAATTCGCCCGTGGTGGTGATTCCGGTGGCCGACCGCGCATTCTTCGTCAGTCCGAAGTCCGTGAGATAGACGTACTCGGGGTGTTCGCTGTCGGTGCCCGCGGCGACCAGGATGTTGCCGGGTTTCACGTCCCGGTGCACGAGATCGTGTTCATGCGCCGCATCGAGGGCCGAGGCCACCTGCGCGGCGATGCGGACGGCGGTCGGCACGGGGAGCGGACCGTCCCGGTCCAGCATGGCCCTCAGGTCCTGGCCGGAGACGTAGCGCATGGCGAGGTACAGGACGCCGTCGGTCTCACCGGCTTCGAAGATCGGCACGATGTGCGGGTGGTCGATCGACGCCGCGACACGCGATTCCCGGGTGAAGCGGCGCCGGAAGGTTTCGTCACGGGCGCGCTCCGGGGCGATCAGCTTGAGCGCCACCATGCGGTCCAGCTTCAGGTCCCGCGCGCAGTACACGACGGCCATGCCGCCGCGGCCGATCATGCGCTCGACCCGGTACCCCGCGATCTGCTTCCCGATCAGGCCGGAGGGGCGGCCCGCGTAGAGGCTCAAGTCCGATGCCGTGCCCATCAGGCACCACCCTCACCCGGCCGGCCTGGGGACGGCCCGCCCACGCGACGGGCCGCTCTTTCCTACCGGAAATTCTATCCAGCGATCCACACGGGCGCCCGGTCTATCAAGATCGATTCATTGCGTCAAGCCACGTCTTCGAGTGGCGTGACGCGTTTTCCCCCGTCGGGTTCATTGGAAGTACGCCCTCACCGGGAACTCCCGGAGACGGTTTACCAGACCCCTTGTTTGTTCCGAATGGAGAATTCTCATGTCTGAGCGTTTTTGGACCCGTCGCATCGTCCTGGCCGGAGCTTCCGTCGCGCTGGTCGGTGGTGGCATCGCCATTCCCGCGACCGCGATGGCCGCGCCGACCGCCGCGCCGCAGCAGGCCGTCAACCTCCTCCAGGACGACAGTGCGGACGGCATCGGCACCGGCGGCGACGCCAACGCCGAGAACACCACGGTCGGCGGCGAGGCCACCGGCGGCAACGCCGGCAGCGGCGTCGGCAACTGCGAGGGCGGATGCGACATCCAGACCGGCAACGCCACCGGCGGCAAGGCCAGCGCCGACGCCGTCAACACCGGCGACGCCACCGCCGTGGGCGGCAACGGCACCGGCACGGGCGGCCAGGTCAACAAGCAGAACATCAAGCTGCAGCTCAAGGAGAACCTGAAGCAGAAGCTCGCGAATTGAGGGCGGGGCATCGCCCCCGCACCGCGGACGCCGGAGAGGCTCACAGCCCCTCCGGCGTCCGCATGTCACGCGGGGCTCGGATAGACCCGGGACTGTTTCACGCTGCCGAATGCGAAACTCGACTCGATCGACGCGATGCCGGGGATTGCGTGGATCCGGTGGCGCACCAGGGCCTCGTACGCCTCCAGGCTCTCGATGACCACCCGGAGCAGGTAGTCGCTGCTTCCGGCCATCAGGTAGCAGTCCTGGATGTGCTCGATGACCGCGACGTGCTCCTCGAAGACCCTGACCGCCTCCTTCGTGTGCCGGTCCAGCCGTATCCGGACGAAGACGGTGATCGGCAGGCCGAAGGCGACCTGGTCGACCATGGCGGTGTAGCCGCGGATCAGGCCGGCCTCCTCCAGGCGCCGGACCCGGCGCAGGCAGGGCGACGGGGACAGCCGGACCCGGTCGGCGAGGTCCTGGTTGGACAGCCGTCCGTCGGCCTGCAACTCACGGATGATCTGCAGATCGACTGCGTCCATCACCACTCCTTGGCAGATTCTGCCTCAAACGTATGTCCGAGAGGCAGAACTGGCAATCGGCTGCCCCGGCAAAAGATCTAGCGTTGCTCCATGGCCGGATCCGGCCCCTGAGGCTGGAGGAACCCCCTTGGTCACCACGAACGCCGGGCCCGCGACGGCGCCCCCACCGGCCCGCGCCGCAGGCCGTTTCGGGCTCTCCCCACAGGCGAAGGGCACCGTGGCCCTGGTGGTGACCGTGCTGATCTGGGCCGCCTTCGCGCTCAGCGCCCGGGCCCTGAGCACCTCCTCCCTGCTGCCCGCCGACGCGGCCCTGCTGCGCTTCGGCGTCCCGCTCCTCGTCCTGGCGCCCGCGCTGTGGCGGCGGCGCCGGCGGATCGCCGCCGTCCGCCCGGCCACCGCGCTCAAGATCGCCTGCGGGGCCGGGGTGCCGTTCTTCCTGGCCGCGATGTACGGCGGCTCCCTGACCTCGGCGGCCTTCGTCGGCTCGATCGTCCCGGGGATGGTCCCGCTCTTCGTCTCCGCGCTGATGGTCGCCGCGGGCAAGGGCCTGCCCCGGGGCACGCAGGCGGTCGGGCTGGCACTGATCGCGGTCGGCGTGGTCGCCCTGGTCTGGCGCTACGTCGTCCCGCTGAACACGCAGGTGCTGGCCGGCGCCGGGATCCTGCTCGTCGCGAGCGGGCTGTGGGCCCTGTACACGGTCGGACTGAAGGAGGTGGACCTCGATCCGGTCGGATCGATCGGCCTGCTGTGCCTGCCCTCCTTCGCGGTGATGGCGCTGCTGGTCCTGACCGGGGTGCTGCCCACCGGCCTGGCCTCGGCGGCCGGGAGCGACATCGCCCTGTTCCTGGTGGTGCAGGGGCTGGGCGTCGGCCTGTGCGCCGGCCTGCTGTACGCCTACGCCATCCGCAGCCTCGGCGCGGAGCGCAGCTCCACCGTGGGCAGCCTCAGCCCGGTCGCCGTGGTGCTGCTCGCCGTTCCCCTGCTCGACGAGTCGCCGACCGTGGCCGTGCTCGTCGGCGTCCCCCTCATCACCGCGGGCGTCGCCCTCGCCAACCGGCGCCCCCGTCCCCGTACCCGCACCCAGCCCGAGGTTCCCGTCCATGCTTGAGCTCCTCCTGCCGCCGCCCGTCGACCCGCTGTGGGACCTGACCGAGGCGTACGGCGCCGACGCGCGGCCCGAGCGCCTGAACCTCGTCCTCGGCGTCTACCGGGACCAGACGGGCGGCACCCCGGTCATGGCGGCCGTCCGCGAGGCCGAGATACGCCTGGCGGAGCGCTCCGCGTCCAAGGAGTACCGGGGGCTCTCCGGCAACACCGGCTTCAACCGGGCGATGCTGTCGCTGGTCCTGGGCTCCGGCGGGGCGGCCGAGCGGGCCGTGGCCGTCCAGACGGTCGCGGGCAGCGGCGCGCTGCGGCTGCTGGCCGATCTGATCTGCCGCACCCGGCCGGGCACGACGGTCTGGATCAGCGACCCCGCGTACGTCAACCACCGGCCCATCCTCGAGGCCGCCGGGCTGACCGTGCGGACGTACGGCTGGCTCGATGCCGAGGGCCGCTTCGACACGGCCGGCATGCTGCGCGACCTCGGGCAGGCGCGGCGCGACGACGTCGTCCTGCTCCAGGGCTGCTGCCACAACCCCACCGGGGTCGACCCGTCCGCGCAGGACTGGGAGGCGGTCGCCGGGCTGGCCGAGCGGGCCGGCTGGGTGCCGTTCGTGGACCTGGCATACCACGGGCTCGGCGACGGTCTGGAGGCAGATCTGGCGGCCACGCGGCTGCTCGCGGAGCGGGTGCCGGAGATGCTGGTCGCCATCAGCTGCTCGAAGAACTTCGGGCTCTACAGCGACAGGACCGGCTGCGCGGTCGTGCTCGGCGCGTCGCGCCAGTCGCTGCGGCACGTGGAGACGGCCCTGCAGAACGCGGCGCGCACCCTGTACTCGATGCCGCCGGAGCACGGCGCCGCGGTGGTGACGGCGATCCTGGAGGACGACGGGCTGCGGGCCCTGTGGCGCGCGGAGCTGGACGGGATGCGGGCCCGGATCGAGGACAACCGCAAGGGCCTGACCACCGAGCTGACCGCGCTGGGCTGGGACGCTCAGGCCGATGTACTGGCGCGGCAGAAGGGGATGTTCTCCATGCTGCCGCTCACACCGCGTCAGATGCTGCGGCTGCGCAGCGGGTACGCGATCTACGGGACGACCGCCGGGCGGATCAACATCGCGGGACTCCCGACGCACCGGATCGCCTGTCTCGCACAGGGCATCGCGGCGGTCCTCGGCGAGGGCGCCGAGTAGCGGGGGGGGGAGGCCGGCCAGGGCCTCCCCCGCCCCCACCACCACACCTGACATTCCATCAGGTCATCTGTCCCGGACTCTTGACTCTGCTCGCACCAGTCGCGATTCTCATCGCACTGCCTGCGCGGGACATGACAATTCACCGGCTCTCTCCGACGGTCTGCGTCCTCGACCGCGCCATCCGCCTCCCGATGACGTGAGTGATGACCATGACCCGAGCCCCCCGCACCAGGCGCAGGCCCCTCGCGCTGCTCGCCCTGCTCTTCGCCATGGTGGCCATGGCCCTCGGCCCCGCGCCCGGCGCCGCCGCCGAAGCCGATCCCGGCTGGTGGAACCCCACGGCGCGGCCCGCGCCCGACTCCCAGATCAACGTGACGGGCGAGCCCTTCAAGGGCACCGACGCCCAGGGACAGGTACGGGGCTTCGTCGACGCCCACGACCACATCATGTCCAACGAGGGCTTCGGCGGCCGGCTCATCTGCGGCAAGGCGTTCTCCGACCTCGGGGTCGCCGACGCGCTCAAGGACTGCCCGGAGCACTACCCCGACGGCACACTCGCGATCTTCGACTTCATCACCAAGGGCGGCGACGGCAAGCACGACCCCAACGGCTGGCCGACGTTCAAGGACTGGCCCGCCCACGACTCGCTGACCCACCAGCAGAACTACTACGCCTGGATCGAGCGGGCCTGGCGCGGCGGCCAGCGCGTACTCGTCAACGACCTCGTCACCAACGGGGTGATCTGCTCGGTCTACTTCTTCAAGGACCGCAGCTGCGACGAGATGACCGCCATCCGCCTCGAGGCGCAGAAGACCTACGACATGCAGGCCTACATCGACAAGATGTACGGCGGCCCGGGCAAGGGCTGGTTCCGCATCGTCACGGACTCCGCGCAGGCCCGCGACGTCATCCAGCAGGGCAAACTGGCCGTGATCCTGGGCGTGGAGACCTCCGAGCCGTTCGGCTGCAAGCAGATCCTGGACATCTCCCAGTGCAGCAAGGAGGACATCGACCGCGGCCTCGACGAGCTGCACCGGATCGGCGTCCGCAGCATGTTCCTCTGCCACAAGTTCGACAACGCCCTGTGCGGGGTGCGCTTCGACGAGGGCGCCCTGGGCACGGCGATCAACGTGGGGCAGTTCCTGTCGACCGGCACCTTCTGGAAGACCGAGCAGTGCGCCGGACCGCAGCACGACAACCCGATCGGCCTGGCGGCTGCGCCCTCGGCGCAGAAGGAGCTGCCGGCGGGCGTGTCCGTCCCCTCGTACGCGGCCGGCGCGCAGTGCAACACCCGCGGTCTCACCGACCTCGGCGAGTACGCCGTGCGCGGCATGATGAAACGCAAGATGATGCTCGAAGTCGACCACATGAGCGTCAAGGCCGCGGGCCGGGCCTTCGACATCCTCGAGTCCGAGTCCTACCCGGGCGTGATCTCCTCGCACAGCTGGATGGACCTGGGCTGGACCGAACGCCTCTACAAGCTCGGCGGGTTCGCCGCCCAGTACATGAACGGTGCCGAGGGGTTCAGCGCGGAGGCCGCGCGCACGGACGCGCTGCGCGACAAGTACCACGTGGGCTACGGGTACGGCACCGACATGAACGGGGTCGGCGGCTGGCCGGGCCCGCGCGGCGCCGACACCCCGAACCCGGTGAAGTACCCCTTCCGCAGCACCGACGGCGGCTCCGTCATCGACAGGCAGACCACCGGGCAGCGCACCTGGGACCTCAACACCGACGGCGCCGCGCACTACGGCCTGGTTCCCGACTGGATCGAGGACATCCGGCAGGTCGGCGGCCAGGGAGTCGTGGACGACCTCTTCAAGGGCGCCGAGTCCTACCTGCGCACCTGGGGGGCGTCCGAGCAGCACAAGGCCGGGGTCAACCTCGCCGCGGGCGCGCCCGCCTCGGCCAGCTCCGCCGAGTGGAACCCGTTCGTCAGCTACGCGCCCGGCCGGGCGGTGGACGGCAACACGAACACCCGCTGGGCGAGCGACTGGAGCGACGACCAATGGCTCCGGATCGACCTCGGGTCCCCCGGCCTCGTCAAGCGCGTCACCCTCGACTGGGAGCGCGCGTACGGGAAGTCGTACCGGATCGAGGTGTCCGCGGACGACGTGAACTGGCAGACGGTGTGGTCCACGACCTCCGGTGACGGCGGCCTGGACACGGCGCAGTTCGCCGGCGTCCCCGCCCGCTACGTACGGGTCCACGGGGTGGGGCGCGGCACGCAGTGGGGGTACTCCCTGCACGAGGTCGGCGTCTACAGCAGCTGACGGCGCCGGGGCAGCGCGGCCGGGGCCGGCCGGATCGGATCGTCCGGTCCGGCCGGCCCCGGCCGTCCGCCGCAGTACGCGAACGAAGGGAACCGAATCCCCATGGCACGGATGCCGTTGGCGCAGCGGCGCCGGCAGCTGACCGAGGCCGCGATCCGCGCGATGACCCGCGACGGCGTCCCCAGGACGACGACCCGGTCCATCGCCGCCGAGGCGGGCGTGTCGCTGAGCGTCTTCCACTACTGCTTCGATTCCAAGCAGGCGCTGCTCGAATCCGTCATCGAGACGATCACCGAGCACTACCTGACGGTGGTGAAGGAGGCGATCCGGCCGCGCACCACCCTCCGGGAGACCGTCCGGGCCGGCTTCCAGGCGTACTGGGACCACGTCTGCGCCCATCCCGCCGAGCACATGCTCACGTACGAACTCACGCAGTACGCCCTGCGCGAGCCGGGGTTCGAGCATCTGGCCCGGCGGCAGTACGAGCTGTACTGCGCGACGTACGGCGAGCTCATCGAGCAGGTCCGGCTCGGCATGGAGTTCGAACTCCGCGTCCCCGTCCCCGTGCTGGCCCGCTACCTTGCAGCGATGACGGACGGGCTGACCTTGAACTTCCTCGTGCTCGGCGACGCCGCCGCGGCGGCGGAGATCCTCGACATGGTCACCGACCACGTCGCGGGCCTGGTCCATGCCGAGCGGCTCGTGCCGGACTCCGCCGGCGCCCCCGTCTGAGGGCCCGGCCCCGGCACGGCGCCGGCCGGGGGACCGGCCCGGGGACCGGCCTCACCCGAGGACGGGGTGGGATTCCGGGTGGGCGTCCCACCAGGTGCGGTGGAAGGGGTTGTTGTCCACGTTGGCCAGGTACGCGCCGGCCGCCGCGCGGTACAGGGTGTCCGCCTGTCCGGCGGAGACCGACGAGCGGTTCCAGGCGAGGCGGATGCGGCCCGTGATCGGGGTGCCGAGCAGCGGGCGCATCACCGTGCCCTCCACCGCGGGGGCCGTCGGCTGGGTGAGGGAGATGGCACGGCCCGCCGCCACCAGGTCGTGGCGCATCTTGCGGTCGGTGATCCGGTAGCGCAGCGAGGGGACGAAGCCGGCCTTCGCGCAGGCCTCGACCAGGGCCTCGGGGCCGCCGTCGTCGTCCTCCACCAGGGTCATCCACTGCTCGTCGGCCAGTTCGGCGAGGTCCAGGGCCTCCCGCCCCGCCAGGGGATGGCGGGTGGACATCCGGATGCAGAACGGCTCCTTGGGCACCAGGGTCCGGGCCAGGACCCCCTGGGGCAGGGCGACCTCGTGGTCGTTCACCTCGCCGTAGACGATGACGTCGTAGTGCCCCGCGCCGAGCATCCGTACGAGCGCGGTCACCGAGTGCTCCACGTCCACGGTTATTTCCCGCCCGGACAGGGTCAGGTCCGTCCGCGTGAGCAGGCCGTCGATCAGGACGAGCAGGATGCAGCCGAGCCGCAGCGGGGCGTCGGTCGCCATGGCGCGGGTCTCGGCGCCGAGGGTCTCCATCTCGGTGAGCACGCGGCGCGCCTTGGCCAGGACGAACTGGCCCAGCGGGGTGGGCTCCACCCCGTGCCGGCCGCGGACGAAGAGCTCGCCGCCCGTGACCCGTTCGATCCTGCGCAGCTGCGCGGAGAGTGCGGGCTGGGAGACCCCCAGCCGGCGGGCCGCGCCGCCCAGACTGCCGGACTCCGCTATCTGGCACACGGCTTGCAGATGCCTCAACTCCAGCTGCATTCCGGCAGCTTACGCAGCGTGACCCCACCACACCATAACGCGGGTCTTATGCGCGCAGAGATGTCCCAATCTCGCCATGTCCACGCCCATACTCGGCGCGAACAGCCAGCCGCACCCCCCACACACGATCGGAGTGGACTCTTGCAGCCCACCAGATGGATGGCTTCCGTGGCGGCCATGGTGCTGACCGCGGGCCTCGCCGGCACGCTGGCCACCGCCGCGTCCGCCTCGCCACAGACCGGGTCCGCACCCTCCCCGCAGGCCAGGTCCGCCGAGCGCGCGGTCGCCGCCGCCGACGCGGCGGTCCGCAGCGGTCTCGACACCCTGGTCAACTCGCCCCAGCAGCAGTACGACAGGCGCCTGGTCACCCCCTGGGTACAGGACCTGTACTCCGTCTCCTACGAGCGCAGCTACCGCGGCCTGCCGGTCGTCGGCGGCGACGCGGTCGTCCTCGCCGATGGCGAAGGGCACGTCCGCGCCCTCCAGTCGGCCTCCTCCACCGTGATCGACGTGGCGACCACCCCCTCCGTGACCGCGAAGGCGGCCGAGGCCACCTCGCGCGCGGAGCTGGCGAAGGTCGACAAGGTGCTCGAGAGCCGCCTCGTCGTCAAGATCAAGGACGACAAGCCGGTCCTGGCCTGGGAGACCGTCCTCTCCGGCAACACCAGGACGGCGCCCAGCAAACTGCACGTCTTCGTCGACGCCCGCACCGGCAAGGTCGTCGACCGCCACGACGAGGTCGTGGCCGGCAGCGGCACCAGCAAGTGGAACGGCCCGAACCCGCTCACCATCTCCACCACCGCCTCGGGCGGCTCGTTCTCGCTGAGCGACCCGAACCGGCCCGGACTGAGCTGCGCGGACTACAGCACCGGCAGCGTGTTCACGAAGTCCTCCGACTCCTGGGGCACGGGCAACGCGACGTCCAAGGAAACCGGCTGTACGGACCTCATGTTCGCCGCCCAGAAGCAGTGGGACATGCTGAGCCAGTGGCTGGGCCGCAACGGCGTCAGCGGCAACGGCCGCAGCTTCCCGGGCAAGGTGGGCCTGGGCGACCTCAACGCGTACTGGGACGGCAGCTCGGTCACCATCGGGCACAACAGCGCCAACGAGTGGATCGCCGGGATCGACGTGGTGGGCCACGAGTACGGGCACGCCATCGACTCCAACACCCCCGGCGGCACCAGCGGCCAGGAGTCCGGGCTCGGCGAGGCCACCGGCGACATCTTCGGCGCGCTGACCGAGGCGTACGCGAACGAGCCCGCCCCGTACGACACTCCGGACTACACCGTCGGCGAGATGATCAATCTCCAGGGCAACGGTCCGATCCGGAACATGTACAACCCGCCGGCCGTCAACAACGACCCGGCCTGCTACAGCTCCGCGATACCCGGCACCGAGGTGCACAAGGCCGCGGGTCCGCTGAACCACTGGTTCTACCTGCTGGCCGAGGGCAGCAGCCCGGGCGGCGGCAAGCCGAACAGCCCCACCTGCAACCAGTCCACGGTCACCGGCGTGGGCGTGCAGAACGCCGGCAAGATCTTCTACGGCGGCATGCTCCTCAAGACCAGCAGCATGTCCTACAAGAAGTACCGGACGGCGACCCTCAGCTCCGCCAAGTCGCTCGACCCGACGACCTGCAACCTGTTCACCAGGACCAAGGCCGCCTGGGACGCGATCAGCGTGCCCGCCCAGTCCGGCGACCCGACCTGCACCCCGAGCGGCCAGAACGACGACTTCTCGATGACGCTGAACCCGTCGTCGGGCACCGTCCAGCAGGGCGCCTCGGTCACCACCACCGTGGCCACGAGCACCACCACCGGCCAGGCGCAGCAGGTGACCCTCACGGCCACCGGCCTGCCGTCCGGGGTGACCGCCTCGTTCAACCCGGCCACCGTGCAGTCCGGCCAGTCCTCGACCCTGACCCTCTCCGCCACGTCCAACGCGGCGCCGGGGTCCTCCACCGTCACGGTCAAGGGCCAGGGCCCGAGCCTCGCGCACACCGTCGACTACACCCTGAACGTCGGCGGCACGCCGCCCCAGAACGACCCGCCGAACATCAACGTGGCCAACGTCCAGGCGCACCTGGCCCAGCTGAACACCATCGCCTCGCAGAACGGCGGCAACCGCCGGGCCGGCAGCGCCGGTTACACCCAGTCCGTGGCGTACATCAAGGGCAAGCTGCAGGCGGCCGGCTTCACCGTCACCGAGCAGAACTGCACCTCCTGCACCTACCCGTCCAACAACCTGATCGCGGACTGGCCCGGCGGCCCGGCCGACCAGACCGTCATGTTCGGCTCCCACCTCGACAGCGTCTCGGCGGGCCCGGGCATCAACGACAACGGCTCGGGCTCCGCGACCCTGCTGGAGAACGCGCTCGTCCTCGCGCAGAAGAACCCCACCCTGACCAAGCACGTACGGTTCGCCTGGTGGACCGACGAGGAGCAGGGCCTGAACGGCTCGGAGTTCTACGTGGGCCGGCTCAGCAGCGCCGAGAAGGCCGCCATCAAGGGCTACTACAACTTCGACATGGTCGCCTCGCCCAACGGCGGCTACTTCATCAACAACCTCAACTCCGCCACCGCCGCGCCGCTGAAGGCGTACTGGGCCTCGCTGAACCTCGCCCCCGAGGAGAACACCGAGGGCCAGGGCCGCAGTGACGACTACTCCTTCCAGCAGGGCGGCATCCCCACCTCCGGCTACGCGGCCGGAGCCAGCGCCCGCAAGACCTCGGCGCAGGCCACGAAGTGGGGCGGCACCGCGAACGCTGCGTACGACGCCTGCTACCACAGCTCCTGCGACACGACCGCCAACATCAACGCGACGGTCCTGGACCGCAGCGCCGACGGCGTCGCCTACACGATCTGGAAGCAGGCCGTCGGCGGCGACACCCCGGCGCAGGACTTCTCGATCGCCACCTCCCCGGCCGCCGGCTCCGCCGACCCGGGCACCAGCGTCACCTCCACGGTGAACACCACCACCGTGAGCGGCAGCCCCCAGTCGCTCGCCCTGTCGGTCTCCGGCGCCCCGTCCGGCGTGACCGCGACGCTCAGCCCGACGTCCGTGCAATCCGGCAGCTCCTCGACGCTCACCGTCCAGGTCGGCGCGGGCACCGCGCAGGGCACGTACACCCTGACCGTGACCGGTACCGGCACGGTCGCCCACAGCACCACCTACACGCTGACCGTCGGGGGCGGCCAGGGCACGTGCACCCCGCGCCAGGTCGTCGTCAACGGCGGCTTCGAGAGCGGCAGCAGCCCGTGGACCGCCACGTCGGGGGTCATCACCAACCAGTCGGGCCAGGTCTCGCACAGCGGCTCGTACATGGCATGGCTGACCGGCTACGGGACCTCCCACACGGACAGCGCCTCGCAGTCGCTGACCCTGCCGGCCGGCTGCGCCACGGCACGGCTCGCCTTCTACCTGCACATCGACACCGACGAGAACGAGAGCGTGGTGTACGACCGGTTCACCGTCTCGGTGGGCGGCCAGACCCTGGAGACCCTGTCCAACCTGGACGCGGCCCCGGGCTACGTGCTCAAGAGCTACGACGTGTCCCGGTTCGCCGGCCAGAGCGTCACCCTGAAGTTCCAGGGCGTGGAGGACCAGTCCCTCCAGACCTCCTTCGTCGTGGACGACGTCACCCTCCAGGCGAGCTGACGCCCGCCTGACCTCCTCCCGAGCGGCGCGTGCCCCGGCTCCACGGCCGGGGGGCGTGCCGCTCGGCCGTGTCGCCGGCAGGCGTCAGTAGTGGCGCGGGGACATGACCTGGGGAGCGGCGTCCGGGGCCTCGAGGACGCAGCGCGGGAGGCCCGGCCCGGGTGTCGCGCGGACGGACACCGGCATCGGCGGCTCGGTCGGCAGCTCCACCTGCACCGTGACGGGCCGGTCGTGGTGCGTGGTGCCGTGGCCGGTCTCCTTGCCGTCGACCAGGATCTCCACCTCGACGTGGTGGCCGGTCTCGACGGTGGCGCTGACGGAGTGCCCCGCATGATCGATGTGGAAATGATGGCGTCGTCTCATGAGGTCGCCTCCGTCGGGGCACTGCGCACCGTTCCCCCGTCCAGCGTAACCGCGGGCGGCGCCGACAGCAGGTCGGCGCCGGTGGCGCCGGGGCGGGCGGGGTTCCCCGGAGCGTTTTGGTTTGGGGGTGGATCCTCAATACGATCCGGCGATGATCACAAGAAAATGGGTGGCGGCCGGGGCCTGCGGCCTGTTGGCCACTCTGGCGGTCGGGCTCTTCCCGGCGAATGCCGCTGCCGGCGAACCGGTGGCGAAGGAGTCCCCCAAGGTCGAGCTGGTCCTCGACGTCAGCGGCTCGATGCGGGCGACCGACATCGACGGCAAGTCCCGGATGGTGGCGGCGAAGCAGGCCTTCAACGAGGTACTGGACGCCACACCGGACGAGGTGCAGCTCGGGATACGGACCCTCGGGGCCACCTATCCCGGTGACGACCGGCAGCTCGGCTGCAAGGACACCAAGCAGCTCTACCCGGTCGGCAAGCTCGACCGGACCGAGGCGAAGACGGCGGTGGCCACCCTGGCCCCCACCGGCTGGACGCCCATCGGGCCGGCCCTGCTGGGCGCGGCCGAGGACCTCAAGGGCGGTGACGCCACCCGGCGGATCGTGCTCATCACGGACGGAGAGGACACCTGCGCCCCGCTCGACCCGTGCGAGGTGGCGCGTGACATCGCGGCCCAGGGCATCCACCTGGTCATCGACACGCTCGGGCTCGTCCCGGACGCCAAGACGCGCAACCAGCTGATCTGCATCGCCGAGGCCACGGGCGGCACCTACACCTCGGTGCAGCACACCGCCGAGCTCTCCGGCCGCGTCAAGCAGCTGGTGGACCGCGCGGCCACCCCGGTCGTCACCCCGGTGGCGACCGAGGGCGCCAAGCAGTGCGCGGGCGCCCCGCAGCTCGGCGCGGGCCTGTACACCGACCGTGAGACGTTCGGCGAGCACCGCTGGTACCGGGTGGACGTCAAGCCCGGCCAGGAGCTGCGCGCTTCGGTGAGCATCGCCGCCGACCGGGCCGTCAACAACGACTACGGCGTCATGCTGCGTGCGACGACCGTGCACGGGCGGGAGATCGTCCGCGGCTCGGAGGCGGGCGACGGACGGACGGACATGATCTCCGCCGGTCTGCGCTATCCGAAGGCCGAGCTCGACTCCGACGCCGACGAGGACGGCAAGTCCGCGACGGAGACCGTCTGCCTGCAGATCAGCAACTCCTTCTCGGCGCCCGCCTCGGTGAAGACCACGCCGGGCCTGCCGGTCGAGCTCACCATCGACCTGGTCGACGGGCCCGACGACGCGTCCGACGCGGCGTCGTTCGGCCTCGGCCGCGGCTGGTGGCTGCTCGGCGTGCTGGTGCTCGCCGGTCTCGTCGCCGGTCTGCTGTGGGGCTGGATCTCCCGCTGGCGTATCTCGGTCTGGAGGACCAACTGATGCGTACCGTACGCACACTGACCGCAGCCGCCCTCGCCGTCGGCGGTGTGCTCGCCATGTCCGGCGCGGCCGCGGCGGACACCCCGTCGGCGAGCGCGAGCCCGAGCCCCGGCGGCAAGGCCTCCGGGCCGACCGAGGCGGGCACGGCGTTCCGTACCGCCACGGCGATCCGGCCCGGCCAGCGGGCCACGGCCGACGCGTCCACCGGTGACTACCTCTACTGGGTGGTCCCGCTGGACTCCGGGCAGCGGGCCACGGTCAAGGCCACGGTGAAGCTGCCTCCGGCGGCGAACCGGCACGGCGCCTCGACCTGGCAGCTCGACGTCTACGACGGGCTGCGCCGCCGCCAGGCGTGCACGTACGGCACGCAGCAGGCCGCGGCGGCCAAGGAGGCCGCCTCGGTCGAGCTCTCCTGCACCCTGCGCACCGTCCGCCCCGGCGCGGAGCCCTGGGCCAACGACCCGCTGCCCGGCAGCTACTACGTCCGGCTGACCGTCGTCGGCGTGGCCGAGGAGGACCTCGGTCTTCCGGTACGGGCCGAGGTCGAGGCCTCCACCAGGGACACGGGAGGCGCCTACGCGGTCGACGGCGCCCTGGCGGCGCCGCTCGTACCCGGTATCGGCAAGACCGCGCAGGCGGTGTCCGGGAGCTCGGCGAAGCCGCAGCCGGCGGCCGTCGGGGAGCCGGCCGACGGCTGGTCCGGCGGACGCTGGTCCGACCGCTGGGTCTGGACCGCCGCGGGCGGACTGCTCGGCGCCCTCGCCGGCATCTTCGGGTACTCCCTCACCCGCGGCACGGGCCGCCCCTCCCGGGTCCCGCCCCGCGCCTGACCGCCCCGGCGGCCACGGCACGCGCCGTGGCCGCCCGGCGCGGCCCCGGGGCTCAGTAGCCCGCCTCGGCGCTGCCCGAGTCCGCCGAGATGTCCAGCCGGCCCGGCGCGGCGGGGTCGTGCAGGGCGGGTACGACCTCACAGTGGCCCGACCCC
This sequence comes from Streptomyces sp. NPDC002209, assembly GCF_042890265.1. Taxonomy (NCBI): domain Bacteria; kingdom Bacillati; phylum Actinomycetota; class Actinomycetes; order Kitasatosporales; family Streptomycetaceae; genus Streptomyces; species Streptomyces sp. NPDC002209. The sequence goes on along the minus strand of NZ_JBIARX010000005.1, from coordinate 119,540 downwards.
GCACGGGCCGTGACCCGGAACCGGGTGGCCGTGGGCACGGTGAGCCGGATGTGGCCCGCGCCCGCCCGGGCGGTGACCCGCTGCGGCGGGGCGGCGAAACGGGCGACGGCAGAGCCCGCCCCGGCCCGGAGCTCGGCCTGCGGTGAGGTGAGCCCCGAGGCCTCGAGCGAGCCGGAGCCGACGCTCGCCCGCAGCGGTCCGCTCAGTGCGGTCAGCCGGAGCTGGCCCGTACCCACCTCGGCGTCGACGGCGCCGCCCAGCCCGCTGATGTCCACCGTGCCGGAGCCCGCGGTCACCTTCACCGGAACTCCGGCGGGCACGGTGACGCCCAGGTCGACCGAGCAGCCGAGGCCGGATTCCACCACGGCCCCGACCGCCGGGCAGCGCGGCGTCAGCTTCAGGGTGTCGCCGAGCCAGCTCTCCTCGATCTCCGGAGCGGTCAGCGACCAGCGCACCTCGGCCCGGTAGACCACCTGCCGGTCGGCGCGGGGGGTGACGCGTACGTCGGCGCCGCCCGCGTCGATCTCCACTGCGGCCACCGCCCGTTCGCCGCTGCCGCCGCTCAGCGTCCCGCTCTCGGTGGACGTGTACGCCCAGACCTGCCAGGCGGCCGGGGCGACGACGAGCACGGCGCTCAGGACCGCGGCCACGATCCACGCCGCTCTCCGCGGACGCCACCCGCCCGCGGCTCCGCTCCCGCCGCCGCCCCCGCTCACGAGGTCCCGTCCAGGAAGCGCAGCACCGCCAGCACGCGCCGGTGGTCGCCGTCGGCCTGCGGCAGGTCGAGCTTGGCGAGGATGTTGTTGATGTGCTTGGCGACCGCGCTCTCGCTGATGACCAGCCCGCCCGCGATACCCGCGTTCGAGCGGCCCTCGGCCATCAGCGCGAGCACCTCCCGCTCGCGCGGGGTGAGCCGTTCCAGCGGGTCGATGCCCCCGCCGCGGCGCAGCAGCAGCTGCGAGACGACCTGCGGGTCGAGCGCGGTGCCGCCGGCCGCGACCCGTTTGAGCGCGTCGATGAACTCCTCGACGTCGGCGACCCGCTGCTTGAGCAGGTACCCGATGCCCCCGGTCCGGCTGGCCAGCAGATCGGCGGCGTAGCGCTCCTCCACGTACTGGGACAGCAGCAGCACCGAGGTCCCGGGCCACTGACGCCGGATCATCAGGGCGGCGCGCACGCCCTCGTCGGTGAAGCCGGGTGGCATGCGGACGTCGACCAGGGCCAGGTCGGGCCGGTGTTCGGCGACGGCGGCGAGCAGGCCCTCGGCGTCCATCGTCTCGGCGGCCACCTCGAATCCGGCCATTTCGAGGACCTTGACCAGCCCTATTCGCAGCAGCACCGAATCCTCGGCGATCACAGCCCGCACGGCAGCTCCACAGTCACGACGGTCGGGCCCCCGAGGGGGCTGTTGATCAGGATGGTTCCGTCGACCGACCCTACGCGTTTGCGCAGGCCCACCAGTCCGGTGCCACGGGCCGGGTCCGCGCCGCCCACCCCGTCGTCGGTGACGGTGATGCGCAGCAGGTCGCCGTCCCGGCGGGCCTCCACGCGGCAGCGGGAGGCCTCGGCGTGCTTGGCGACGTTGGCGAGGGCTTCGGAGACGACGAAGTAGGCGACGGCCTCGACGGTGGGACCGGGCCGGTGCGCCAGCTCCACGGTCAGTTCGACGGGCAGCGGCGCCCGGGCAGCGATCCCGGAGAGGGCCGCGTCCAGTCCCCGGTCCTCCAGGACGGCCGGATGCAGGCCTCGTACCAGGCTGTTGAGCTCTTCGATGGCCTCCTTGGCCTCGCGGTGCGCCTCGTCGATCACGGCCTTCGCCTCGGGCGGCAGGTCGGTGAGCGTGGCGCGGGCGATGCCGAGGTTCATGGCGAGGGCGACCAGCCGCTGCTGGGCGCCGTCGTGCAAGTCCCGTTCGATCCGGCGGCGTTCGAGGTCGGCCGCGTCGAGGACGCCGGCCCGGCTCTCGGCGAGGTCCTCGACGCGGCGCTCCAGTTCCTTGGCCCGGTTGGGTCCGAGGAGGGCGGCAGCGGCGAAGGCGTCGAGCCGGGCCAGGGCGGCGGCCAGCCAGGGGGTGGCCAGCAGCAGCAGGGCGCCGAGCACGGTGACGGCGTCGTAGCCCCGGGTCCAGCCCAGGTCGCGGTCGCCGACGGGCACCAGCCACGACCAGGCGTACACGCTCGCCCCGGCCGCCCCGCACGCCCAGGCGAGGACGATCAGGGCCCCGCCGGCGCCGGCGAGCGGGCTGACGAGCAGGTGGTACCCGTACTGCCGCCAGGTCGACTCGGAGCGCAGCCGTTCGAGCAGCCCCCGCGGGCGCAGCGGCCGGTGCGCGTACCGGACGGCGGGTATCTCCAGCTCCAGCAGCTCCCGGAACCGGCTGCGTTGCAGCAGGGTGAGCAGCGGGCTCAGGACCAGCACCACGAGCAGTGCGGCCGCCGCCCGGCCGGGCGCCACGACCGCGCACGTGAACACGGACGCGGCCGGCAGGGCCGTCGGGATACCGGCGGCGGTGAAGGCGGTGCTGCGCCAGGCCCACGCCGACCAGGGAGCGTGGCCGGCGATCCAGCTGGTGGTACGCCTCAGCGCCCCGGAAAGTCCCATGCCCGTACGGTAATCGCACTGGTCAGAGCCGTACCACCACCCTGGTGCCCGCCCGGTGGTGCAGCCAGTGCCACCCCCGGTCCGGACGGTGCCGCTACTGATTTCGGACCTCCGCGCGACCAGAGTTGCCGCCGTACCCGGAGGACGGACCGCCGGGCCGGAAGGAGCTCCACCGCCATGACCCTCGTCGCCCCGCGCTTCCGGGCCCGCCGCGCTCCCCGGCTGGCCACGCTGCTCGGCGGAGCCGGAGTGGCTCTCCTGCCCTGGATGGTGGTGCTGTCGAAGACGCTGCCGCAGACCGCGGAGGTCTCCAACTGGTCCACCGCCTGGATCGGGCTGGACGCCATGCTGGCCGCGGGGCTGAGCGGTACGGGTCTGCTGCTGGGACGGCACGATCCGCGCGCGGCGCCGCTGGCCGCGGCGACGGCCGCGCTGCTGGTGGCGGACGCCTGGTTCGACGTGACGACCTCGGCTCCGGGCAGTGCCCGGGCAACGGCCCTGGTCCTGGCCCTGTGCGCGGAACTGCCGCTCGCGGCAGCGTGCGCGGCGGTGGCGGCCCGCCGCCCGCACCACGTCTAGGTCGTCTCTTTAGGATCTTGCCGGGCAGCGCAGGTCAGGCAAGATCCGGAAGAGACGGCCTAGGGCGCCTGGACCGGGTGGCCGTCGGCGTCGGTGGGTTCCGTCTGGGTGGAGAACGCGGAGACGAACACGTCGAACAGGCCGTCCGGGCGCCGGGTCAGCACGGCCCCGTCCTGCCAGACGCCGTTGTCCGCCCACCACCGGCTGCCGTACGGATCGCCCTGGTTCCGGTGGATGTTGTGCATGCCGAGCCCCTCGGCGGAGGGCTCGCCGAAGACCAGGACCGGTCGGCCGGGGACGAGGATCGGCTCCAGCGCCTCGGAGGCCTCCAGGCAGGAGCCGGAGATCCAGGGCCGGGGCGGGTTCAGCCGGTCCAGGATGCGCTGGTACCACTGCGGCGGGTGTCCGCCGAGGAGGCAGCCGGGGCGGTCCGCGAGCGCCGGGTGTCGGAGCTGGTCGAGCGCGCCCGAACCGGAGGCCCGGGCGAGATCGCGGTACCCGGGTGCCGGCGAGGCGACGGGGTCGAGCACCGAGGCGTGCAGGGTGAAGACCTTCCACCGGATCCCGGCCGTGGCGTTCCTGCCGTCGACGTCGACGGCGCATGCGTAGCGGCCTGCGGGGGCGTCGACCTCCAGGTGGACGCGGAACCATCGCCCCTGGTCGTCCGGCCGTTCACGGAAGTGGCGGTGCAGGGTTCCGGACAGCACTCCGTAGTTTTCGAGCGGCATGCCGCCAGTGAACCACCCGCTCCGCCCGGCGACGGGCGCCCCCGGGCGTGTCCGCCCCATCTCGGCGTCCATGGGGAACACTTGACGGAACGTTGACCGGCTCCGGAGCGAGCCGCACCGCGGCCGGTGGCTACGGTCCCTCCCATGCCCCTACCTCCTCCTCCCCTCCCGGTCCTCCCGTACCGCAAGCCGACCCGCGGGCGCGACTACTGGGTACTGGACGACGTGCTGCCGGATCCCGACGCCGTACGGCAGCGCTGCCTGGCCAAGGACGACTGGACCGAGGGCTATCCGCACAAGCCCGAGAGCTGGCCGGGACTGCGCGCCATGCCGGGTCTCGAGCCCGAGGAACTGGCCCTGGTGGAGCGGCTGGTGCGGAAGTCGACCGGCGCCCCGAGGATCTGGGCCGAGCGGCCCGCGGGGGCCGGCACGTTCAACCACAACTGCGTCCAGGTCGTCGGCGAGGGCGAGTCCGAGCCGCGCCCGCACACCGACTCGCGGACCCTCTGCCGCTATGCCGCCGTGCTCTACCTCAACCCGAAGGTCCCGAAGGACTGCGGGACGAGTTTCTACCGCCAGAGCCTGCCCGGCGGCGCCCTCGGGGGCAACCAGGTGATCGCACCGCACAACAACCTGGTCGACGCGCTGGGCACCCGCTTCGTGTCCCCCGACTCCTTCACCGAGGACGTACGGGTCCCCCACCGCGCCAACCGGCTGCTGCTCTACTCCGCGAACCTGATCCACAGCGCCACCGGGTACTTCGGGCAGACCCTGGAGGAGAAGCGGATGACCGCCGTCTTCTTCTGGAAGGCGTAGACCGCGCACGGGAGGCGGGAAAGGTGTGACGGAAGTCTGACGGACACCCGCCGGCCCTGGTGCGGGGCCGCCGCCGGTGGTCGAATCGGCCCGTGAGCCCAGCACCCGCACCCGTACCCGCACCGCCCCCGCCCGACCCCGACCCCGACGGTCAGGGCGCGCCGGTCGGCCGCCGCCTGGTCCTCGGCATGGTCGGGCTCGGCGCGGCCGGACTGGTCGGCGCCCCCTACCTCCAGGGCGGTTTCGAGACCTTCCTCGGCGCGGCCGCCGACAAGGACCCCACCGGCCTCACCGGCCTGCTGCCGAACGGCGGCGGGTTCCGCTACTACTCGGTGGCCTCCTCCGTCCCCCGACGCGGGCCCGAGAACTACCGGCTCACCGTCGACGGCCTGGTCGACCGCCCCATGGCGTACACCCTCGACGCACTGCAGCGGCTTCCGCAGACCCGGGTCGTACGGGACGTCCAGTGCGTCACCGGCTGGCGGGTTCCCGGCACCCCGTTCGAGGGAGTGCCGCTGGCCAGGCTGCTCGACGCCGCCGGGGTGCGACCCGAGGCCCGGGCGATCCGCTTCAGCTGCTTCGACGGCACGTACACCGAGAGCCTCACGCTCCCCCAGGCCCGCCGGGACGACGTCATGGTGGCGCTGCGCATGCAGGACCAGCCGTTGGGCCACTCCCACGGCGGCCCGGTCCGGCTGTACGTCGCCCCCATGTACTTCTACAAATCGGCGAAGTGGCTCTCCGGCATCACCCTGACCCGTGACGTCGAACCCGGCTACTGGGAGCGCCTCGGCTACGAGGTCGACGCCTGGGTCGGCCGGTCGAACGGACGCGACGATGCTCCTACGGTCTGAGCCCGCGCCGGAGCGCGCCCCGCAGCCCGGGCGGGTCCGCCGGTTCAGCCGCGCCGAGCGGTGGATCCACCGGGCCACCGCTGCGCTGATGGGTCTGTGCACCGCCTCGGCGGCCTGCCTGTACCTCCCGCAGCTCGCCGAACTCGTCGGCCGCCGCCACCTCGTCGTCACCGTGCACGTCTGGTCCGGGCTGCTGCTCGTCCTGCCGTTCCTGCTGGGGCTCGCCTCGCGGGCCTTCCGGGCGGATCTGCGGCGCCTGGGCCGGTTCGGGCCGCACGACCGGGTCTGGCTGCGGGCCGCCCTGCGGCGTGACCGGAGGGCTGCGCGGCCCGCCGGGAAGTTCAACGCCGGGCAGAAGGTGTACGCGGGCTGGCTGGCCGGGGCGGTGCTGGTGATGGCGGGCACCGGCGTGCTCATGTGGTGGACCGGCCTCGTCCCGGTCGTCCGGCGCACCGCCGCCACGTTCGTCCACGACTGGCTTGCCCTCGCCGTCGGGCTCGTGCTCGCCGCTCACATCGGCAAGGCCCTGGCCGATCCCGAGGCCCGGCGCGGGCTGCGCACGGGGTCCGTCGGCCGCGCGTGGGCCGAGCGCGAACACCCGCTGTGGCGGCCCGAACGGCCCGGGGAGTGAGGGGGGCCGGCCGGCACGGATCGCGTGCCGGCCAGCTTCGCTGCCGTCGGCCTCAGCCGCCGTCGCGGACCGCGACGATGCCGTTGAAGACGCCGACGTACGCCGTGCCGTCGGGGCCGAGGGTGATCGGCGCCCAGTTGTTGTCGTACAGGGGCCCGGTGCCGGTCAGCTGCCGCCAGCGGCGCTCGCCGGTCCGGAAGTCCACCGCCGTCAGGTACCAGGCGTCGATGCCCAGGGCGTTGGGCTCCTTCTCGTAGAAGTAGAGCAGCCCGTTCGCGGTGGACAGCTTCGGGACGACGGAGGGCGCGCGGATGCCGCTCTGCCACACCGTGTCGCAGCCGCTGCCGTCGGCGCGGACGTCGATCCGGCTGATACCGCCGACGACCGATTTGCCGAGCAGCAGGCTGGTGAGGTTCTCGTAGCCGTAGTTGTTCTCGACGACGATGCTGTTGCCCCAGGTGATCAGGGAGTTGTCGGTGGTCGAGGCTCCGCGGGCGAACACCGGGACCTTGCAGACCAGCCGCCGGTCGGCCGGGACGTCCGCGCCGCGCCGGTAGACCAGGACGTTCATGCGGTCGTCGGCGTTGTCGGTGATGGCGACGTAGCCGTTGCCGAAGAGGTCCGGGGTGGTGCCCGAACCCTGGTTCACGGAGCCGGGTTTGGTTCCCGTACCGCGGTCGTAGGTCTGGCGCCACTGCACTTCGGGGGTGCCGTCGGCGGCGGCGCGGAAGCTGTAGAGCGCGTGGTCGGAGACGATCGACACACCGTCCTCGGCGACCGAGAAGGAGTTCTGGATCTCCTCGCCCGGCAGCCGGACCGAGCGGATCTGCGAGGTCCCGGGATCCACGGTGCCCACCCGGCCCTGCCGCGTGACCCACCAGATGCGGCCGTTCCAGTCGGGCATCACGGAGGTGACGGGGTCGCAGGTGCCGCTGGGGCGCAGATTGGTCCAGGTGACGCAGTCGTGCGGGACCTGGCCGGTGAGGTCCCAGTCGTCGTCGACGGCGAACGTCCAGCTGCCGTCCGGCTGCTGCGTGTGCGAGAGGCGCAGGATGTGCTGGCGGGAGTCGGCCAGGACGGCCCGGTCCTCGTGGTCGAGGTAGAAGTACGCGCCGCCCGAGGTGTCCTTGAAGATCTTCGAGAAGTCGAGGGAGGTGATCGCCTCGACCGTCGAGGAACGCTGCGGGAGCTGGTGTTCCGCGAGGGTGGCCAGCGTGCGGGGATCGAGGAGCTTGACCTTGAAGCCGGAGAAGGTGCCGCACACCGTGACCAGCCTGCCGCCCGCGTCGAAGGTGGCGGTGGCGCATTCGCCGCCGAGTGCCGCGATCTTCTCGCTGGTCACCCGCGGGTTCCTGCCGAGCGGCCCGGACCAGGGGGAGGTGGCGCTGCCCCCGGCGTCGGAATGCATGCCGCTGCGGCCGTTGGGCGCGAGGAAGGGGTGCTGGGGCGGGGCTTCGCCGGGCAGCGGGGCGGCGGCCGCGGGGGCGCCGTCGTAGTGGCTGACCAGGCGGTGGCCGGGTGCCTGGGGTATCTCCTCGGCCTGCGCCGGGGAGATCCCGTACATCGCGGTGAACACGATGAGGGCGGGGACCACGGCGCAGTTCAGCGCTCTTCGGAACATCCGGACTTCCTCCGTTCTCTTCAGTTTTATTGACAGTGCGTATGACATCGCGCCGCCGCCAGACGCTAGATCGCACCGCACGAGGAGTCCATGGAAGAGCCGGATGATTCACGAAGGCGCAACAGTTGATCAAGGCGGGCCGGCCGCCGGCCTACGGGCGCAGGCCGGAGACCACCTGGGCCGTGGCCGACAGGCCGTCGTGGATGGTTGCCGCCATGCTGCTGCTCGCGAGGTAGAAGCCGAGCAGCGCGCAGACGAGGGCGTGGGAGAACTTGAGGCCGCCGCTGCGCATGAAGATCCACGCGAGGACGAGGAGCAGCACGACCACCGAGAGCGAAATCACCATCGATACCTCCTTAGGCGGCGCCATCGTGGCGCAGGAAGGGGTGCCTTCGGGCGAAACCCGTGTCCGCCGTACGGGTGTTGACCGTCCGTGACGGGCGATCGGTGCTTGACGATCTCCTCCCGGGTATTGCCGCACCGCCCGCGCCCGTGCCATATATGTCTAGACCTTTACGAGGAAGCGGATGCCGAGGAAGGCCCCCCGTGCGACGCACCGCCCCCCTGCTCGCCCTCTGCCTGGCCGCCACCGGGCTCACCGCCTGCACCGCGGCCGACACGACGCCACCGGCGGCCCCCGCCGGGATCACGGCGCAGGCCGGCAGCGCCACCTCCGTGCACGTCATGTGGCAGGCGGCGGCCCCTGCCGACGGGGTGACCAACTACCAGGTGTTCCAGGCGGGCCGTCTCGTGCGCGAACTCCCGGCCGACAGGACGATGGTGGACATCACCGGCCTCGCCCCGCAGACCGCGTACGCCTTCACCGTCCGGGCCCGGGACGCCGCCGGCAACGCCTCCGCCCCGAGCGCGTCCGCCGAAGCCACCACCGCGGCGGCCAAGGCCGAGGACCGCCTGCCGCCCACCGCCCCGGCCCGCACCACGGGCCGGGCCGACGGGCCCCGGGCCGCCACCCTGTCCTGGGCGGCCGCGACCGACGACACCGGCGTGACCGCGTACGACGTCTACCAGGGCGGCGTCCGGATCCACACGGCCGGCCCCGGCGAGAGCAGCACCACCCTGACCGGCCTCCAGCCTGACACCGTCTACACCTTCACCGTCCGTGCCCGCGACGGCGCGGACAACTCCTCCCCCGACGGCCCGGCGGTGGACGTGACCACGCCGCCGTCCGCCGGCCAGGGCCCGGGCACCGCGCCCGGCCAGTTCACCGCGACCGCCTCCCCCGGCGCCGTCACGCTGACCTGGACCGCCCCGGACACCGGCCGCCCGACCGCCGAGTACGAACTCCACGTCAACGGAAGGCCCGTGACCGTCATCCAGTTCGGCGCCGGCGCGGTTCCCCCGTCCGGGGCCACCCGGGTGGAGCACCGGCTCACGGTGACCGAGCCCGCCGGCACGCAGTGGACGCTCAAGCTGCGCGCCAGGCTGCCCGACGGCAACTGGGGGGCGTTCTCCGCGGAACGGCGCATCGTACTCGTGGCATGAGGCGGACGGCGGATGTCCCGGCAACGTGACAGCAATAGGGACCGAACGGCACTACCGGACAAGAAGATCGCGCACAATACATCCGTGTTCGGTGAGTACGCGTTCAACAGAAAAGAGCCGGATTCCGCGGAGGCCGACGGCGATCCCGAGCCGGCTCGCGGCGCCCTGCCGGGAAACCTGCCGCCCGACCCGGCGGGCTTCATCGGCCGGGAGGGCGAACTCGCCGCACTGCACTGCCTGTTGCGCTCCCGCCGGCTGACCACCCTCACCGGGGTGGGCGGCGTCGGCAAGTCCCGGCTCGCCCTGCGGGCCGTCACCGACCCCGAACAGGACCGGCCCGACGGGGTCTGGTGGGTGGAGCTCTCGCCCCTGCGCGACCCCGGCCTGCTCACGATGACCGTCGCCCACGCCGTCGGCCTCGCCGACCACTCCGCCCGCCCCCTCGACGAGGAGCTGTGCGCGTGGATGGCCGACAAGGAGCTGCTCCTCGTCCTCGACACCTGCGAGCACATGGTGGCCGAATGCCGCCATCTCGTGGGCGAGCTCCTCCAGTCCGCACCCGGACTGACGGTGCTGGTCACCTCCCGCGAACCCCTCGGCAGCCCCTGCGAGAAGGTCGTCGAGGTCTGCCCGCTGCCCTGCGAGGGACCCGACAGCGACGCCCTCGCCCTGTTCCGTGCCCGCGCCGTGGCCGCGACCCCGCAGGCCGCCGCCGCCTTCGAGGACCGCGAACGGGCCGAACTGGCGGCCGAGGTCTGCCGGCGCCTCGACGGAATCCCGCTGGCCCTGGAGCTCGCCGGCGCCCGGCTGCGGCTGTGGACGCTGGAGCAGATGGCGCAGCGCCTCGGCGCCCGCTTCTCCGTGCTGTCCGACACCCGGCCCGTGCTCCAGCCCCGGCACCGGACGATGCGCACCGCGATCGGCTGGAGCCACGAGCTGTGCGAGCCGGTGGAACGGCTGCTGTGGGCCCGGCTGTCCGTCTTCACCGGGGACTTCGACGTGGCCGCGGCCCGGGCTATCTGCTCGGGCGGCCCGCTGCCCGCCTCCCGGGTGGAGCGGGTGCTCGCGGGGCTCGTGGCCAAGTCCGTCGTGCGGCGCAGCCAGGAGCGCGGCGCGGGCGCCCGCTACCGGATGCTGGACACGATCCGCGAGTACGGCCACGACTGGCTGACGGAGCTCGGCGAGGTGCAGACCGTCGCCGACCGGCACGCGCACTGGTACGCGGCGCTCTCCCAGGCCGCCGACCGGGGCTGGCTGAGCCCGGACCAGGTGGACTGGTACCGCAGGATGACCGCCGAGCACGCGCAGCTGCGGACGGCGCTGGAGCACCTCCTCGGCGCCGACCCGGCGGCCGCGCTCGAGATGGCCGGGGCCCTGTGGTTCTTCTGGTTCTCGTGCGGGCACGTCCACGAGGGCCGGGGCTTCCTGGAACGGGCGCTGAAGACGGCCCCCGGCACGGGGGCCGCGTACGCCCAGGCCGTGTGGGCCCTCGGGCTGACCGCCCTGCTCCAGGGGGACATGGACGCGGCCCGGGAGCTGGGCGCGGAGTGCACCCGTGCGGCGGCCCGGCTGGCGGATCCCGAGCCGGAGCTGCGCGCGGCCTACCTGCACGCGGTGTCGGTGCTGATGCCCGGGGATCCCGTACGGGCGCTGGAGCTGGCCGGGCCCCGGGCACGGGCCGGCCACGGCGGACGGACCAGCGGCCCGGGCTGGCTCCTGTGCCGGCTGGCCACCAGCTACGCCCTGTGCGACCTGGAGCGCTTCGAGGAGGCCACCGAGGAGGCGCGGCGGCTGCGCGAGGCCTGTGCGGAGCTGGGCGAGCGCTGGCTGCGGGCGTACGCGGACTACGTGCTGGCGGTCGCGGCGCTCGGGCTCGGCCACCACGGGGAGGCGGCACGCCACGTACGGGCGATGCTCTCGGGCAAGCGGCTGCTCGGCGACCGGTTCGGGATAGCTCTCGGCCTGGACCTGCTCGCGGCGGCGGTGGCGGCCCTGGGCGACGGGGAGCTCGCGGCGCGGCTGCTGGGCACGGGGCACGCCTGGTGGCGCACGGTGGGCCGGCCGCAGATGGGCTCACCCTCGCTGACGGCCCTGCGGGACCGGGGCGAGCGGCAGGCCCGCGCGGCGATCGGCGACGAGGCCTACGAGGCCGCGTTCCTGGGTGGGACGGCGGCGTCCACCGGCTGAACTCCAGCCGGTGGGGCCGCGTAACGCCGGGGCTCCCGTCAGTACGGGAGGGGTCTGCCCGACGGTGTGCGCAGGTCCAGGTCTCGGGGTGCGGGCTTGGGGACGGGCTTGCGGATCAGCTGCTGGCGCATGCGGCCTCCTCGCTCAGACCAGGGCCGGGCGGCGTGGTTCCACCGCGCGGCCGTCGGGGAGCAGCTCACCGGTATCGTCGAAGATCACCAGGCCGTTGCAGAGCAGACTCCAGCCCTGTTCGGGATGGAAGGCCACGGTGCGGGCGGCGTCGTGATCGGCGCTGTCGGCGGACGGGCAGGGGGGCTGGTGGGAGCACATGGCGCACCTCCTCGCAAAGTGGGGCGGGAGGGCCGGTGGTCACCCGGTCGAATCCGCGATCCACGGTGGCGGTGAGTATTACTGATCGCCGCCCCCGGACGGAACCCATTTCGGGGGTCCAGTTCAGGGTGTGTATGCCCGATTACCATGCGCTCATGCCCGGTATCCGGATCGTTCACCGAACGCCTCTGCCGCCCTCGGGGTGAGGCCGGCGGCAGCGGACCGGGTACGCCACGGCGCACGGGTCCCGCCCGCGCGGACGATCATCGCGGCGGCGCCGGCGACGCGCGTCGGAACGCCGTTCACGGCGTCCCCGGGCGTGGGCAGGATCACGTTCGGCGACGCGCCCCTCCCGGGCCGTCGCCCGGCTGCCGCGGGCGGGCGCGGGCTAGGGTGCCGTGATCACCGCCGCCCGGTGATCACCGCGAGACCGAGGAGAGACCCGTGGCCACTCCGCCACCGCAGCACGGCGCCGGCCCGTACCACCCGTACACCCCGCAGCAGGGCGGCCCCTACGCCCCGTACACGATGCCGCAGCAGGCGGCGGGCCCCTACGGCCACCACCCGCTGCCGCAGGCCGCGTACGGCTGCCGCCTGTGCGGTGGCCTGCCGGCCGCGCCGGCCACCGTACGCGGGCACCAGGGCATGCTCGTGCTGATGCGGTTCCTGCGCCAGGAGGGGCCGTTCTGCCGCGACTGCGGACTCGCCACCTACCGCAGGATGTCCGCGGACACGCTCTGGCAGGGCTGGTGGGGCCCGCTGTCCTTCTTCATCACGCCGGTCACCCTGCTGATGAACCTCGGCGCGCGGGCGGCCTTCCTCGGGCTCGCTCCCCCGACGGGCGGCTTCCGGCCCGCACTGGAGCCGGGCAAGCCGCTGTTGCGCCGTCCGCTGGCGCTGGCCTTCCTCGTGGTGATCGTGCTCATCGCCCTGACGCCGCCCACGCTCGTGCTGATCGGCCTGGCGGCCGGGGACGAGAAGCCGCCCGCGCTGATCACGGGGCAGTGCGTCCGCAACGAGGGCGACTTGCACGACATGAAGCTGCTGACCACGGACTGCGGCTCGGCGAACGCCGAGTACCGGGCCACCCGGCCTGCGGACGCGCCCGGCGGCACCTGCGCCCCGCGCGATTTCCTCGCGCCCCCGGAGTACAGCGCCGACGGGTGGACCCTGACCTGTTTGACGCCGCTGCGCTGACAGGCCGGCGGCCCGGACACCGCCGGGTGTCCGGGCCGCCGCCGGTACCGGCCGCGCGCTAGCGGATCGGCATGTCCGAGATGGTGCGGGCGATCACCAGGCGCTGGATCTCGCTGGTCCCCTCGAAGATCGTGTAGATCGCGCTGTCGCGGTGCATGCGCTCCACCGGGTACTCGCGGGTGAAGCCGTTGCCGCCGAGGATCTGGACCGCCTGGGCGGTGACCTTCTTGGCGACCTCGCTCGCGAACAGCTTCGACATCGAGCCCTCCGCCGAGGTGAAGGGCTTGCCCGCGACCGCCATCCACGACGCCCGCCACACCAGCAGCCGGGCCGCGTCGATGGAGGTCCGCATGTCGGCGAGCTGGAAGGCGATGCCCTGGTTGTCGATGATCGGGCGGCCGAACTGGGTACGGGTCTTGGCGTAGTCGAGGGCGACCTCGTACGCGGCGCGCGCGGTGCCGACGGCCATGGCGCCGACCGCCGGGCGGGAGGCCTCGAAGGTGGCCATGGCGGCGTTCTTCACGCGCTCGCCACCGCCGCCGGCCCTGGCCCGCTCGTGGGCCCGCGCGAGGCGCTCGTCCAGCTTGTCCTTGCCGCCGAGCAGGCAGGAGCCGGGGACGCGGACGTCCTCCAGGACCACCTCGGCGGTGTGCGAGGCGCGGATGCCGTGCTTCTTGAACTTCTGCCCCTGGGACAGGCCCGGGGTGTTCGGCGGCACGATGAAGGAGGCGTGCCCCTTCGTGCCGAGCTCCGGGTCGACGACGGCGACGACGATGTGGACGTTGGCGATGCCGCCGTTGGTCGCCCACGTCTTGGTGCCGTTGAGCACCCACTCGTCCTTGGCCTGGTCGTAGACGGCCCGGGTCCGCATCGAGCCGACGTCGGATCCGGCGTCCGGCTCGGAGGAGCAGAAGGCGGCGACCTTCACGTCGTCCGGGGTGCCGTACATCTGCGGGATCCAGGTGCCGATCTGCTCCTCGGTGCCGTTGGCGACGACGCCGATGGCGGCGAGCCCGGTGCCCACGATCGACAGGGCGATGCCCGCGTCGCCCCAGAACAGCTCTTCCATCGCCATCGGGATGCCGAGGCCGGTAGGGTCGAAGAACTGCTGGGCGTAGAAGTCGAGCGAGTAGATCCCGAGCTTCGCGGCCTCCTGGATGACGGGCCACGGAGTCTCTTCGCGCTCGTCCCATTCCGCGGCTGCGGGCCGGATCACTTCGGCCGCGAAGCCGTGGATCCAGTCCCGCACCTGCTTCTGGTCGTCATTGAGCTCCATGGTGAACTCCGCCATGTCCCCTCCAGCTGTGCATCCACCAGTGCGTTACTAGCGGTAACCCCTACGGTGGCCACAGTCTGTTACCGACGAGTAGGGACTGTCAAGCAGCATCGCCCGCGGGGCGGCCGATTCCTTCACGAGGGTGTGCGGGGTGTTACGTTGCGTGGGCGTCACGCACCATCGCAAGGGCGGGGAGAGAAACACGTCATGGAGACCACTCAGCAGGCCGGCGAACCGGGAGCGGCCGAGCGCCGCAGGCGGGAGCTGCTCGAAGCGGCGGACCGGGTCGTCCTCCGGGACGGCCCCAAGGCCTCCATGAACGCCATCGCGGCGGAGGCCGGCATCACCAAGCCGATCCTCTACCGGCACTTCGGCGACAAGGCGGGGCTCTACCAGGCCCTCGCCGTGCGGCACACCGACGCCCTGCTCGACTCGCTGCGGGCCGCGCTCGACGCCCCGGCCGAGCGCCGCAGCCGGGTGGAGTCCACCCTCGACACCTATCTCACGGCCATCGAGGCCCGCCCGCAGGTGTACCGGTTCCTGATGCACCCGGCCGAGGACTCGCACGCCGCCGAGCGCGGCTTCGACGTGGGCCTGCACTCGGCCCCGCTGCTGCGCCGGCTCGGCGAGGAGCTCGCCCAGGTGATCGGCGAGCGCGTGGACCTCGGCCCCGGCGGCGAACGCCTGGCCCGCATCTGGGGCCACGGCATCGTCGGCATGATGCACGCCGCCGGCGACTGGTGGCTCGGCGAGCGCCCGTGCGAGCGTGCGGAGTTGGTCACCGGACTCACCGACCTGCTGTGGGGCCGGCTGGCCACCGCCGGCAACCGCCTGGACGGCCCGGGCTTCTAGGGAGCGGGGTCCCCGGCCGGGGACCCGGCTCAGTCCTGCGGGGCCGCCGCGGCCCGCGCGCCCCACGGCGTCTTGCGAATCGCCCGCCGCAGCCGCCGGGCGCGCAGCCCGGTGACGCGGTCCGCGTAGACCGTGCCGTCGAGGTGGTCGCACTCGTGCTGGAGGCACCGGGCGAAGAACCCGGTGCCGGTGATCCGTACGGGCGCGCCGTCGGAGGTGACCCCTTCGACGACCGCGCGGTCGTACCGGACCGTGCCCGCCTCCAGACCCGGCAGCGACAGGCAGCCCTCGGGGCCGCGGAACTCGTCCCCGTCGGTCTCCACCAGGCGCGGGTTGACGATGTGCCCGACGTGGCGCACGTCCTCGTCGTCGGGGCAGTCGTACACGAACACCCGCTGTGCGACGCCGATCTGGTTCGCGGCGAGGCCGACGCCCTCGGCGGCGTACATCGTCGCGAACATGTCCTCGATGAGCCGGTCGAGGGCCGGGCCGAATGCGGTGACCTCCGCGCAGGCCGAGTGGAGAACCGGATCACCCAGCAGGCTCATGGTGCGGACGAGGCCGGTGGTACCGGGAATGGGGCGCTGTCGCATGGCCGTAAGGGTACGACGGGCGAATATATGAGGAGATCCGCGGCGCCCCGGGGGCGCCGCGGTCAAGGCCCCGGCCGGTACTGGATAGGCTGGGGCCGACCGACGCAAGGAGGACAAGGGACGATGGCAGGCAACACAGAGCCGCTTTCGCCGCGGGCCAAGCTGGCCGTGACGGCGGGCAAGGCCGCGGCGGCGGTGTCGCGGGCCGCGGGACGCGGAAGCGGATCGGTGATCGGTGGCAAGGTCGCACTCAGACTCGACCCCGATCTTCTCGGAGCGCTCGCGCAGCATCTCGACGTCGTCCTCGTCTCCGCGACGAACGGCAAGACCACGACGACCCGGCTGATCGCCGAGGCCCTGCGGGCCAGCGGCCCGGTCGTCTCCAACGCCCTCGGCGCCAACATGCCGGCCGGCATCACCTCCGCCCTCGCGGGCGGCTCGGACGCCAAGTACGGCGTCATCGAGGTGGACGAGAAGTACCTCGCCGGGGTGGCCCGGGACGTCACCCCCAAGGTGATCGCCCTGCTGAACCTCTCCCGCGACCAGCTGGACCGCGCCGCCGAGACCCGCATGCTCGCGGAGAAGTGGCGCGAGGGGCTCCAGGGCTCCAAGGCCGTCATCGTCGCGAACTGCGACGACCCGCTCATCGTGTGGTCGGCCTCCTCCTCGCAGAACGTGGTGTGGGTCGCCGCCGGCCAGGAGTGGAAGGACGACGCCTGGTCGTGCCCCTCCTGCGGTGGCGTCATGCAGCGCCCCGGCGACGACTGGTTCTGCGGCGAGTGCGGCTTCCGGCGCCCCACCCCGAGCTGGGTGCTGTCCGGGGACCACGTGCTGGACCCGCACGGCTCGGCCTGGCCGATCCACCTCCAGCTGCCCGGCCGCGCCAACAAGGCGAACGCCGCCACCTCGGCCGCCGTGGCCGCCGTGTTCGGCGTCCCGCCGCAGGTCGCCCTGGAGCGGATGTACCAGGTGCAGGCCGTCGCCGGCCGCTACGACGTGGTCAACTTCCAGGGCCGCGAGCTGCGCCTGCTGCTCGCCAAGAACCCGGCGGGCTGGCTCGAAACGTTTTCGCTGATCGACCCGCCGCCGACGCCGGTGATCCTGTCGGTGAACGCGCGCGGCGCCGACGGCACGGACACCTCCTGGCTCTGGGACGTGGACTACCCGCGCCTGGCCGGTCACCCGATCTTCGTGATCGGCGACCGCAAGCTGGACCTGGCGGTCCGCCTCGAGGTCGCGGGCCTGGACTTCCGGGTGTGCGAGACCCTCGACGAGGCCGTGCAGCTGGCGCCGCCCGGGCAGATCGAGCTGATCGCCAACTACACCGCCTTCCAGGACGTGCGCCGCCGCGTCGGCAACTAGAACCCTCAAGGACAAGAGCATGAGCGACAACAGCCTGCGTCTGGTGTGGGTCTACCCGGACCTGCTGAGCACGTACGGAGACCAGGGCAACGCCCTCGTGGTGGAGCGCCGGGCGCGCCAGCGCGGCCTGGACGTGCAGCGCGTGGACGTGCGCAGCGACCAGCCCATCCCCACCTCGGGCGACATCTACCTGATCGGCGGCGGTGAGGACCGCCCGCAGCGGCTCGCCGCGGAGCGCCTGCTGCGCGACGGCGGTCTGGAGCGGGCCGTCTCGAACGGGGCGATCGTCTTCTCCGTCTGCGCCGGATACCAGATCCTCGGCAACGAGTTCGTCAACGACATGGGCGAGCGCCAGGAGGGCCTCGGCCTGCTGGACGTGGTCACCGTGCGCGGCGAGGGCGAGCGGTGCGTCGGCGACGTCCTCGCGGACATCGACCCGCGCCTGAACCTGCCCCAGCTGACGGGCTTCGAGAACCACCAGGGCGTCACGCACCTCGGTCCGACGGCCCGCCCGTTCGCGCGGGTCTCGATGGGCCGCGGCAACGGCACCGGCGACGGCACCGAGGGCGCGTACAACGACACGGTCTTCGGCACCTACATGCACGGCCCCGTGATGGCCCGCAACCCGCAGATCGCGGACCTGCTGCTGAAGCTGGCCCTCGACGTGAACGCGCTGCCGCCCATCGACGACCGGTGGTACGAGGCGCTGCGCGCCGAGCGCATCGCGGCGGCCACGCAGCCCGCGTAACACCGCGCGGACCGCTCATCGGGGCGGCCCCGCAATCATGTGTTCGGCCCGGTTTTCCCTAGGGGGAACCGGGCCGACGTGGTTTCGTACGACGATCATGACCAGCATGTGGAGGATGGTTCAGTCCACCGCTCCACCGCTTGTAGGGTGGCCGTAGTTCCAACCGGACGACGTGGTCCGGTCGTCGGCCCACGTTGCAAAGGTTCTTCCTGCCATGCGCATTGGTGTGCTCACTTCCGGCGGCGACTGCCCCGGCCTCAATGCCGTCATCCGCTCCGTCGTGCACCGCTCCGTCGTCGACCACGGCGACGAGGTCATCGGCTTCCACGACGGCTGGCGCGGCCTGCTGGAGTGCGACTACCGCAAGCTCGACCTCGACGCCGTGGCCGGCATCCTGGCCCGCGGCGGCACCATCCTCGGCTCCTCCCGGGTGCAGCCCGCGCACCTGCGCGACGGCGTGGAGCGGGCCCGTGGGCACGTCGCCGACCTCGGCCTGGACGCCATCATCCCGATCGGCGGCGAGGGCACGCTGAAGGCCGCGAACCTGCTCTCGCAGGCCGGGCTGCCGATCGTCGGCGTCCCGAAGACCATCGACAACGACATCGCCTCGACGGACGTCACCTTCGGCTTCGACACCGCCGTCGGGGTCGCCACCGAGGCCCTGGACCGGCTGAAGACCACCGCCGAGTCCCACCAGCGCGTGATGGTCGTGGAGGTCATGGGCCGCCACACCGGCTGGATCGCCCTGCACTCGGGCATGGCGGCCGGCGCGCACGCCATCGTCGTCCCGGAGCGCCCCTTCGACATCGACGAGCTGACGGCGATCGTCGGCGAGCGCTTCTCCGCGGGCAAGCGGTTCGCGATCGTCGTGGTCGCCGAGGGCGCCAAGCCGCGCGCCGGCTCCATGGACTTCCGGGAAGGCGGCACCGACCAGTACGGCCACGAGCGCTTCGCCGGCATCGGCAACCTGCTCGCGGTCGAGCTGGAGCGGCGCCTGGGCAAGGAGGCCCGCCCGGTCATCCTGGGCCACGTCCAGCGCGGCGGTACGCCCACCGCGTACGACCGGGTCCTGGCCACCCGCTTCGGCTGGCACGCGGTCGAGGCGGCGCACCGCGGCGAGTTCGGGATGCTGACCGCGCTGCGCGGCACCGAGATCGAGATGGTCCCGCTCGCCGACGCCGTGCAGACCCTCAAGACGGTCCCGGCGGAGCGCTACGACGAGGCGCAGAACGTTCTGTGATGTTTCCCCCCTTCTGCGCGTCACTCCCTTAACGGGTGCCCCCGGACGATTTCGCGTCCGGGGGCGGCATTACTGTGGTGGGGCACCACAGGTCAAGGGAGTGAACAGATGGATCACAGCGGTCACGGCATGGACATGCACATGGACATGGACCTGCCGCCGTTCACTCTCGGGCGCGGGCTGGAGTTCTCCTTCGACGCCTTCTTCCTGATCGGCTCGCTCGTCGGCCTCGGCCTGTACCTGTGGGGCGTGGTGCGGCTGCGCCGGCGCGGGGACGCCTGGCCGCTGGGCCGGACCATCGCCTTCGTCTCCGGCGTGCTGAGCATCGCGCTGATGATGTGCACCAAGCTGAACGACTACGGCATGGTCATGTTCAGCGTGCACATGGTCCAGCACATGGTCATCAGCATGCTCTCGCCGATCCTGCTGCTGCTGGGCGCACCGGTGACGCTGGCGCTGCGTGCGCTGCCGCCCGCCGCCCGCGGCCGCAAGGGACCGCGCGAGCTGCTGCTGATGCTGCTGCACAGCCGCTACATGAAGGTGATCACCCATCCGGTGTTCACCATCCCGATGTTCATCGCGAGCCTCTACGCCCTCTACTTCACGCCGCTCTTCGACTTCCTCATGGAGAGCAAGGCCGGGCACATCGGCATGATGGTGCACTTCCTGGCCGTCGGCCTGATCTTCTTCTGGCCGATCATGGGCGTGGACCCCGGCCCGCACCGCCCCGGCTACGTGATGCGGATGCTGGAGCTCTTCGCCGGCATGCCGTTCCACGCCTTCTTCGGCATCGCCGTGATGATGGCGAGCGAGCCGATGATCAAGACGTACGCGAACCCGCCGGCCTCCCTCGGCATCGACCCGCTGCTCGACCAGCAGTGGGGCGGCGGCATCGCCTGGGCCTTCAGCGAGATCCCGTCGGTGCTCGTGCTGATCGCGCTGGTCTACCAGTGGTACCACTCCGAGCAGCGGGCGGCGAAGCGCGCGGACCGGGCCGCGGACCGCGACGGCGACCAGGAGCTGGAGGCGTACAACTCCTATCTCGCCTCGCTCCAAGCGCGTGGCCAGTAGCGGAGGAGCACCTCCGCGCGCGACCATGGGGCATGACCGGATCCGTTAAGGCGATGGCCGTCA
The DNA here is from genome assembly GCF_042890265.1 of Streptomyces sp. NPDC002209. Classification (NCBI taxonomy): domain Bacteria; kingdom Bacillati; phylum Actinomycetota; class Actinomycetes; order Kitasatosporales; family Streptomycetaceae; genus Streptomyces; species Streptomyces sp. NPDC002209. The sequence continues at coordinate 99,288 of NZ_JBIARX010000005.1, read as the reverse complement.
TGACCTTCGCCGCTCTGGTGGCCGTCGCCACGTACTCCGTGGCCCTCGGCAGCAACGGCTGGCTGTGGTTCGCCTGGGTGGTCCTCGGGCTGCTGACCGCCGGCATGGCGGCGTCCAGCAAGACGTGAACCGACGCACCCGCACCACCTGCCCCTCCTCCGGTCCGGCGCTTTCTGCCGAGTCCGGCCGGCCTCCGCAGGAACTCCCGGCAACGCCGTCCGTTCCTGCGGAGGCCGTCGGATTCCGGTGCGCCATGCCCATCCGGCACCGTGTACGGCACACTGACCTGACGCCCAGGTGAAGGGAAAATGCCCCGGTGTTCTACCTCTTGCTCAAGCACGTGCTGCTCGGTCCGCTGCTGCGGCTGCTGTTCCGCCCGCGCATCGAGGGACTGGAGAACATCCCGCCGGAAGGGGCCGCGATCATCGCGGGCAACCACCTGTCCTTCTCCGACCACTTCCTGATGCCGGCCATCCTCAAACGCCGGATCACGTTCCTCGCGAAGGCGGAGTACTTCACGGGCCCCGGGGTGAAGGGGCGGCTGACCGCGTTCTTCTTCCGCACTGCCGGGCAGATCCCGGTGGACCGGTCGGGCAAGGACGCCGGACAGGCCGCGCTGCGCGAGGGGCTCGGAGTACTGGCCAAGGGCGAGCTGCTGGGCATCTACCCCGAGGGCACCCGCTCGCACGACGGGCGGCTGTACAAGGGCAAGGTGGGCGTGGCCGCGATGGCGCTCGGGGCCGGGGTGCCCGTCGTACCGTGCGCGATGGTCGGCACCTTCGAGATCCAGCCGCCCGGGCAGAAGATCCCGAACATCCGGCGCGTGACGATCCGCTTCGGCCGGCCGCTGGACTTCTCGCGGTACGCGGGGCTGGAGGGCGAGCGGGCCGTGCTGCGGGCCGTCACCGACGAGATCATGTACGCCGTCCTCGGGCTGTCCGGCCAGGAGTACGTCGACCGGTACGCCGCCGAGGTCAAGGCGGAGGAGGAGGAAGCGCGGAAGAAGGCCCGGCGCAAGACGCGCTGAGCCTTCTCCCGTGCTGTGCCGTGCCGTGTTGTGCTGTGCCGGCCGTGCTCAGTACTGCTTCATGCCACCGCAGGCCTTAGCGGACGGCGGGCAGTTCCTCCAGCGCCGGCAGGGCCGACGCCGGGGCCGTGGCGAGCGACTTCGCCGTGGCCGGGGCCGGGGCGACCGGAGTGGCGTGCGGACCGCACTTCACGTCCGCGGCGTCGACCTTGCCCTCGAGCAGGTAGGCGTCCACCCGGGTGTTGATGCAGGGGTTCACCAGGCTGGTGACACCGTGCGAGCCGGCGTTCTGCTCGGTGATCAGGCGCGAGCCGGCGAGGCGGCGGTGCAGCTCGACGCCACCCTCGTACGGCGTGGCCGCGTCACGCTCGGACTGGACGATCAGGACCGGGGCCAGGCCGTGCTTGGCACCGACCTCGATCGGCTTGCTCTGCTTGGACTTCCAGGTCGCGCAGGGCAGGTTCATCCACGCGTTGGACCAGGTCAGGAACGGGTACTTCTCGTGCAGCTTGCTGTTGTCCCTGTCCCACTTGGCCCAGCTGGTCGGCCACTTGGCGTCGGCGCACTCGACCGCGGTGTACACCGCGTTGCCGTTCTCCGAGGCGATGTTGCCCTTGATGTCGGACATGTCCGGGGAGATCGCCTCGATCAGCGGCTTCTCGTCACCGGCCACGTACGCGCTGAACGCCTGGGCGACGGGCACCCAGGAGGAGTCGTAGTACGGGGCGCCCTGGAAGAAGCCGATGAGCTCGGCCGGGCCCACGACCCCGCCGAGCGGGTTGGCCTTGGCCTTGGCGCGCAGCTCCTGCCACTTGGCCTCGACCTTGGCGCGGGTGTCGCCGATGTGGAAGACGTTGTCGTTCTTGGCGACCCAGTCCTGCCAGTCGTTCCAGCGCATCTGGAAGGCGACGTCCTGCTCGAGGTTCGCCTCGTACCAGATGTTCTCCTGCGCCGGGTTGACGACGCTGTCGACGATCATGCGGCGCACGTGGGTCGGGAACAGGGTCGCGTAGACCCCGCCGATGTAGGTGCCGTAGGAGACGCCGATGAAGTTCAGCTTCTTCTCGCCCAGGGCGGCACGGATGACGTCCAGGTCACGCGCGATGTTCGGCGTGGTCATGTACGGCAGCATGTCGCCGCTGCGCTCCTTGCAGCCGTCCGCGTACTCCGCGGCGAGCTTGCGCTGGGCGTTCTTGTCGGCCTTGGTGTCCGGGACCGGGTCGGCCTTGGGAGCCTTGACGAACTCCTGCGGGTCGATGCAGGAGATGGGCGCCGAGTGGCCGACGCCGCGGGGGTCGAAGCCCACGAAGTCGTACGCCTTGGAGCTGTTCACCCAGAGCGCGGACTTGGTGGTGACCCGGCGCGGGAAGCGCATGCCGGAACCGCCGGGGCCGCCGGGGTTGTAGAGGAGCGCGCCCTGGCGCTCCTGCTTGGTGCCGGTGCTGACGGCGCGGTCGACCGCGAGCTCGATGGTCTTGCCGAACGGCTTCGCGTAGTCGAGCGGGACCTTGACCCAGCCACACTGGATCGGGGCCTCGAAGCCCCAGTCCGCGGGGCAGTCCTTCCACTCGATCCCGGTGGCGGCGGCGCGGGCCGCGGCGAGCTGGACGCCCAGCGCCTCCGGGAGCGGGGTGTTCTGGGTGGACGAAGCCGCGGCGGCCGGCGGGGCCAGCAGCAGGCTCGCGGCCAGCGCTCCGGTGATCAGAGTGGCAGCGCTCCCCAGCGCTGCAGTGCGTATCACGTGGTTGTTCCCCCTGCGTCAGGCCCGGCCTGAGGAGGCCGGGTTGGTCGGTGCAGTCGGTCTGTGCAGGTGGATCCTTTCGTCTGACCTACACCTGACAACAGACCAAGGTCGCGTTCTTTGCCAACCCGATAACCGGAAAGGCGTGTACCGCTGAGCGGTGTCGCATTCGTCCCAGGTTTGCTCAGCGGTTACCAGCCGTAGGTGCGCCACGCCGCGTCGAGTACCTCGCGCAGCCGCAGCCCGTCCGGGGCCAGAGCCGTCACGAGGACGGCGGGACCGGCCAGCGGAGTGACGGCCGCGAACTCCCCGAGCACCGCGGCGGCCGGCGGCGACACGGCGAAGGCCGGGTCCACGACCAGGAGCTGACCGAGCGCCCGGTGGCCCGCCAGCCCCGCCGGCCCGTCCCAGCCGCCCGGCGCCCCCGGACCGCAGGCCAGCTCCTGGTCCAGCAGCGGGACCCCGCCCCGGGACACGGCGAGCCTGCTGTGCAGCAGGCCCGGCTCCTCCCCCGTCCGGCCCAGCACCTGCTCCTCGCGCAGCAGCAGCCGGGCCGTGGGGGCGAGTTCGGCCCTGGTGTGCACCCGCAGATCGCTGCCGCGTACGGAGACCAGCGGCTCCGGCAGCCACCGTACGGCCGCGTCCTCGGCCAGCGTCAGCCGTACGTCGTACCGCGCGGGCTCACCACCGCGGCCGGGCAGCGCCAGGGTGGCGGCCGCCGAGGCCAGGGCGAGGCGGGCCCCGGGACCGGCGGCGGCCTCCACCGTGAGGTGGTCCCCGCCGAGCGGGGCGCTCATCGCGCCGACCAGCATCACGCCGGCCTCGCCGGCCGTGCCGCGGGTGCGGCGCAGCGCGAGCGGTCCCTCACCGGCCAGCAGCGGCAGGGCGGTACCGCCGCGGCCGTCGGCGACTGCGCGGATCCGGGCGGTGGCCCGTACACCGGCCGGGGCGAGGGCGGGTGCAGGAGGAGCGGACGCAGCGCAAGCAGACGGGGCCGGGGCCGGCGTCAGGGCCTGAGTCGGGGCCGGCGGGGCGGCGGGAGGCGCGGGGGCCGCCGTGGGGCTCACCGCGCGGCCCAGGCGGCGATCCGCTCGCGCACCCATGCGGCCACCGGCGCCACGCCGTCCTGCGCGCGCAGCGACTGGAAGGCGACGGGGAGTTCGCCGCGCTGCTCGGCGGCGTCGCGGGCCATCCGGTCCAGGTCGGAGCCCACGTAGGGGGCGAGGTCGGTCTTGTTGACGACGAGCAGGTCGGCGGTGGTGACGCCGGGTCCGCCCTTGCGCGGGATGTCGTCGCCGCCCGCCACGTCGATGACGAAGATCTGGGCGTCGACGAGGCCGCGGGAGAAGGTGGCGGTGAGGTTGTCGCCGCCGGACTCGACGAGGATCAGGTCGAGCGGGCCGACCGTCTCCTCCAGCTCCTCGACCGCCTCCAGATTGGCGGAGATGTCGTCGCGGATGGCGGTGTGCGGGCAGGCACCGGTCTCCACCGCGCTGATCCGCTCGGGCGGCAGCACGGCCTCGCGGAGCAGGAACTCGGCGTCCTCACGCGTGTAGATGTCGTTGGTGACCACGGCCATGGACAGCTCGGTGCGCAGGGCGCGGCAGAGGGCGGCGACGGTGGCCGTCTTGCCGGAGCCGACGGGTCCGCCGAGGCCGATCCGCAGGGCGCGGCGCGAGCCGTCCGCCCGTACCGGCTCGGCGCTGTGGGTGTGGCGCTGGGGGTAGGTCACGCCGTGGTCGAGATGCATGGGGTCTCCGGAGTCGATCGTGGGGGCGGTCGGGGAGCGGTGGGGAGCCGGTCACGAGGCGAAGAGCCGTACCGGCCAGTCGGCATGGCTCTGGGCCGCGATGTCCAGCAGTGGGGAGGAGGCCGCGGGCAGCGCGTCCGGGCCCTGCGACAGCGCCCGGTGCGCGGCCTGCGCGGCGTGCGCGGCGACGTCGTCGAGTTCGGGGGCGAGGCGGGCCAGGACCCCGCTCGCCTCGAAGGGGTCCAGGCCGAGCAGTCGCACGGTCGCGGTGGCCGGTCCGCCGACGCTCTCGTACGCCGCCACGTGCGCGGCGTCCAGCGGCCCGAGCCCGGCCGCCCGGGCGGTGAGCCCGAGCACCACCGGCTGGTGCGCCCCGCGCGGGAAGGCCGTGGCGAGCGCGTCGAGTTCGGCGGCGGGCCAGGTGGCCCGGCCGGCCCGCAGCAGCTGCCGGCCGAGCCGCCGGGCCGCGGTGCGCAGCGCGGGCGACGGGGTGCGGGCGTCGGCGGCCGTGTCGAGGACCGCCGGGTCGAGTCCGAGGGCCGCGGCCGCCGCGAGTGCGGCGGCGACGAGTCCGGCCGTGTGCAGCCGGCCGCGGCAGAACTCCTCGAGGGTGGCGGCGTCGTGGATCCGGCCGGCCTTGCAGGCGGCCTCGGCCCCGCCCGAGTGGGCGTGCCCGCCGGCGGGGAAGCGCCCGTCGGCGAGCACGAGCAGTGCGGCGCGGCTCATCGGGTCGCGCCCTTCGCAAGAGGTCCCATGTCAGAACAGGAAGTAGCGCTGGGCCATGGGCAGTTCCGCCGCGGGCGCGGGCTCCACGGCCTCCCCGTCGATGGTGACCGTGAAGGTGTCGGCGTCGACCTCGACCCTCGGCATGGCGTCGTTGTTGCGCATGTCCGCCTTGCTCACCTTGCGGGTGCTCTCTATCGCCACGAACTGCTTGCCGAGTCCGAGCCGTTCGGGCAGCGCGTCGTCGAGCGCGGCCTGCGCGGTGAAGTTGACCGAGTTCAGCCCGGGGGCCCGGCCGTGGCCGCCGAACATCGGGCGGGGCAGCACCGGCTGGGGGGTGGGGATGGAGGCGTTCGCATCACCCATCTGGGCGTACGCGATCTGGCCACCCTTGATGACCACTTCGGGTTTGACCCCGAAGAAGGCCGGTGTCCACAACACCAGGTCGGCGAGCTTGCCGGTCTCCACCGAGCCGATCTCCCGCGCGAGGCCCTGGGCCACGGCGGGGTTGATCGTGTACTTCGCGACGTAGCGGCGGGCGCGGTGGTTGTCGGCGGGTCCGTCGCCGGGCAGGAAGCCGCGCCGCTTCTTCATCACGTGGGCGGTCTGCCAGGTGCGCAGCACGACCTCGCCGACGCGGCCCATGGCCTGGGCGTCGGAGGAGATGATGGAGATGGCGCCGAGGTCGTGCAGGACGTCCTCGGCGGCGATGGTCGAGGGCCGGATCCGGGACTCGGCGAACGCGAGGTCCTCGGGGACCGCCGGGTTGAGGTGGTGGCAGACCATCAGCATGTCGAGGTGTTCGTCGATGGTGTTGACGGTGTGCGGCCGGGTCGGGTTGGTGGAGCTGGGCAGGATGTTCGGCTCGGAGACCACGGTGATGATGTCGGGTGCGTGCCCGCCGCCCGCGCCCTCGGTGTGGTACGAGTGGATGGTCCGCCCGGCGATGGCGGCGAGGGTGTCGCCGACGAATCCGGCCTCGTTGAGGGTGTCGGTGTGGATGGCGACCTGGGCGCCGGTCTCATCGCAGACGCTCAGGCAGGCGTCGATGACGGCGGGGGTGGACCCCCAGTCCTCGTGGATCTTGAACCCGAGGGCGCCGCCGCGCAGCTGGGAGTGCATGGCCTCGCGGGACATGGTGTTGCCCTTGCCCAGCAGGCCGATGTTGACGGGGTAGGACTCCAGGGCCGCGAACATCCGGGCGAGGTGCCAGGGGCCGGGGGTGACGGTGGTGGCCTTGGTGCCCTCGGCGGGTCCGGTGCCGCCGCCGACGAGGGTGGTGATGCCGGAGGCCAGGGCCTCGTCGACGACGGTCGGGGAGATGAAGTGCACGTGGGCGTCGATGGCACCCGCGGTGACGATCTTCCCGTTGCCCGCGATGATCTCGGTCTCGGGGCCGATCACGAGTGCGGGATCCACCCCGTCCATCGTGTCGGGGTTGCCGGCCTTGCCGATGCCGCAGATGCGGCCGTCGCGGATGCCGATGTCGGCCTTGACGATGCCCCAGTGGTCGAGGACGACGACTCCGGTGATCACGGTGTCGGGGGCGCCCTCGGCGCGGGTGGTCCGGGCCTGGCCCATGGACTCGCGGATCACCTTGCCGCCGCCGAACACGGCCTCGTCGCCGGAGCGTCCGGGGCCGCCGCTGAGATCCTGCTCGATCTCGACGAAGAGGTCGGTGTCCGCGAGCCGGATCCGGTCGCCGGCGGTCGGTCCGAAGAGGTCGGCGTACGCCCCGCGGTCGAGCTCAGCCATCGAGCGGCCCTCCGGTCTCGCCGCGCAGGCCCGGTACGGTCCGCAGCCCGCCCAGCGGTACGAGTTCCACGGCTACCGGGATGCCCGGCTCGAAGCGCACGGCGGTCCCGGCGGCGATGTTGAGGCGCAGGCCGCGGGCGGCCCGGCGGTCGAAGTCGAGGCCGGGGTTGGCCTCGGCGAAGTGGTAGTGGGAGCCGACCTGTACGGGCCGGTCGGCGGCGTTGAGCACGGTGAGGCGGGTGACGGGACGGCCCTCATTGAGGCGCACCGGGCCGTCCCCGTGGACGATTTCGCCGGGGATCATGCGGGTACTCCCCTTCAGACGATCGGGTCGTGGACGGTGACGAGCTTGGTGCCGTCCGGGAAGGTCGCCTCGACCTGGACGTCGTGGATCATCTCGGGGATCCCCTCCATCACCTCGGCGCGGCCGAGGACGGTGCGCCCGGAAGCCATGAGCTCGGCCACGGTCCGCCCGTCGCGCGCCCCTTCGAGGATGTGCGAGGTGATCAGGGCGACCGCTTCGGGGTGGTTGAGGAGGACCCCGCGCGCCCTGCGCTTCTCGGCCACGTCGGCGGCCACGTGGATGAGCAGTCGTTCCTGCTCGTGCGGTGTCAGTTGCACTCGTAACTCACCAAGCTTCCAGGACAAGATCGACATCATGCCGGGCCGACCCTAGCGACCTTCAACACTCTGTTGACCTGCGCATATCTGCGCCAAGCATGTCTTGCCCAACGCAGGGAAAGGCTTTCCGTGCCGAGCACCGCCGCTTTACCCGCGGATGGGTGATCATTGACGGAAGCCCGTGGCCGCCACGCTAGGCGCCGCGCTTTTCCGCTGCGTTAACCCACGTTTCGGGCAGGCACCCGGTTCAACTCCCGGGCCGCCCGCAGCCGGTTCCGTATACGGACCGGACCTACGGTCCCCCGGCCGGCGCCGCTGGACCCGCCACAGAGGAGATGCATGTTCGTCAACCCGGTGCGCCACATCACCTTCGATGCGCTCGACCCGTACAGGACCGCCGAGTTCTGGTCCGCCGTGACCGGCTTCCCGATCCACCCGGACGACCGGGAGGGCGACGACGAGATCCTGCTGGACCCGGCGCAACCCGGGGTCCCGGGTCTGCTGTTCATCCGGGTACCGGACGCCAAGTCCGTCAAGAACCGGGTCCACCTGGACATCCAGCCGCCCACCGGCACCCGGGACGAGACCGTCGAGCGGCTCATCGGGCTCGGGGCGAAGCTGGTCGACGACCGGCGCCGGGAGGACGGCTCCGGCTGGGCCGTGCTCGCCGATCCGGAGGGCAACGAGCTGTGCATCGAGCGCAGCGCCGCGGAGCGCGGGCAGGGCTGAGCGCCGCTCAACAGCCGGTGACGCTCTTCGCGGGAGCCCCGACGGGCCAGGGCAGGGCGATCCAGACGGTCTTGCCGCCGTCCTCGGTGGGGCTGACGGAGAGCCGGCCGCCGGCTTCGGCGGTGAGCCAGCGGATGATGACCATCCCCCGACCGTTGTCCTGCTGGACGGCGGCCGGGAGCCGCTTGGGCCAGCGCGGGTGGCTGTCGGTCACCCCGACGCGGAGCCACTCCCCGCGCTCGAGGCGGATGTCCACGGTGAAGGTGGGCGACTGGCCGAAGGTGTGCTGCACGGCGTTGGTGGCGAGCTCCGAGACGATCAGCCGGACGCTGTCGGCGGTGTCGGCCTCGTCGGGCAGTCCCCATTCGCCGAGCACCTCCGCGACGTAGCGGCGGGCGGTGGCGACCGAAGCGGGATCGCTCGGCAGAGTGACGGATGCTTCCTGGTGATCTGCCATGACGACGGTCCCTTTCCCACCGGGGCGAAACCCCGGATCTGTGCTGGACGCCAGAGTGCCACCCATCGTCCCGCCGGTGCGGCCGTTCCCCCAAGATCTGCATATATCTGTCGCTCAATGCAGTGAACTCTGCTACGGAAGAGCGTATTTGGACGGCAGACTGGTGCGAGCTGTGCCGGTGGAAGGAGGCGGGTATGCAGCACGGTCCCGCGGTGCGTCGGCGCAAGCTCGGCGAGGAACTGCGCGCGCTGCGCGACCGGACCGGACTCACCAGTGGTGAGGCGGCCCGGATCGCAGGGTGGCACCAGTCGAAAATCAGCCGCATCGAGACCGGGCGCAGTGGCGTGAAACCAGAGGACATCCGCCTCCTCCTCGACGTCTACGCAGAGGTCGTCAGCCCCGAGCAGCGGGCGCTGCTGGAGGCCCTGTCGGCCTCGGCGGCGGGCCCCGGTCCGGGCGGGGACACCGGGCGCGGCCGCCAGTGGTGGCACGACTACCGCGGGCTGCTGCCGCAGGAGTACCGGGATTTCATCAGCCTGGAGGCGGGCGCCCGCTCGGCCCGTACGGTCGAACTCTCCGTGGTGCCCGGCCTGCTTCAGACCCCGGAGTACGCGCGCGCGGTGACCCGGGCCGCGCTCGGCGGGCTGCCGGAACCCAAGGTCGACGCGCTGGTCGACGTGCGGCTGGCCCGGCAGTCGGTGCTGCGGGCCGATCCGCCGCTGCAGCTGAGCGCCGTACTGGACGAGGCGGTACTGCGGCGGCAGATCGGCGGCCCCGGGGTGATGGCGGCGCAATTGCGGCATCTGGTGCAGGTGGCCCGGCTGCCCCAAGTGCGGCTGCAGGTACTGCCGTTCAGCGTGGGGGGTCATCTCGGCCTGACCGGACCGTTCGTTATTTTCTCATTTCCGAACATCGCCGATCTGGATGTGGTGGTACTCGACCATTTGACGAGTAGCCTCTATCTGGAGCGGAAGGAAGACCTCGAGGCGTACAGCGCCGCGTTCCGCACCATCCAGGCGCACGCCCTCCCGCCCCAGGACTCGTCGGATCTCATCAGCTCACTCGCTGACGACGCGTAAGGAGGCACCCCCGTGTCCGCAACCCCCCTCTCCACCAGCGGACTTCTGATCAGAGCGCGGTGGCGGCGGAGCAGCCGCAGCACCGGAATGAACAACTGCGTGGAAACGGCCGTCCTCAGTGGCAGCGGCCTGCTGGCCGTCCGCGACTCCAAGCGGACGGACGGCCCGGCCGTGCTCTTCACCGGGCCGGCCTGGGACGGCTTCCTCGCATCCGTACGGGCGGACGTGCTCGCGTGACGCCCTAGCGGTCCGTGGCTCCGGCCGGAGCGGTCCCCAGGATCGTCTCGACGGCCCGGTCGATCTCGTCCCCCGTGAGATCGGCCCGTGCGGTCAGCCGCAGCCGGGAGATGCCGTCCGGCACCGACGGCGGACGGAAGCATCCCACGGACAGACCTGCCTCGCGGCAGTCGGCGGCCCAGCGCAGTGCCGCCGAAGCCGACGGGGCCCGTACCGACACCACGGCCGCGTCCGGCCGGGCCGCGGTCAGGCCGGACGCGGTGAGCCGCCCGTACAGCCGGCCGGCCACCTCGCGGGCCCGGCCGGCGCGCTCCGGCTCCCGCCGGAGCAGGCGCAGGCTCGCCAGCGCCGCACCCGCGGCGGCCGGTGCCAGCCCGGTGTCGAAGATGAAGGTGCGCGCCGTGTTGACGAGGTGCCGGATCACCTTGGCCGGACCGAGCACCGCTCCGCCCTGGCTGCCCAGGGACTTCGACAGCGTCAGGGTGGCGACCACCCCGGGCGCGCCCGCGAGTCCGGCCGCGTGCAGGGCTCCGCGACCGCCCTCCCCGAGCACGCCCAGCCCGTGGGCGTCGTCCACGACCAGGGCCGCGCCCTCCTCCCGGCAGGCGGCCGCGTACGCGGCGAGCGGGGCGGCGTCCCCGTCCACGGAGAACACCGAGTCGCTGACCAGCAGCGCCCTGCCCTCGTGCGTGGCGAGCGTCTTGCGCGCGGCCTCCGGGTCGGAGTGCGGGATCACCTCGGTCGCGGCGCGGGAGAGCCGGCAGCCGTCGACGATCGAGGCGTGGTTGCCGGCGTCGGACACGACGAGGGTGCCCCGGTCGCTGAGCGCGGTGACGGCCGCCAGGTTGGCGGCGTACCCGGAGGACAGCACGAGCGCCGCCTCGAACCCGCAGAAGGCCGCGAGCTCCCGCTCGAGCTCCGCATGAAGCTCGGTCGTTCCGGTCACCAGGCGTGATCCCGTGGCCCCGGCGCCCCACCGCTCGGCCGCCTCGCGCGCACCGCGCACGGTCTCGGGGTGCCGCGACAGGCCGAGGTAGTCGTTGCTCGCGAGGTCCAGCAGCGGCGAGGCGGCCGGGCGGGGGCGCAGCGTCCGGACGAGCCCGGCCTTCTCACGGGCCCGCTCCGCGTCGTCGATCCAGGCGAACACGTCATCGGGCTCGGGGCTGTGCTGGGGCATCGGCGGGTCCTCGTGTTTTGTCGGCTGTCCACAGACGTGCCTGACCCTAACGGCCGTCACCCGAGTGCCAGGTGTGGCGATACACACACTCCGTTCCGGCCATGTTGTGCGATCTCTCCTTGGCCGGGAGTGGTGGTGTGGTCCAGGATCGGCGTCATGGACCTGCTGAACACCCTGGTGGACAAGGGGCTGCGGCGCGAGCTGCCGACCCGCGAAGAGGCACTCGCCGTGCTGGCGACCTCTGACGACGAACTGCTCGACGTGGTGGCCGCGGCCGGCAAGGTGCGCCGCCAGTGGTTCGGGCGTCGGGTCAAGCTGAACTACCTGGTCAACCTGAAGTCCGGGCTCTGCCCGGAGGACTGCTCCTACTGCTCCCAGCGCCTGGGGTCGAAGGCGGAGATCCTCAAGTACACGTGGCTGAAGCCGGACGAGGCCTCGCAGGCCGCCGCGGCGGGTGTCGCGGGCGGCGCGAAGCGCGTGTGCCTGGTGGCGAGCGGGCGCGGTCCGACGGACCGCGACGTCGAGCGGGTCGGCAAGACGATCGAGGCGATCAAGGAGCAGAACGAGGGCGTCGAGGTGTGCGCGTGCCTCGGTCTGCTCTCGGACGGCCAGGCGGAGCGTCTGAAGGACGCGGGCGCCGATGCCTACAACCACAACCTGAACACCTCCGAGGCCACGTACGGCCAGATCACCAAGACCCACACCTACGCGGACCGGGTCGACACGGTGCAAAAGGCGCACGCGGCGGGCCTGTCCGCCTGCTCCGGTCTCATCGCCGGCATGGGCGAGAGCGACGAGGACCTGGTCGACGTCGTCTACTCGCTGCGCGAGCTGGACTCGGACTCGGTGCCGGTCAACTTCCTGATCCCCTTCGAGGGCACCCCGCTGGCCAAGGAGTGGAACCTCACCCCGCAGCGCTGCCTGCGGATCCTGGCGATGGTCCGGTTCGTCTGCCCCGACGTGGAGGTCCGGATCGCCGGCGGCCGCGAGGTGCACCTGCGCTCGATGCAGCCGATCGCGCTGAACATCGCCAACTCGATCTTCCTCGGTGACTACCTCACCAGTGAGGGCCAGGCGGGCCAGGCCGACCTCGACATGATCGCGGACGCCGGCTTCGAGGTGGAGGGCGCCGGTACGACGACCCTCCCGGCGCACCGTGCGGACGCGTTGGCGGCCGCCAGGGCCGCGGCCGCCCAGGGACCGTGCGGCTCCTCGGCTGCCGAGGCGGGCTGCGGTTCGGCGTGCGGCGGCTGCTCGGGCCACGAGGCCGTCCCCGCGCAGGCGGCGGTCGCGGCGTCGGCTCCCGTGCCCGCCGGGGCTCCGGCTCAGGCTGCGGCGGGCGAGGTCCGCTCGGACCTCGTGGCGGTCCGCCGCCGGGGCGCAGGGACGGACCTCGCGCCCAATGCCTGACCAGCGCCACCCGATGCCGGCCGCGGAACTGCTCGCGCTGGACCGGCAGCACGTCTGGCACCCGTACGGCCCGATGCCCGGGCGGCAGGAGCCGCTGGCCGTCTCCTCCGCCTCGGGCGTCCGGCTGCGGCTGGCCGAGCCCTCCCAGGGGCAGGACGAGCTGGTCGACGGCATGTCCTCCTGGTGGTCGGCGATCCACGGCTACAACCACCCGGTGCTGAACGAGGCCGTGACCGACCAGCTCGGCCGGATGTCGCACGTGATGTTCGGCGGGCTCACCCACGAGCCCGCCGTCCGGCTGGCCGCCCGGCTGGTCGAGATCACTCCGGCCGGCCTGGAGCACGTCTTCCTCGCCGACTCGGGCTCGGTCTCGGTCGAGGTCGCGGTGAAGATGTGCCTCCAGTACTGGCGTTCCATCGGCCGGCCCGGCAAGACCAGGCTGCTGACCTGGCGCGGCGGCTACCACGGTGACACGTGGACGCCGATGGCGGTCTGCGACCCCGAGGGCGGCATGCACGAGCTCTGGTCGGGGATCCTCCCGCGCCAGTTGTTCGCCGATGTGCCGCCGAGCGGCTTCGACGCGCCCGTGGACCCCGCGTACGTCGACCACCTGCGCTCCCTGCTGTCCGCGCACGCGGACGAGCTGGCCGCGGTGATCGTGGAGCCGGTGGTCCAGGGCGCGGGCGGCATGCGCTTCCACAACCCGGGCTACCTGCGGGTGCTGCGCGAACTGTGCGACGAGTACGACGTCCTGCTCATCCTGGACGAGATCGCGACGGGCTTCGGCCGCACCGGCGCCCTGTTCGCGGCGGACCACGCGGGGATGACCCCGGACGTGATGTGCCTGGGCAAGTCCCTGACCGGCGGCTACCTCACGCTGGCGGCGACGCTGTGCACGGAGCGGGTGGCGGACGGGATCTCCCGGGGCGCCGTCCCGGTCCTCGCGCACGGGCCGACGTTCATGGGCAACCCGCTCGCCACGGCCGTGGCGCTGGCCTCGATCGACCTGCTGCTCGGCCAGGACTGGCAGCGTGAGGTCAAGCGCATCGAGGCGGGGCTCGTGGAGGGCCTGGCCCCGGCACGGGACCTGCCCGGTGTCCGGGACGTACGCGTCCTCGGTGCGATCGGCGTGGTCCAGCTGACCCACGAGGTCGACGTGGCCGCGGCGACCCGGGCGGCGGTCCGCGAAGGCGTGTGGGTGCGCCCGTTCAGGGACCTGATCTACGTGATGCCGCCGTTCGTCACGGGCGACGGCGACGTGGCCCGCATCTGCCGCGCCGTGTGCGCGGCGGCGGCGGAGGGCTGACATGACGGTACTCATCGTCTCGGGCACGGGCACGGAGATCGGCAAGACGGTGGTCACGTCGGCGATCGCGGCGGCCGCGGTGGCGGCGGGGCGCTCGGTGGCGGTCCTCAAGCCCGCGCAGACCGGCGTGGACGCGACCGAGCCGGGCGACGCGGCGGAAGCGGTCCGGCTGGCCGGCCCGACGGTCACGGCAGTGGAACTGGCCCGCTACCCGGAGCCGTTGGCCCCCGACACGGCGGCCCGCCGCGCGGGCCTGCCCACGGTCTCGCCGAGCGCCGTCGCGGAGGCGGCGGGCCGGCTCGCCCGGTCCCACGACCTGGTCCTGGTGGAGGGCGCGGGCGGCCTCCTGGTCCGCTTCGACGAGGAGGGCCACACGCTGGCCGATGCGGCCCGCCTCCTCGGCGCCCCGGTGCTGGTGGTCGCCCCGGCGGCCCTCGGCACCCTCAACTCCACGACCCTGACCGCCGAGGCGCTCCGGGCGCGGGAGCTGGAGGCCATGGGCGTGGTCATCGGCAGCTGGCCGGCCGAGCCGGACCTGGCCTGCCGCTGCAACCTGGCGGACCTCCCGTCGTCCTCGGGGCTCCCGCTGCTGGGCGCCGTCCCGGAGGCCTCGGGGTCCCTGTCCCCGGAGTCCTTCCGTGCGGCGGCCCCGACCTGGCTGTCCCCCGCCCTCGCGGGCAGCTGGTCCCCGGAGTCGTTCCTGACGGCCTGGCAGCCCTGATCCCGGACCCGGACCTCACCGGCCCGGCGGCGCCACCAGGCCCGCCGGGCCGCTGCGGCCGGGGCGCGTTCAGTGGCCACCGCGGGGCTCGTGGCAGCCGCCCTCCATGTAGACCCCGTGCGCCTTCACGCTCATCGGCGCGGTCACACGGCCCGTCACGCACGGCCCGCTCTCCGGGATCGACAGGACGAACGAGAGGTTGCCCGTGCTCGATGCGTACACGTCCCCGGTCTCCGGCCGGTAGCCCAGCTCGGTCAGGAGCCCGCTGAGCTCCTCCTTCGACTTCGGTGCGCCCTTCCCGTCGTCGCCGCCCAGCGCCTTCCTGATCCGCGCGGCGTGCGCGTCGCCCCGGCACTTGGTCGCGGGCGTGAGCGTGGCCTCGTTCTTGTAAGCGTGGTTCTCCGCGTACTTGCGCGCCCCGGGGTCCGTGGGCGGTTCTCCCGGCGTGGCCGACCCCGTCGGGGCCACCTCGGGGAAGAGCTCGTCGTGGCGGGCCACCGCGGCCGCCGCCCGGGCGGCGTGGTCCGGGGTCCGGCCGGGTGACGGCACCGGGGGCGGGTCCGCGGCCGCGCCGCTCCCGGACGCCGTGGTGCCGCAGGCGGTCAGTGCGAGCAGTCCTGCGGCGAGCAGCACGGCGCCGGCGGGGGTGGTACGGGACGTCACGGGGTCTCCACTGTGCCCGTGCGGGGCCCCGGCGTAGGGGCGGATCCCCCGATTGTCCCCACGTCGGATCCCGGGCTCCTGAGTACCCGTACTCGATCCACGTGCGGACGGCCGTCCGCGACGCGTGCCGTGGCGCCGCCGCGCGCGGCGGTCCCGTCCCGTCGGCGCCGGTTTTGCGGGCCGCCCGGACGGGGAACAGCCCGGCAGGGCAACCGCACCCGCCGCCACCCCGCCCCGGAGGCCCGCCATGGCCACACCGCACCGAGACCCGGATCGCGTCGACCACCCGCTCTTCGCCCGGTTCTACGCCCGGTTCAGCACCGCCGCCGACACCCGCGGAGGGATCGCCGCCCTCCGCGGCGAGCTCCTGCACGGGGTGTCCGGCCGGGTCATCGAGATCGGCGCCGGCAACGGCCTCAACTTCACCCACTACCCGCGCGCCGTCTCCGAGGTCGTCGCCGTCGAACCGGAACGGAGACTGCGCCGGCTCGCGGCCGACGCCGCCCTGCGCGCCGAGGTACCCGTCGACGTCGTGCCGGGTGTCGCCGAGGCCCTCCCGGTCAAGAGCGAGGCCTTCGACGCCGCCGTCGCCTCCCTCGTGCTGTGCACCGTCCGGGACCTGCCCCGCTCGCTCGCAGAGCTCCACCGGGTGCTGCGTCCCGACGCCGAGCTTCGGTTCTTCGAGCACGGCCGGGCGCCCACCCGCGGCATGGCCGCCGTCCAGCGCACGCTGGACCGGACCGTGTGGCCCGGCCTCTTCGGCGGGTGCCACACCTCCCGGGACCCGGCCGCCGCGATCGAGGCCGCCGGCTTCCGGGTCGTCTCGTACCGCAGTTTCCGGCTGCCCGAGCGCGGACCGGCGTTCCCCACCTCGTACTGCGTGATCGGCTCCGCCCGCCGCGGTCCCGCATAGGGGGGTCGCCCGGCCCCGTGCGGGCCGGGCCGGGTGGGCCCGCTCCGGCCCCGCCGGGTCTCAGCCGTGCAGCGGCTTGACCCAGCGGGTCCAGGCGTCCTGGCGGTGGTACCCGGCCGCGTCCCACGCCCCGTGCGCCTGCTCGTTGCGGTCCAGCACCATCGCGTCCGCACGCCGTCCGCCGAGCGCCTCGAAACGCTCCTCCGCGGCGGTCAGCAGCGCCGATCCGATGCCCCGGCGGCGGTGTGCCGGGTGGACCGCGAGCCGGTAGAGGTGGCAGCGCCAGCCGTCGAACCCGGCGATCACGGTGCCGACCAGTTCGCCCTCGCGCCGGGCGAGCAGCAGGGCGTGCGGATCGCGGGCGTGGAGTTGCTCGACCCCGGCGAGGTCGTCGCTGATACTCGTTCCCTCGGCAGCGGTCTTCCAGAAGTCGAGCACGGCGGTGAGATCGGCGGCCGAAGCAGGACCGATGTGAAGATCGCTCATGTCCGGATCCCATCATCCGGGTGTCGCTCCGTCCCACGAATGATCCGATCTCTTTGCCCGTCCTTTACCCTTGTGGACAGCAAGCCGACCGACCCGATCGAAAGGTGTGAGCGTCCGCCCATGGGCGAGCCCCCCAGTACCCGACATCGCGCGATACCCCTCCTCCGGGCTGATCATGGAACGGAGGTGACCGACCGATGACCGAAGTGCTCCTGCTCCTCGTGGCGCTGCTGCTCTGCCTTGCCTGCGGAGTCTTCGTCGCGGCGGAGTTCTCGCTGACCACCGTCGAGCGCAGCGAGCTCGAACAAGCCGTCGAGCGCGGCGAGCGCGGGGCGGAGAGCGCCCTGGCGGCCGTGCGCAGCCTGACGTTCCAGCTTTCCGGCGCCCAGCTCGGCATCACCGTGACCGGCCTGGTCATCGGCATGATCTCCAAGCCGTCGATCGCCGCCCTGCTCCAGGGCCCCTTCGAGGCCATGGGACTGTCGGCCGGCGCCGCCTCCTCCACCGCCCTGATCCTCGGCACGGTGCTGTCGACCGTCGTCCTGATGGTCGTCGGCGAGCTGGTGCCCAAGAACTGGGCGATCTCTTCCCCGCTGGCCATCGCCAAGCGAGTGGCCACCATGCAGCGCCTCTTCAGCCGCGCCTTCCGGCCGTTCATCAGCCACCTGAACAGCACGGCGAACCACATGGTCCGCCGGTTCGGCATGGAGCCGGCCGAGGAGCTGGCCTCCGCGCGCACCCCGCAGGAGCTGGTGGCGCTGGCACGGCACTCCGCCAAGGCGGGCGCGCTGGAGAAGGACACCGCCGAGCTGTTCGTACGGACCCTGAACCTGGCCGACCTGACCGCGGAGAACGTCATGACCCCGCGCGTCCAGGTCACCGCCCTCGACGTGCAGACCACCGCCGAGGACGTGGCGAACGCGACGCTGGCGACCGGCCTGTCGCGCTTCCCGGTCTACCGGGGCAACCTCGACACCGTCGTCGGCACCGTCCACATCAAGGACGTGCTCGCGCTGCCCGCCGAGGAACGGCGCCGCCGTACCGTCTCCCAGCTGCTGCGCCAACCGCTGCTGGTGCCGGAGTCGCTGACCGTCGACCGGCTGCTGGACCTGCTGTCCGGCCGCCAGACGATGGCCGTGGTGATCGACGAGTACGGCGGCACCGCCGGCGTGGTCACCCTGGAGGACATCGTCGAGGAGGTCGTCGGCGAGGTCCGCGACGAGCACGACCCGCACGAGACACCGGACCTGGCCCCGGCCGGTACGGACGCCTCCGGGCGCCGGCTCTACTCCGCCGACGGCTCCGCGCGCACCGACCAGCTGGAGCGGATCGGACTGCGCGTACCGGACGGCCCGTACGAGACGCTGGCCGGGCTGATAGCGACCGAGCTGGGCCGGATCCCGGCCGTCGGCGACAGCATGGAGCTGGGCGGCTGGCGGATCGACGTGGTGGACGCCGCCGGACGGCGGGCGGCGCGGGTGCTGCTGCACGCGCCCGTCGAGCCGTCGCAGGACAAGGGTGGGGAGGGAGCCCGATGACGGCGCTCCAATTGCTGATCGGCCTGGCGACCCTGGTCGTCAACGCCTTCTTCGTCGGCGCCGAGTTCGCACTGATCTCGGTGCGGCGCAGCCAGATCGAGCCGTACGCGGAGCAGGGCGACCGGCGGGCCCGCGCCGTGCTGTGGGGCCTGGAGCACGTGTCGGCGCTGATGGCGGCGGCACAGCTGGGCATCACGCTGTGCACCCTGGTCCTGGGTGTGGTGGCCGAACCGGCCATCGCGCACCTGCTGACCCCGCTGTTCGACCTGTTCGGGGTGCCGTCCGGGCTGACGCACGCGATCTCGTTCGTGGTGGCCCTGGCGCTGGCGACGTACCTGCACATGCTCTTCGGCGAGATGCTGCCGAAGAACGTGGCCCTGTCCGAGCCGGTGCGCACCGCGCTGCTGCTCGGTCCGCCGCTGGTGACCCTGGCGCGGGCGCTGAGGCCGGTGATCTTCGCGATCAACGCCTTCGCCAACCTCCTGTTGCGGCTGCTGCGGGTGGACGTGAAGGACGAGGTCGCGGCGACCTTCTCGGACGACGAGCTCGCGCGGATCGTGCGGGACTCCAGCGAGGCGGGGCTGATCGACGACCGGGCGAGCGAGCGGCTGCACGACGCCCTCGAGCTGGGCCGCCGGCCGGTCACCGACGTGGTGCTGCCGCTGGACGGGGTCGTGGTGGCCCGGGAGGGCATCACGCCGGCGGGACTGGAGGGGCTGTCGGCCGAGTCCGGGTACTCCCGCTTCCCGGTGATCGACGCCCAGGCCAGGATCCTCGGATACCTGCACGTCAAGGACGCCCTGGACGCGGACGGACCGGAGCGGGACCAGCCGTTCCCCGCGTCCGTGCTGCGCCCGATCGCCCAGGTGCGGGCCGAGACCCCGCTGGACGACGTGCTGACCGCGATGCGGCGCAGCCGGACGCACCTGGCGGCGGTCATGGGCTCGGGCGGGGCGATGACGGGCCTGGTCACGATGGAGGACGTGCTGCGCGAGCTGTTCGGCAGGCCGGCCTCCGCCTGAGCGGCTGCCACCGCGGGTGGTGCCCCGGCCCTGCGCGGCCGGGGTACTGGGCGGTAGCATCGCTTCGCCATGAAGATGAATGCGTCTTACACCAGTTTCGTCGCGGTCGGCGACTCCTTCACCGAGGGCATGTCCGACCTGCTGCCCAACGGCTCGTACCGGGGCTGGGCCGATCTGCTGGCCGCCCGCCTCGCGGCGCGCGAGCCCGGCTTCCGCTACGCGAACCTCGCGGTCCGCGGGAAGCTGATCGGACAGATCGCCGAGGACCAGGCCCCGGTCGCGGCGGCGATGGGGGCCGATCTGGTGACCCTGGTGGGAGGCCTGAACGACGCCCTGCGTCCGAAGGTCGACATGGGCCGGGTGCGCGGGCACCTGGAGGAGGCCGTGGAGCTGCTGGCACCCACGTGCAAGACGTTGGTGCTGATGCGCTCCCCCGGGCGCAACGGGCCGGTGATGGACCGCTTCCGGCCTCGCATGGAGGAGCTGTTCGCCGTCATCGAGGAGCTGGCCGCCCGGCACGGGGCCCTGGTCGTGGACCTGTACGGGGCCGGTGTGCTGGCCGACCCCCGCATGTGGGACGTGGACCGGCTGCACCTGACCGCCGAGGGCCACCGCCGGGTGGCGGAGGCGGTCTGGCAGACACTGGGACTGCCGCCCGAGCAGGACTGGCGCGCCGAGCTCCCGGCCGCGGTGCCCCCGGGCTGGGCCGTGCGCCGCTCCCAGGACCTGAGCTTCGCGCGCCGGCACCTGCTGCCCTGGGTCGGCCGCCGGCTGACGGGCCGCTCGTCGGGGGACGGACGTCCGGCCAAGCGCCCGGAGCTGCTGCCGTACGAGGCGGCCGCGGGCGAGCGGCTCTCGTAGCAAGGCACAATCCGGGGCGGGGTCGCCACCTGCGTAAACGCACAGCTGCGGCCCAAGTAGAATCCCTACACGTGACAGCCAAGCCCCGCATCCCCAATGTCCTGGCCGGCCGCTACGCCTCCGCGGAGCTCGCCGTCCTGTGGTCCCCCGAGTACAAGGTGACGCTGGAGCGGCGGCTGTGGCTCGCCGTGCTCCGCGCCCAGAAGGACCTCGGCATCGACGTCCCGGACGCCGCCCTCGCCGACTACGAGCGTGTCCTGGAGACGGTCGACCTCGCCTCCATCGCCGAGCGCGAGAAGGTCACCCGGCACGACGTGAAGGCCCGCATCGAGGAGTTCAACGCCCTCGCCGGTCACGAGCACGTCCACAAGGGCATGACCTCGCGCGACCTCACCGAGAACGTCGAGCAGCTGCAGATCCGGCTCTCGCTGGAGCTGGCCCGCGACCGCACGGTCGCCGTCCTCGCCCGTCTCGGCAAGCTGGCCGGCGAGCACGCCGAGCTGGTCATGGCCGGCCGCTCCCACAACGTCGCCGCGCAGGCGACGACCCTGGGCAAGCGCTTCGCCACCGCGGCCGACGAGCTGCTGGTCGCCTACGACCGCCTGGAGGACCTGCTCGGCCGCTACCCGCTGCGCGGGATCAAGGGCCCGGTCGGCACCGCCCAGGACATGCTCGACCTGCTCGGCGGCGACGCCGCCAAGCTCGCCGACCTGGAGCAGCGGATCGCCGCCCACCTCGGCTTCGCCCAGGCCTTCACCTCCGTCGGCCAGGTCTACCCGCGCTCGCTCGACTACGACGTGGTCACCGCCCTGGTGCAGCTGGCCGCCGCCCCCTCGTCGATCGCGAAGACGATCCGCCTGATGGCCGGCCACGAGCTGGTCACCGAGGGCTTCAAGCCCGGCCAGGTCGGCTCCTCCGCGATGCCGCACAAGATGAACACCCGCTCCTGCGAGCGCGTCAACGGCCTGATGGTCATCCTGCGCGGCTACGCCTCGATGACCGGCGAGCTGGCCGGCGACCAGTGGAACGAGGGCGATGTCTCCTGCTCCGTGGTCCGCCGGGTGGCGCTGCCCGACGCGTTCTTCGCGTTCGACGGCCTGCTGGAGACCTTCCTGACCGTCCTCGACGAGTTCGGCGCCTTCCCGGCGGTCGTGGCCCGCGAGCTGGACCGCTACCTGCCGTTCCTCGCGACCACCAAGGTCCTGATGGGCGCGGTGCGGGCGGGTGTCGGCCGCGAGGCCGCCCACGAGGTCATCAAGGAGCACGCGGTGGCCTCCGCGCTCGCCATGCGCGAGCAGGGCGCCGAGCGCAACGAGCTGCTGGACAAGCTGGCCGCCGACGAGCGGATGCCGCTGGACCGGGCCCAGCTCGACGCCCTGATGGCCGACAAGCTGTCCTTCACGGGCGCCGCCGGTGACCAGGTCGCCGCGGTGGTCTCCCGCATCGAGGCGATCGCCAAGCAGCACCCGGAGGCCGCCGGATACACGCCGGGGTCGATCCTCTGACCCCCGAGGAGCTGAGCGCCGCCCGTGACCGCGTCATCCCGGACGTGGTCGCGGGCGGTCTGCGCGTGCTGTTCTGCGGGATCAACCCGGGTCTCCTCTCCGCCGCAACGGGCCACCACTTCGCCCGCCCCGGCAACCGTTTCTGGCCCGTCCTGCACCTGTCCGGCTTCACCCCGCGCCGCTTCGCCCCCGCGGAGCAGGAGGAGCTGCTGACCCACCGGCTCGGCATCACCAACGTCGTCGCCCGCGCCACGGCCCGGGCCGACGAGCTGAGCGCCGAGGAGTTCCGCGAGGGCGGCCGCATCCTGACCGCCAAGGTGGAAGATCTGCGCCCGCAGTGGCTGGCGGTCGTCGGGGTCACGGCCTACCGCACCGCATTCGGCGAGCGAAAGGCCCAGATCGGCCCCCAGGACCGGACCATCGGCTCCACCCGCATCTGGGCGCTCCCCAACCCAAGCGGCCTCAACGCGCACTGGACGGCAGAGTCCATGGCCCAGGAGTACGCCCGCCTCCGCATGGCCGCCGAGGCAACCCCCGAGGCAGCCCCCTAGCGGCCCTAGGGCGGGTCGATCACGGTCACCGCGGCCATGAGCTGCGGTGAGTGGTCGGCCCCCCACCGGGCCTCGTAGACCGCGACCCAGCGGTCCCCGGCCCGCCACAGGTGCAGGTGGTCGCTCGTGTCGCCGATCTCCTGCCACGGCTGCGCCACCTCCCCGGACTCCGTCCGCAGCTTCAGGCTGTCGAGCGTGAACCGGTCGGGCTTGCCCCACCGCTCCTCCAGCCGCTGGGTCAGGGCCTCGTACTCGGCGGCCACCTGGTCCTCGTGTGCCAGGCGGTCGGCCGCGTCCTCGTCCCCGTACCACCGGCTCCCGCCGAGCTCGGCGAGGTGGTAGCCGGGCCCGCTGGTGCCCACTTCGGACCTGCCCCGGACTTCGGGGAAGTCACGCGTCCGGAGCCGGTCGATCGTGTCGAGATGCTCTGCCGTGGTCATGCCGTCAGTATCCCGGGGCCCACTGACAACTGGCGCGGCGTCACGCATCCCGCCGGCCCACCGCCGTCCAGCCGCCGGCCACCGCGGCCAGCGCCCACAGCGCCAGCACGCCGAGGCCGCTCCAGGGACCCAGCCGACCGGCGGAGTCCGCGTGCAAGACGAGTTGCCCCGCCTGGTCCGGCAGGAACTCGGCCGCACCGCCGGCGGCCTGGCCGATGATGAACGGAGCCATGACGACGAAGGGTATGAGCACGCTCAGCACGACCGCCGCACTGCGCAGCACCGCCGTCAGTCCAGCCGCGAACAGAGCCATGAGCGTGAGGTACACACCGCTGCCGAACACGGCGCGCAGGACGCCCGGATCCCCCAGCGAGAGCGCGTGGCGGCCCATCGCCGCCTGGCCGAGGACGAAGGTGAGAAGGCCGGTCGCCTGGCCGACCACGAAGGCGAGTACGCCCACGACAACGATCTTCGACAGATAGAAGCGGGTACGGTCCGGCACCGCGGTCAGCGAGGTGCGCAGCGCGCCGTTGTGGAACTCGGCGGACAGCGCGCTCGCCCCGAAGGCGAAGGCCGCTATCTGGCCGAAGTTGATGCCGTAGAAGGCCCCGAGGAGCGGATCGTCCCCCGTGCTGCCGGCTTCGGCCTGGCCTGTCGCCGCGGCCGCCAGCACCTGGATCCCCACTGTCACGGCGAGGACGGCGATCAGCGCCCCGAGGGAGCCGCGGAGGGAACGTATCTTGATCCATTCCGAGTGCAGGACGGGAACGGTGGGCAGAGCAGTGCTCATGGCGAGGCCTCCTGTGTCAGGGGAAGTCAGTGGGTGGCGGTGAACTGGGCGTGATCGGCCGTGAGGTCGAGGTAGGCCTGCTCCAGCGAGGCGCGTTCGTCGGAGAGTTCCAGCACGGGGATGCCCTCGCGGGCTGCGATGCCGCCGAGCTGCTCGGCCCGTATGCCGTCGACGGTCCAGCGCACGTCATCGGCTCTCGCCATGGCGAAGCCGTCCCGGGCCAGGGCCGCCCGTAGCCGGACCGGGTCGGAGGTACGCAGGCGCACCTTGGGGGTGCTGCGGGCCTCGATGAACTCCTCCATGGAGGAGTCGGCCAGCAGCCTGCCCTGGCCGAGCACGACCAGGTGGTCGGCGAGCGCCGCGGTCTCGGACATCAGATGGCTGGAGACGAGCACCGTACGGCCCTCGGCGGCGAGACTCCGCATCAGCTCGCGGATCCAGATGATGCCTTCGGGGTCGAGGCCGTTGGTCGGCTCGTCCAGCAGCAGTACCGCGGGATCGCCCAGCAGGGCGGCGGCGATCCCGAGGCGTTGGCGCATGCCGAGCGAGAACGTCTTGATCCGCCGCCCGGCCGCCGAGGCGACGCCGGCCTGCTCCAGTACCTCTTCGACCCGGCGCACGGGGATGCGGTTGGCGGCGGCGAGGAAGCGGAGGTGGTCCCGGGCGGTGCGCCCGCCGTGGGCCGCCTGCGCGTCCAGGAGTGCGCCGACCCGGTGGAGCGGGTCGGGGAAGTCGGTGAACCGCGCGCCGCCGATGGTGGCCGTTCCGGATGTGATCCGGTCCAGGCCGAGCAGCAGGCGCATCGTGGTGGACTTCCCGGCTCCGTTGGGGCCGAGGAATCCGGTGACCCGCCCGGGCAGTACGTCGAAGGTGAGGCGGTCCACGGCCCGGGTGCGGCCGTATTCCTTGGTCAGTTCTCGGATCTCGATGCTGTTCATGGCTCAAGACTCGCCGCCCGACCCACCCCCTTCCCTCCCCCGTGCGAGGGTGCCGTCTCCCCCACGTGGGGGAGACGGCAGCGGGCCGCGCGCTGCCACGATGGGGGCATGTACCGACTGCTCCGTGCTCCGCTCCAACCGGTGACCTACTCACGCTGGTTGCACCTGTGCGTGCCCATGCTGCTGCTGGCGCTGTGGATGTTCATAAAGCCTGCGTGGCCGTGGATGCCGTTGGTCATCGTCATACCGTTCGGCCTGGTGCCCTGGGTGCGGCTGGCGGAAGGGCTGCAGGCGCAGTTCCTGCTCACGCCGCACGGCCGCGGCGCCCCCGACAGCGGCATCAGTGCCGCGCCGTCGGCACGGTGGGGCGACAGGTGGCGGACGCTGATGTGGCTCGAGGCACGGCTCGTCATCGCGCTCGCCGCCATGGCCGCGACCGTATGGCTCCCGCTGGTGACGGTCGAACTGATCGCGGCGGCCCTCGGACACCCGCTCGACTCGGAACTCATGATCCCCTTCGCTCCGCCGCGCTGGGCCGCCGCCTTGCTCGTTCCGGTGCCGCCGGCCCTTCTCATCGTCATAGTCGTGCTGCTGGGCGAGCTGGTCACCGCGGTCGCCCGCCGACTGCTGGGGCCTTCGGCGGCCGAGCGGCTCACCGCCCTGGAGGCCCGCACCGAGCAGCTGTTGGAGCGGACCCGCATCGCGCGGGAGCTGCACGATTCGATCGGACACGCCCTGACGGTTGCCGTGTTGCAGGCAGGTGCGGCCCGGGCCGCCGGGAACGCGGAGTTCACGGACCGGGCTCTGGGCGCGATCGAGGAGACGGGCCGGGTCGCGCTGGAGGATCTGGAACGGGTCCTGCTGGTCCTGCGGGAGTCCCCGCAGCCCGCCTCGCAGCGGCCGACACTGGCGGAGGCCGACCGGCTGCTGGAGTCGGCGCGGGCCTCGGGGGCGGAGGTGGACGCGCAACTGACCGGGCGGCTGGAACAGTTGCCGGGCCCGGTCACCCGGGAGGCCTACCGGATCCTGCAGGAGGCGCTCACGAACGTGTTGCGGCACTGCGGTCCGGTGCCGGTCCGGGTCCGGGTGGAAATGGCCGTCGGCAGGCTGGACATGGAGGTGACGAACCCGCTGCCGGAGGGGCCCGCCTTCATCCCCGGCAGGGGCAGCGGGCTGCGCGGGATGCGGGAGCGGGCCGCACTGCTCGGCGGGGAGGCCGAGACGGGGCCGTTCGAGGGCGGTTGGAGAGTGCGCGCCCGGCTTCCACTGGAGCGAATACGCTGACCGGATGCCGGTTACCGTTCTGCTCGTCGATGACGAACCCCTGGTGCGTGCGGGTCTGCGTGCCGTCCTGGAGGCCCAGTCGGACATCGAAGTGGTGGGTGAGGCGGCCGACGGCGCCTCTGTCGTCCCACTCGTCCGGCAGCTGAGGCCGGACGTGGTGGCGATGGATGTGCGGATGCCGCTCCTCGACGGGATCGAGGCGACCAGGGCGGTGCTGCGCACGGTGGACTCCCCGCCGAAGATCCTCGTGGTGACCACCTTCGAGAACGACGAGTACGTGTACCAGGCCCTGCGGGCCGGGGCGGACGGGTTCCTGCTGAAGCGGGCCCGGCCCTCCGAGATCGTGCACGCGGTGCGGCTCGTGGCGGAGGGCGAGACGCTGCTGTTCCCCGCGGCCGTGCGGGCTCTCGCAGCGGAGTACGGGAACCGGCAGGCGCGGGCAGCGTTGGAGCGGGCTGCGCTGACCGAGCGGGAGGAGGCGGTGCTGCGGCTGATGGCGCGAGGGCTGACGAACGTCGAGATCGCACGCGAGCTGATCGTCGGCACGGAGACGGTGAAGTCCCATGTGAGCGCGATTCTGGGCAAGCTGGGGGCTCGGGACCGGACCCAGGCCGTGATCGCGGCGTACGAGTCGGGATTCGTCGCCCCGGCGTGAGCCTCACCGGCTCGAAGGGAACAGCCGGTTCCGGCCGATGGGGGGCTGGTTCTCGCCCCGGCCCCGGGGGCGCAGTACGATCCGGCAGACAAGCTCGCTAGCTGGGAGGACACACGTTGGGGCAGCTGACCGGCGGGGATCCCTCTCTGCTCCGGCGGATCAATTCGGCCGTGGTGCTGCGTGCGCTGCGGGCGGCGGAATCGCCGACACTCACCGACCTCACTCGGGTGACCGGGCTGTCCCGGCCGACCGTCGAAGGCGTGGTCGAAGGGCTGGTCGGGACCGGGCTGGTCGTCGAGGCGGGCGCGGAGGAGGGTGCGCGACGCCAGGGGCGGCCTGCCAGGCGCTACCGGTTCCGGGCCGAGGCGGGGCACCTCCTCGGCATCGAGATCGGCTCGCACCGGATCGCGGTGCTGCTGTCCGGGCTGGACGGGCGGGTGATCGGCGCCGGCACCAAGGAGGTCGCCGAGACGGCCTCCGCCGACGAGCGGCTCGAGCGGGTGCGGGCGGCGGTGGCCGATCTGCTGCGGCGGGCCGGCGTACCGCGCGATTCCCTCCGGGCGGTCGGCGTCGGCAGCCCCGGCATCGTGGAGGCGGACGGCACCGTACGCCTCGGCACGGCCCTGCCCGGCTGGACCGGGCTGCCGCTCGGCGAGCGGCTGCGGCGCTCGTTCCGCTGTCCGGTCCAGGTGGAGAACGACGCCAATGCGGCCGCGGTCGCCGAGCACTGGAAGGGCGCGGCGCAGGACACCGACGACATGGTGTTCGTGATGGCGGGGCTCAGCCCCGGGGCGGGTTCCCTGATCGGGGGCAGGCTGCACCGCGGGTTCGGCGGGGCGGCCGGCGAGATCGGTGCGCTGCATCTGCTGGGCCGCGACGTCACGCCCGAAAAGCTGCTGTCCACGACCGGCGAACCGCTGCATCCGCTGGACGAGCAGGCGGTGGCCGAGGTGTTCGCCATGGCCAAGCGGGGCGACGAGCAGGCGGTGGCCGCGGTGGAGCGCTTCATCCAGCGTCTGGTGCACGACGTGGCGGCGCTGGTGCTGGCCATGGATCCGGAGCTGGTCGTGGTCGGCGGCTGGGCGGCCGGGCTGAACGGGGTGCTGGATCCCCTGCGCCGGGAGCTGGAGCGCTACTGCCTGCGCCCTCCGCGCGTGGCGCAGTCCCTGCTCGGCGAGGCCGCGGTGGCCACGGGAGCCCTGCGCTTGGCGCTGGACCACGTGGAGGAAGAGCTCTTCGCGGTGGAGAAGACGGTCACGACCCGCCGCCGCTAACCGCGACCCGGCCGACTGCCGGGGCCGGGGCCCGGCGCCGCCGCACGCCCCCCCGGCCACCGACCCCCGGGCTCCGGTCCGCGGGCTCCCGTCCGCGGGCTCCCGTCCGCTCGCTCCGGTCCCCGGGATCCGTTCCCCGGCCGCCGTCCCCGGGCTCCGACCGGCGGGCTCCGACCAGCGGGCTCAGGTCCGCGGGCTCAGGTCCGCGGGCTCCCGTCCGCGGGATCCGTTCCCCGGGCTCCCGTTCGCGGGCTCAGGTCCCCGGGCTCCGGTCCGCGGTCCCCGGGCTCCGTTCCCCGGCCGCCGCCCCCGGGCTCCGACCGGCGGGCTCAGGTCCCCGGGCTCCCGTCCGCGGGATCCGTTCCCCGGGATCCGACCGGCGGGCTCCGGTCCCCGACCCCGGGCTCCCGGTCCGCGGCTCGGCGCGGCGGGCGGCGGGGTATCGGTCCGCGTCCGGGGGGATGCGGTGGGCCGGGGACGCCGAACGGCCCTGTGCCGGTGGGTTCCGGGCAGGGCCGTTCGGGTTCGGGCAGGGCGCGGGGGTCAGGAGGCGACGCGGGCTTCGTGGGTGATCTCCACGTCTCCCGTGTCGCCGAACGTCAGGCGGCAGGTGTCCGCGCGGTACGTGGCGACCGAGACGGCGGCCGTTCCCGCGGCGGTGATGTAGCGGGTGGTGACCACGAGCACCGGGGCGCCCGGCAGCCGGTCGAGTTCCTTGGCGTCGTCGGCGCGCGCCGAGCCGAGCTCCACCGAGCGGTCCTGGCCGTCCAGGGCGAGCCGCTGGAGCTCGCGCAGCACGGCACGGGCCCGGGCGGGGCCGGCCGGTGCGTCGATGGCGGAGAGGCCGGGCACGGAGGCGGCCGGCACGTACAGCAGCTCGGCGGCGACGGGCTGGCCGTGGGAGACCCGGGTCCGGCGCACGGT
Organism: Streptomyces sp. NPDC002209; assembly: GCF_042890265.1. NCBI lineage: Bacteria > Bacillati > Actinomycetota > Actinomycetes > Kitasatosporales > Streptomycetaceae > Streptomyces > Streptomyces sp. NPDC002209. Next base: position 70,711 of record NZ_JBIARX010000005.1, on the reverse strand, counting down.
GTGCACGGGCTGGTCGGCGGCGCCGCCGAGGAGCTTCAGGACGGCGGCGGAGGGCAGGACGGCCTCGGCCACGTCCACGATCTCCCAGCCGTCGGCGCTCTCGCCGGGCCAGCTGTGCCCCGTGCTGCCGACGGCCACGCCGACCCGCGGCGGGGCGACGGTGGTGCCGACGCCGCGGCGGCGCTGCAGGCGGCCTTCGAGTTCGAGCTGTTCCAGGGCCTGCCGCAGGGTCGCGCGGGCGACTCCGAAGCGGGCGGCGAGCTCACGCTCGTTCGGCAGGACCTCGCCCACGGAGAAGTCGCGGTCGAGCGCCTCGCTGAGGACGGTCTTGAGGTGCCAGTACTTCGGCTCCGGCACCGTTTCGAGCTGCGTGGTCCCCACCCTGACTCCTCCTGCCATCGCTGCAATCGCCGTGTTCCAGCGGCAGTTCCGCGCCCTTGTTTATTAAAGGTTCCTGCACTATCCCTGCGACGATAGGACGGCACACCCCCTTGGTCAAGACCAATCCTCACCCCTTTACCGGGCAGATCGGGCATACGTATCAAGCCGTTCATGCGATGTTCTCGCTCGCTCCGACCGGCACTCCGACCGTCGCAACGGCCGGCACGACGACCGTCGCGCCGACACGCACACCGACACGCACGCGGACATTCGCGGAAGGCTTGTCCCACCGGGCTACCGGGCGGTAATCATGGCGTTAGTCATTACTGACAGCCTGTCTCACACGCGTCCACCCGACGAGGAGCAGCATGACCGCAACGGTCTCCTTCCCGATCGAATCGCCGCTGGGCCCCCGCACCGCCACCGTCGCCTACGAGCGCAAGGGCGCCGGGGCACCGCTTCTCCTGCTGCACGGCATCGGCCACCACCTCCAGGCCTGGCACCCGGTGACCGACATCCTGGCCGCCGAGCACGACGTGATCGCCGTCGACCTGCCCGGCTTCGGCGTCTCCGAGCCGCTGCCCGAGGGGGTTGCGTACGACCTCGGAACCTTCGTCCCCGCGCTCGGCGCGCTCTGCTCGGCGCTCGGCGTCGAACGCCCGCACGTCGTCGGCAACTCGCTCGGCGGCCTCCTCGCGCTCGAGATGGGCCGCAGGAACCTGGTCCGCTCGGTCACCGCGCTCTCCCCCGCCGGTTTCTGGACCGAGGCCGAGCGCAAGTACGCCTTCGCCACGCTCCGCGCGATGCGCGTCGGCGCCCTCACGCTGCCCCACTCCACCCTGGAGCGGCTCTCGCGCAGCGCCGCCGGCCGGGCCGCGCTCACCGGCACCATCTACGCCCACCCGGCCCGCCGTTCACCGCAGGCCGTGGTCGCCGAGACGCTCGCCCTGCGCGAGGCCACCGGCTTCGACGAGACCCTGGCCGCGGGGCGCTCCGTACGGTTCACCTCGGACGTGCCCGGCCTGCCGGTCACCATCGCCTGGGGCTCCCGCGACCGGCTGCTCCTGCCGCGCCAGGGCGTACGCGCCAAGCACGCGGTGCCCGACGCCCGGCTGATCCGGCTCCGCGGATGCGGGCACGTCCCGATGAACGACGATCCGGCGATGGTCTCCCGTGTGGTTCTGGACACGGTGCGCGCCACAACCGGCCAGACGGGCTGAGCGGCTGACGGCTGTTCATCCACGGTTCGGTTGCGCGACGCGGGCGGGCCGGTGTGCGGCGGCACACTGGTCCGACCCGTCCCCGCCGGCCTCTGGAGACGCTCCGATGGCACCGATTCCGCACTCCCGACGTTCCCTGCTCGGCGGTTCACTCGCCGTGCCGGTGGGCCTCGCCCTGTCCGGCGCGCTGGCCGCGCCCGCGCTGGCCGCGCCCGTCGGCGCCCCGGCGTTCACCCGTTCCGGGCGCCCGAGCGCGCCGTGGGGCACCCAGTCCGGTGAGATCACCGCGCACTCGGCCACCGTCTGGACGCGCTCCGACCGGCCGGCGCGGATGTACGTCGAGACCTCCCCGAGCGAGTCGTTCCGCTACGGCGTCCGGCGCCACGGGGGTCCGTTCCTGGGCCCCGCCACCGACTTCACCGGCACCACCACCCTGCGCGACCTCCCGCCCGGGCAGCAGATCCACTACCGGGTGATCCTGGCCGACCCCGACGACCCGCGCCGCGCCGGAGAGCCGGTCCGCGGCACCTTCCGGACCTCCCCCGTCTCTCGCCGCCACGACGTGCGCTTCGTGTGGTCGGGCGACCTCGCGGGCCAGGGCTGGGGCATCAACCCCGACCTCGGCGGCTACCGCATCTTCGACGAGATGCGGCAGCGCGACCCCGACTTCTTCCTCTTCAGCGGGGACACGATCTACGCCGACGGGCCGATCCAGGCCGCCGTCCCGCTGCGCGACGGCAGCATCTGGCGCAACATCACCACCGAGGAGAAGGCGAAGGTCGCCGAGACCCTCGACGAGTTCCGCGGGAACTTCCGCTATAACCTGCTCGACCGCAACCTGCGCGACTTCAACGCCCAGGTGCCGGTCCTCGCCCAGTGGGACGACCACGAGGTGCGCAACAACTGGTACCCCGGCCAGGTGATCGACGACCCCCGTTACACCGTGCGGGACGTCGACACGCTCGCCGGCCGCGCCCGCCAGGCCTTCGGCGAGTACTTCCCCGTCACCGACCTCCGCGGCGGGCGCGCCGAGGGCCGGATGTACCGGGTGATGCGGTACGGGCCGCTGCTCGACGTCTTCGTCCTCGACATGCGCACCTACCGCGACGCCAACTCCCCCGGCCGCCAGACCGTGGACCCGATCGGAATCCTCGGCCAGGAGCAGCTGTCCTGGATCAAGCGCGAGCTGTCGCGCTCCCGCGCCACGTGGAAGGTCATCGCCGCCGACATGCCGCTGGGCATCGTCGTACCCGACGGGGCCGCGAACTTCGAGGCCGTCGCCCAGGGAGACCCGGGCGCCCCGCTCGGCCGCGAGCTGCAGATCGCCGAACTCCTGCGCCACATCAAGCACCAGCGCATCACGGGCACCCTCTGGCTCACCGCCGACGTCCACTACACCGCTGCGAACCACTACGCCCCCGAGCGGGCCGCCTTCACCGACTTCGCACCGTTCTGGGAGTTCGTCTCCGGTCCCGTCGGCGCGGGCGGGTTCCCCGCCGGGAAGCTGGACGCCACGTTCGGGCCCGAGACCGCGTACGTCCAATCGGCCCCGCTCGCCAACATGTCACCGTCCGAGAACCCCCCGTACTACGGGGAGGTCGGCATCGACGGCGAGTGCGGGGAGCTCACCGTCAGGTTGCGCCGCCAGGGCGGCGGCGTACTCTTCACCACGACGCTCCAGCCCGGGCGCGTGGGCCAGTAGGAATGCGGGCAGGAGCGCAGGCCCGGGGGCCTGCGGGATCGCGGATCCCGGATCCCAGATCGCGGATCCGGAATCCCGCCGGAAAACAGGGCGAAATCGGCCAGACGGACACTTAACCAGTCGGTCACAGATCGTTCGTGATCACGCAACACCCCTGCGCCACAGTGGCATGCATGACTGAACGCATCCACACCCCCGCACACCGCCACCACCGCCACCACTGGCGCCGCGACATCGTCGAACTGGCCGCGCTGTTCTGCGCCGTCGCGGTCGCCGACGGCATCGCCAATCTCGTCGTGCACGGCCCGAAGGGCCCGGTCCTGCTCGTCGCGTCGGCCGTCGCACTCCTGGTCACGGCGGCGTTCCACACCTGGTGGGCACGCCGCCACAGCCATGCGCCGCCGCCGCTCAGTACGGCGCCGTCCGATACCGCCCCCGGCGCGGTCCGGGCCGGGGCGGAGTCCGGGGCCGCGCCGCAGTCCGCGTCGCAGACCGCGACCGGCGCCACCACCTCGCTGTGGCGGATGCGGACGACCGTACGGGACGAGCCCGGCAGCCTCGCCGCCGTGTGCACCGCGCTCGCCCACCACGGCGTCGACATCCTGACCCTGCAGACCCACCCGCTCCCCGAGGGCGGCACCGTCGACGAGTTCCTGCTGCGCTCCCCGCAGCAGGTGGCAGCCGCCGACCTCTCGCGTGCCATCGCCGGCGCAGGCGGCCACAGCACCTGGATCGAGCGCGCCGACGCGCACGACCTGGTCGACACCCCGACCCGCGTCCTGGGCCTGGCCACCCGCACCGCCCTGGACGCCGCCGAGCTGCCCCTCGCGCTGCGCCAGCTGCTCGGCCGCTGCACCATCCACTCGATCCCGGCCACCACCCTCTCCGGCCGCCCCAACGCGGCCGCCCACGCCCCGGTCGAGGGCGTCCTGGAGTCGACGGTGATGCGGCTGCGCGACCCCTCCGGCGGAGCCATCACCGTGGAGCGCCCCTACCTGCCCTTCACCCCGACCGAGTTCGCCCGGGCCCGGGCGCTCGTCGAGCTCGACACCCGGCTCGGGCCGCGCGTCCCGCGCAGCCAGGACGTGCTGACCCTGCCCGAGGGCAACGAGATCACCGTGCGCCGCGCCGACGGCTCCGACCTGGCCGACGCCCGCGCGATGCACGACCGCTGCTCCGAGCGCACCCTGGGCCTGCGCTACCACGGGCCCGTCGCCGACGCCGACCGCTACCTCGGCCACCTGCTGAGCCCCCGCTTCGGCCGCACCCTCGCCGCCACCACGGCCTCCGGCAAGCTCGTCGCCCTCGGCCACCTGCTGTGGGACGGCGACGAGACCGAGGTCGCGCTCCTGATCGAGGACGACTGGCAGCGCCGCGGCATCGGCTCCGAACTGCTGCGCCGCCTGATCGCGATGGCCGTGGAGACCGGCTGCGACAGCGTGTACGCCGTCACCCAGGCCGCCAACACCGGCATGGTCGCGGCCATGCGCGGCCTCGGGCTCCCGCTCGACTACCAGATCGAGGAGGGCACGCTGGTGATCACGGCCCGGCTGGACGCCGCGCCGGCCGTCTCCCGCGTCCCGTACGAACTGCCCCGCGCGCAGCGCCCGCAGAACCACCCCCGCTGAGCCCGAGCCCGTGGGATCCGGCCGGGTGGCGCGAAGTCGCCCCCGGCCGGACCCGCTCGGCGGTGCGGGAGCAGGGGTCGGTCCGCCGCTCCCGCGCACGTCAGCAGGCTGAAAGCGAACGGTGATGACGCGGGGCGGTCCGCCGTACGAAGATGGCCGCATGTCAGAGACCCTTCGCAGCGACAGCGCCTCCCGGCTGCCCCGCCAGGTCGCCGACGCATACGTCGACGACCTCATCGCCATCGATCCGATCACGGGCACCTATCTCGGTGTCGCCGCGAGCTCCAGCCGGCTCCCGGACTTCTCCCCGGCGGGCCGTGCGGCCGCCGCCGACCTGTCCCGCTCCACCCTCGCCCGCCTCGACGCCGCCGAGCGGCTGCCCGGCGCGGACAGCGACGCCGAGCGCCGCTGCGCCCGCCTGCTGCGCGAGCGCCTCACCGCCGAACTCGCCGTGTACGAGGCGGACGAGGACCTGCGGGCCGTCAGCAACATCCACTCGCCCGCGCACTCCGTCCGCGACGTCTTCACCCTCACTCCGGCCGACACGGAAGAGGACTGGGCGGCGATCGCCGAGCGGCTGCGGGCGGTTCCCGCCGCCCTCGCCGGCTACCGCGAGAGCCTCGGACTCGGCCTGGACCGCGGCCTGTACGGGGGCCCGCGCGCCACCGGGACCTTCATCGGCCAGCTCACCACCTGGGTGGGCGAGGACGGTGACGGCGAGAGCTTCTTCGGCGAATTCGCGTCCCGCGGCCCGGAGTCGCTGCGCTCCGGGCTGGAGGAGGCGGCCGCCGGAGCGACCGAGGCCCTCGCCGAGCTCCGCGACTGGATGCGCGACGTGTACGCACCCGCCGTCGCCGGCGCCCCGGACCCGGTGGGCCGCGAGCGCTACGCCCGCTGGTCGCGGTACTTCAACGGCACGGACTTGGACCTGGACGAGGCCTACGCCTACGGCTGGTCGGAATACCACCGCCTCCTCGCCGAGATGAAGGCCGAGGCGGCCAAGATCCTGCCGGGCGTCGGCCCTTGGGAGGCGCTGAAGCACCTCGACGAGCACGGCACCCACATCGAGGGCGTCGAGGAGGTCCAGGCCTGGCTGCAGGGCATCATGGACGAGGCCATCGAGAACCTCGACGGCACGCACTTCGAGCTCGCCGAGCGCGTGAAGCGGGTGGAGTCCATGATCGCCCCGCCGGGCGGCGCGGCGGCCCCGTACTACACCAACCCCTCGGAGGACTTCTCGCGCCCGGGGCGCACCTGGCTGCCGACGATGGGCCAGACCCGCTTCCCGGTGTACGACCTGGTCTCCACCTGGTACCACGAGGGCGTCCCGGGCCACCACCTCCAGCTCGCGCAGTGGACGCACGTCGCGGACCAGCTCTCCCGCTACCAGGCCAGCGTCGGCCTCGTCAGCGCCAACGTCGAGGGCTGGGCGCTGTACGCGGAGCGCCTGATGGACGAGCTGGGCTACCTCAAGGACGCCGAGCAGCGCCTGGGCTACCTGGACTGCCAGATGATGCGCGCCGCGCGGGTCATCGTGGACATCGGCATGCACCTGGGCCTGGAGATCCCGGCGGATTCGCCGTTCCACCCGGGCGAGCGCTGGACGGTGGACCTGGCGCAGGAGTTCTTCGGCCTGCACAACGGCCGGCCGGCGGACTTCATCGAGAGCGAGCTGACCCGCTACCTGTCGATGCCGGGGCAGGCGATCGGCTACAAGCTGGGCGAGCGGGCCTGGCTGCTCGGGCGGGACAACGCCCGCGCCGCGCACGGCGACTCCTTCGACCTGAAGGCGTGGCACATGGCGGCGCTGTCGCAGGGCTCGCTGGGCCTCGACGACCTGGTGGACGAGCTGTCGAAGCTCTGACCGACGGCAGACGGCAGACGGCAGTCAGCCGTCTGCCGTCTGCCGTCTGCCGTCGTGCGACGCGGGCCGCCCGCTCCCCCTGCGAGGGAGCGGGCGGCCCGTTCGGCGTTCCGGCGCGGGATCGGCGGGTCAGCAGCCGCAGTCGTCGGAGTCGGTCGGCGCGGTCAGCGGGTCCGCCTCGGCGCGCTGCTGGCTGCCCTGCCAGGTCTCGACCTCGAAGCCCTCGCGGATCCAGTACTCGATGCCGCCGAGCATCTCCTTGACCTGGAAGCCGAGCTGGGCCAGGGCGAGGGCGGACCGGGCGCCTCCGTTGCAGCCGGGGCCCCAGCAGTACGTGACCACGGGAAGGCTCTTGTCGAGGAGCTGCTCGGCCTGCCCGGGGATGAGGGCGGTCGGCAGGTGGATCGCGCCGGGCACGTGCGCCTGGTCCCAGGCCGGGGTGGAGCGGGAGTCGACCAGCTGGAAGCCGAGCTCGGCGCCCTGCTCGCGGTGCGCCCTGAAGGCGGCGGCGACATCGGACACGTCCGCGTGGAAGGCGAGGCTCGCGGCGAAGTAGGCGGCGGCCGCGGCCGGGGCCGCCGGGGGCACCCGGAGCACGGGGTTGGCGGCGGGAGCGGGGGAGGCGGCCGGGGCGTCGGTGTGCTGTGTCGTCGTCATGGCTCAGAATCTACGAGCCGGTGATCAACTCGGGAAGTGCCTTTCCCCGGCCTTCCTCTTGTTCGGCCGGGGATTCCCCTGCTACATCTGCTCCATGACCGACTATTCCCCTGACGCCACCGACTGGCGCATCCTGACCGCCCTCCAGGAGGACGGCCGGGCCAGCTTCGCCGAGCTCGCGCGCGCCGTCTCCATGTCCGCGAGTGCGGTCACCGAGCGGGTGCGCCGCCTGGAGGAGGCGGGCGTGATCACCGGCTACACCGCCGTGGTGGACCCGGAGAAGCTGGGCAAGTCCATCCTGGCGCTGGTCCGGCTGCGCTATCCGCACGGCAACTACAAGCCGTTCCACGACCTGTTGGAGGCCACCCCGGAGATCCTGGAGGCCCATCACGTCACGGGCGACGACTGCTTCGTGCTCAAGGTCGCCGCCCGCTCGATGGGGAATCTGGAGGAGGTCGCGGGCCGGATCGCGGGCCTCGGCGCCGTCACCACCAGCATCGTGTACTCCTCGCCGCTGTCCCGCCGCCCGCTCAGTCCGTGAGGGCCGCGGTGCGGTGGCGCACCACGGAGCCGCCGCGCTGTTTGACGATCTCCAGCTGGGCCTGCACCCGGGTCCGCAGGTCGGCGACGTGGCTCACGATGCCGACGCTGCGGTCCCGTTCGCGCAGCGAGTCCAGGACGTCGAGCACCTCGTCCAGCGCCTGGTCGTCGAGGCTGCCGAAGCCCTCGTCGATGAAGAGGGTGTCCAGGCGCATGCCGCCCGCCTCGTCGGTGACCACGTCGGCCAGGCCGAGGGCCAGGGCGAGCGAGGCGAAGAAGGTCTCGCCGCCCGACAGCGTGGCGGTGTCCCGCTCGCTGCCGGTCCACGCGTCCACCACGTGCAGCCCGAGGCCGGAACGACCGCGTCCGCTCGCCTTGGCGTCGGAGTGGACGAGCGTGTAGCGGCCGCCGGACATCCGCAGCAGCCGCACCGTCGCGGCGGCCGCGACCTGCTCCAGCCGGGCGGCCAGGACGTACGCCTCCAGCCGCATCTTGCGCTCGTTGTCGGCGGAGGTGCCGGCGGTCAGTCCGGCCAGCCGGGCCACGCGGTCGTACGCCTCGCGCAGCGGACCGAGCGCGCGCAGCTCCTGCTCCGCCTGCCGGGAGAGCCGGTCCAGCTCGGCGCAGCGGACCCGGGCCGCATCCACGGCGGACCCTGCCGTACGAAGCTTCGCCGCCGCCCGGGCTTCGTACGCCTCGGCGGCATCCGGCGCGGCCGGGGGCAGCGTCGCGGCGGCGACGGTGTCGGTCTCGCCGAGGCGGTCCGCCAGCATGGCCTCCTCCGCCTGCCAGGTGTCCAGCCTCCGCTGGAGCGCGGTGCGTTCGTAGTCCGGGAGCACCGCGTCGGCGGCGGCCTCGACGGTGTCGAACCCGGCCTTGAAGGCGGCGTCGGCGAGCTGGGCGTCGGCCTCCTTCAGCCGCGCCGCGGTGTCCTCGGCCCGGCGCAGCGTGGCGGCCGCCCTGGTGACCATCCGGACCCGCTCCTCCAGGAGCCGGGCGCGCGCGGCGACCGTGGGCGCGTCCCCCCGAACGAGGGCCAGCTCGGCCTCCAGCTTGGCCTGTTCCTGGTCCAGCGAGTCGCGCAGGGTGGCCCGGGCCGCGGAGCGGCGCTCCGCGTCCAGCCGGTCGGAGCTGCGCACGGTGTGCTCGCGCTCGGCGCGGGCCAGCCGTTCCCGGGCGGCGTGCAGTCCGGCCGCCGCGGCATGGGCGGCGGCGTGCCGGGAGCTCAGGTCCGAGGTCAGCTCGAGGAGCTCCCCGGTGGTGGCCTCCCCGGCGGCCGCGGCGGCCTCGGCCCGGGCCTCCTGGACGGCTGCGAGTTTCCGCTCGACGGCGGCCCGGCGCTGCTCGGCCTGCTCGTAGCCGGCGTGGGCGGCGTCCTCGGCGGCCCGGTCCACGTGCCCGGGGGCCGGGCGCGCCGGAGCCGGGTGCTCCGCCGATCCGCACACCGTGCACGCCTCCCCCGCCACCAGCGCCTCGGCGAGCTCGGCGGCGATCCCGCGCAGCCGGGTCTCCTTGAGCTCCAGCCAGCGCTCCCGGGCGGCGGTCGACTCCTCGCGCACGGAGAGCAGCTCGCCCTCGGCGCGCTCCGCGGTGGCATCCAGCTCGTCCCGGCGCCGGGCGGCGGTCAGGTGCATCCGGGCCGGCTCCAGCCGCCCCGCGAGCTGCTCGGCCAGCGTCGCGGCCTGCTGGGCGGTGTCCACCCGCTCCGCCAGCACGGTCCGGGTGGCCTCCCAGCGGACGAGCCAGTCGGCGGACTCCCGCAGCTGCTCCTCGGCGTCGCGGGCCTCCCGCTCCAAGGTGGCCCGCTCGCGGCCGATCTCGGCGCTGCGCTGCTCGGACCGCTGGGCGGCGCCGAGCGCGCCGAGGTCCTCGCGCAGCCGCTGCTCCACGGTGGACAGCTGCTCGGTGCCCGCCTCGGCGAGGGCCGGCGGGAGTTCCGCGCGGGCAGCCGCCTCCGCGTGGGCGGCGGACAGGTGCGCCGCGGACGCGGCTCCGCGCAGTTCCAGGGCGGGGGCCACCAGGGCGCCCCGGCGGGCCCGGTCCAGCAGGGCGCGGACCCGGTCCCGCTCGGGCTCTGCCTCGGCGAGCAGGGCGGCCCGGCGGGCCGTCTCGGCGTGCCGGCGCTGGAGGCGGTCGAGCTCCCGCGCCTCCTCGGCGGCCCGCCGGGCGGCGGCGTGCCGGCCCTCGACGGCGGCCAGCGCGTACTCGGCGACGGTCAGCCGCTCCCGGGCCGCACAGCGCGCTACGGCCGCCCAGGCCCGGATCGCCCCGGCCAGCCCGGGATCGCCGGGCTGGTGCCCGGGCAGCGGCCAGGCCCGCAGATCGGGGCTGTCCCCGGCGGCCTGGGCGAGCCGCTGGGCGGTACCGAGCACCTTCTCGTCGCCGGAGCGCACCTTGGCCTCGGCGTCGCGGCGGCGCTCTGCGAGCAGGGTCTCGACGGCGGCGAAGCGCCGGGTGTCGAAGAGCCGGCCCAGCAGCCGGCCCCGCGCCGCCTCGTCGGCCCGCAGGAACTTGGCGAACTCGCCCTGCGGCAACAGCACGACCTGGCAGAACTGCTCGCGGCTCATGCCGAGCAGCTGCTCGATCTCCTCGCCGATCTCCTGGTGGGAACGGCTGAGCGCCTGCCACCGTTCCCCGTCGTACTCGCGCAGCCAGCTCTGCGCCTTGTCCTTGGTGGTGCCGGTGCCGCGCTTCTTCGGCCGGTCCTGCTCGGGACGCCGGGTGATCTCCAGGCGCCGCCCGCCCGCGGTGAGTTCGAGGGTGACCTCGGTGGGCGTCCCGGCGTCGGCGTGATCGCTGCGCAGGCTGGTGCCGGGGGCCTGGCGGGGGCCGGGCACCGATCCGTACAGGGCGTAGCAGACGGCGTCGAGGACGGAGGTCTTCCCTGCGCCGGTGGGCCCGTGGAGCAGGAAGATCCCTGCTCCGGAGAGCGCGTCGAAGTCGATCTCCTGGGGTTCGGCGAAGGGGCCGAAGGCGGTGATCCTGAGCCGGTGCAACCTCATCGGTGGGTCTCCTGCCGGCCGTCGCCCGTCCGTACGTCCTCGAAGGCGGCCTGCAGCACGGCCCGTTCGGCCTCGTCGGCGGCGCCGCCGCCCCGCACGTGGGCGACGAAGTCCTCGGCGATCTCCTGGTCGCTGCGCCCCTTGAGCCGCTGGGCGTACGAGGCCCCGCCGTCGTCCTCGCGGCCCTCGGGCTCGAAGGCGAGGCTGAGGGTGTGCGGGAAGCGGGCGGCGAGCCGGGCCATGGGGTCCTCGGGCCGGACCGGGTCGGTGAGGGTGGCCTCGATCCAGGAGCCCTCGTACGCGGCGAACGACGCCTCCTCGAGCAGGTCCTCGAGCCGCCCCCGGATCCGGGCGAGCGGCCGCGGCACGGGGGTGTCGATGCGCTCGGCGGTGATCTCGCCGTCCGGGCCGAGGTCGACCAGCCACATGCTCTTGCGGTGGTCGGCCTCTGAGAAGGAGTAGGCGAGCGGGGAACCGGAGTAACGGACCCGTTCGTTGATCGTCTGGCAGCCGTGGAGGTGGCCGAGGGCGGCGTAGTCCACCCCGTCGAAGACGGCGGCCGGCACGGCCTCGACCCCGCCCACGGCGATGTCGCGCTCGCTGTCGCTGGCCAGCCCGCCGGTGACGAAGGCGTGGGCGAGGACGACGGAGCGGGTGCCGGGGGCGCGGGCGGCGAGATCGGCCCGGACCAGGTCCATGGCCGCGCCCAGCACGGCCTCGTGGCTCACCTTCTGCGCGCCGAACCTGTCCTTCACCAGGGCGGGCTCCAGGTACGGCAGTCCGTACAGCGCCACGTCACCGTGTGCGTCGGCCAGCACCACGGGGTCGGCGCAGCCCTCGGGGTCGGTCCGCAGGTGGATCCCGGCCCGGCCGATGAGCCCGGCGCCGACGCCGAGCCGGCGGGCGGAGTCGTGGTTCCCGGAGATCATCACGGTGGGCACGCCGAGGTCGGCGAGCCGGTGCAGGGCCCGGTCGTAGAGCTCGACGGCGGGCAGCGGGGGCACGGCCCGGTCGTAGACGTCGCCGGCGACGAGGACGGCGTCGACCTCCTGCTCGCGGACGGTCTCGACCAGGTGGTCGATGAAGTCGGCCTGGGCCCCGAGCAGGTTCACGCGGTGGAAGGACCGGCCGAGATGCCAGTCGGAGGTGTGCAGGAGCCTCACTCGCCGGCCCCGCCGGACGTCTCGCCGCACATGTTTCTTCCGTCCCCCTGGTCGTCCCGGTCGTCTCCCGCTCGCTGAGCCCCTCTACGCTAACGCGTCGCCGGGGCCCCCAGGACTCGTCGGCGCAGGCTCGTCCTCAGGAGGCGTACGTCTCCCCGCCGAGGGTGAGGGTGGCGCTGCCCGCCGTACTGTCGGCGAGCCAGGCCTCGAAGGCGGGCAGGTCGGCCTCGGGCAGCGCGACCTCGATCTCGACCGCGGCCCCGTAGCGCAGGTCGACCACGGTCCGGCCGGTGGAGCGCAGGTCGTTCTGGGTCTTGCCGGCCCGCTGGTGGTCCACGGTGACGGTGGCCAGCCGGTAGCGGCGGCGGGTGAGGGTGCCGAGCTCGTCGAGGGCCTCGCCGACGACGCCGCCGTAGGCCCGGATCAGGCCGCCGGCGCCGAGCTTGACGCCGCCGTAGTAGCGGGTGACCACGGCCACCGCGTACCGGATGTCGCGCCGCATCAGCATCTGCAGCATCGGCACCCCGGCGGTGCCGCCGGGCTCGCCGTCGTCACTGGCCTTCTGGACGGAGGCGTCGGCCCCGATGACGTACGCGAAGCAGTTGTGCGTGGCGGTGGGGTGCTCCTTGCGGATGCGCGCGATGAACTCCTGCGCCTCCTGCTCGGTCGCGGCGGGCGCGAGCGAGCACAGGAAGCGCGAGCGGTTGATCTCGGACTCGTGCACGCCCTCGCGGGCCACCGTCACGTACTGGTCTGACTTCACCGCTCCACCCTAATCCGTGGTTAAGAGCGGTCCGGCCGGAGGAGAACCGGGCTGGCCGCTCGAGCACCAGGGCCGTCACATCTGGCTCCACCCGGGCTCGTGAAGCCTCCCCGTAGACCGGTGGGCGGTTCTGGTGCTCGCCGTAGTTGTGCTGTGTGGGCTCCGGGCGTACGCCTTGTTCCTACCCGGCCTGGCGCCTCAGTGGAGAACGGCGGCGCCCGGCGCCTCGCAGTACAGCCACGGTGCCCTGATGGGTGTTGGTGCCTGTGGGTGCCGGGTGGACGCCTACTGACGCCAGGATCCTTGAGGTCTCCAGGCAGATCGGCGCCACCCGACACCCTCACCCGTCAACACCATCACCTAGATCACTCGTTGGTGTTGGTGGTGCGAGCCCGCCCCACGGTGACCTCTCAATACGCCCGAGCTTTCTTGAGCTCCCGAATAGACCGAGGCCCGCGGGGCGAGCTGGTGCCACGAACGGCTACTGAGGTGGCGGACCGGCCCTCGCGCCGAGTCCTGGGATTAGGTCGCTGCGTGGCCCGCATGCGCTCGCAACCAGCGCAAACACCGAACACTGGGAGGGGAAGAATCTTGATCTACTGCGGCATCGACTGGGCGGAGAAGACTCACGACGTCGCCCTGGTCGACGACAGCGGCCAGTTACTGGCCAAGCGGCACATCACCGACGACGCGGCCGGCTACAAGATCCTGTTGGACCTGCTCGCCGAGTACGGCGACACCGAAAGCAACCCGATCCCGGTCGCGATCGAAACCTCCCGCGGCCTGCTCGTCACTGTGCTGAGGACCGGCAAACGGCAGGTGTTCGCGATCAACCCGATGGCCGCCGCCCGCTATCGCGACCGGCACTCCGTCTCCCGCAAGAAGTCCGACCCCGGCGACGCCCTAGTCCTGGCAAACGTGCTGCGGACCGACATGCACGCCCACCGGCCACTTCCCCAGGACAGTGACCTTGCCCGCGCCGTCGCCGTCCTCGCGCGCGCTCAGCAGGACGCCACCTGGAACCGGCAGCAGACTTCCAACCAGCTCCGCTCCCTGCTTCGCGAGTACTACCCGGCCGCCCTCGCGGCCGTCGAATCCTGGAAGAACGGGCTCTGCCGGCCCGAGGCGCACGAGCTCTTGAAGACGGCGCCGACCCCGACCAAGGCTGCTCGGCTGACTCGTACGCAGTTACAGGCCGCGCTCAAGCGGGCCGGTCGTCAGCGGGGCATCGCCGCCGACGCCGAGCGGCTGCGTGAGGTCTTCCGAACCGAGTGGGCCCACCAGCCGCAGCTGGTCGAGGACGCGCTCGGCAAGCAGATGCTTGCCCTCCTGGTCCAGCTGGAGGCCGCCTGCACCGCCGCCGACAACCTGGCCGAGGCAGTCGAAGAGGCGTTCCCTCAGCACCCGGACGCTGAGATCATCCTCAGCTTCCCCGGCCTCGGCACCCAGCTCGGCGCCCGGGTGCTCGCCGAGATCGGAGACGACCGAAAACGGTTCGCCGACGCCCGTGGACTGAAGGCATACGCCGACGCCTCACCCATCACCCGGGCCTCCGGCAAAAAGTCCAGCATCACCCGACGCTGGGTGAAGAACGACCGCCTCAACCACGCCGGATACCTGTGGGCGTTCTCCGCGATCACCGCCTCACCCGGCGCCAAGGCCCACTACCGGCGCCGCCGCGACAACCATGCGGACTGGCACGCCGCCGCCCAGCGCAACCTCTTCAACCGCATGATCGGCCAGCTCTACCACTGCCTCCAGCAGGACCAGAGATATGACGAGGCCCTTGCCTTCCCAGCTCCGCCCGACCAGGTGGGCGCTGCGGCCGCCTAACCAGAGACCGCCCGCTGGTCCGGGGACCGGACCCAGGGAGCGAAGCGCTGACCGGGTACTGCATCCTCACGCCAGTGGCGCAGGACGGTTTCCTGGACGATGTCGAGTCGCTCTGCGGCGATCAGGCACGAGACTGGCTCTTGCCCTCCCGCGTCGGCCTCGAAGGCGACCACGACGGGCGGCTTCTCGCCGAGCTGACGAGTGACTCTGAGGAGCTCGTCGCGCGACGGTGCGCGGAAGGTCGGATCGTGAAACGCCGACGGGCAGTTGGCTAAGAGCGGATCACCGAAGACCAGTTCCAGGCAGTGGTAATACGACAGGTCGTAGTTGGCAGCGAGCCTGAGCTGTCCGCCGTCCCAGTCCCACCAGGGCCCCTCAGGGAGCTGGATCCCCGCATGCGCTCCTTCGACGTCCACCCGCGCCCTCCTGCCGTTCGAACAGATCGACAGGCTACACAGCGGCTATGGGCGTGCGACTTGACCAGTTAGGACCCTGAGGTGTCTACGGGGAATCGGACATGCGTCCTTTCGGTTGGTGACGGGTGCGGACCGGAGCACCGGACCGTGTCCGAAGGCAACAGGAGGCGGCACCCGTGTACGGCGACCCGGCAACCATCCGCAAGATCCTCACCGAGCTCGGCGACACCTGGGCCGTGGTGGGCCTGTCCAACAACGAGGACCGGGCGGCCTACGGAGTGGCCCGCACGCTCCAGCGGTTCGGCAAGCGGGTGGTCCCCGTGCACCCGAAGGCGCAGACGGTGCACGGGGAGCAGGGGTACGCCTCGCTCGAGGAGATCCCGTTCGCGGTGGACGTGGTGGACGTGTTCGTGAACAGCGCGCTGGCCGGGGCGGTCGCCGACGAGGCCGTGGCCGTCGGTGCGCGGGCCGTCTGGTTCCAGCTGGGCGTGATCGACGAGGAGGCCTTCGCGCGCACCCGCGAGGCCGGCCTGGACATGGTGATGGACCGCTGCCCCGCCATCGAGATCCCGGCGCTGTAGCCGTCCGCTGCGCGCCGTCGACGGGCGGGATCGAGACGGCCGGGGTCATCTCCGTCGGGCCGGGGCCCTCGTTGCGGTAGGCGTGCGGGAGGCTCGCCTCGAAGGAGACGGCTCCGCCCGCCGGCACCGTGTAGCGCTCGTCGGCGTCGACGAGCGTCAGCTCCCCGGCAGCACGACGTGGACCCCGTGCGTGGTTCCCCACGCTGCACCCCACCGTTCACTGCACTGTACTGCGAGGCCCTGTCATGACCGCCCTCTTCGCCTTGGCCAGCGCCGCGCTGTGGGGCCTCGCCGACTTCGGCGGCGGGCTGCTGACCCGCCGGCTGCCGGCGCTCACGGTGGTCGTGGTCTCGCAGATCCTCGCCGCCGTCGCGCTCGGCGCGGTCGTCCTGGGCACCGGGGCCTGGCGGGAGGCCGGGCCGCAGCTGTGGTTCGCGGTCGCCGCGGGCCTGGTCGGGCCGGTCGCCATGCTCAGCTTCTACGAGGCCCTGGCCCTCGGGCCGATGGGCGTGGTCTCGCCGCTCGGCTCGCTCGGGGTGGTCGTGCCCGTCGCTGCGGGGCTGGCCCTGGGCGAACGGCCCGGGCCCGGCCGGTTCGCCGGGATCGCGGTGGCCGTCGTGGGCATCGTCCTGGCGGGCGGCCCGGAGCTGCGCGGTGCGCCCGTACAGCGGCGGGCGGTGGTGCTCACCCTGGTCGCCGCCTTCGGGTTCGGCTCGGTGATGACGCTGATCGCGCACGCCTCCGGCAGCATCGCCGGTCTGTTCCTCGCCCTGTTCGTCCAGCGGGTCACCAACGGGGCCGCGGGCGGCACCGCCCTGTGGGCCCGGACCCGGCGCGGCGCCCCGGCCCTCCCGGCCGGCGCGAGCCCGCGGATCCTGTGGGGGCTGCTGCCTGCGCTGGCCTTCGTCGGCCTCGCGGACGTCGCGGCGAACGGCACGTACTCCATCGCCGCCCAGCACGGTCCGGTGACCGTGGCCGCCGTGCTCTCCTCGCTCTACCCCGTGATCACCGCACTCGCCGCCTTCGCCGTACTGAAGGAACGGCTGCGGACCGTCCAGGCGGCCGGCACCGGCCTGGCCCTCGCCGGCACGGTCCTGCTGGCGGCCGGCTAGGGGGTGTCCTGTGGATCAGGCGGGTTCCGCGGCCGCGTCGGCCGGGCGCTGCTCGGCCTCCGCCAGTTGCGCCACCGCGCGCAACTGCTCCGGCGTCACCCCGTCCGGTATCGGTACGGGCGCCGGGGTCCGCAGCGGCGGCTGCCAGCCCGTCTCCGGCTGCCACCGGCGCACGATCCGCGCGGGCGCCCCGGCCACCACGGCGTGGTCCGGCACCTCACCGCGTACGACGGCCCCCGCAGCCACCACCACGTTGCGTCCCAGCCGCGCCCCCGGCAGGATCACCGCGCCCGTGCCGAGCCAGCAGCCGGGGCCTATCTCCACCGGTGCGCTGCGCGGCCACTGCTTGCCGACGGGCTCGTGCGGATCGTCGTAGCTGTGGTTGGTGGAGGTGATGTAGACCCCGGGCCCGCAGAACGTGTCGTCCCCGATGGTGATCCGGGTGTCGGCGATGACGTGGGTGTCCCGGCCGAGCACCACGCCGTTGCCGAGGACCAGCACCGGCTCCGTGCCGAGGTCGAGGCCGGGCATCATCCCGGCGGTCAGCGTGACCTGCTCGGCGATGATGCAGTGCTCGCCGAGGCGGATCCACGGCTCGCCGAAGACCGTGCCCTGGGGGAAGGCGAGGCGGGTGCCGTGCCCGATCGCGCCGAAGCGCAGCCGCCCGGGGGTCTGCGCGGTGACCGCACCGGCCTGCTGCATCCAGCGCCAGCCGGCGTGGACCGCGCGGTTGGCGAGTCTGCGGCGCAGGGCCGTCAGGGATGAGAACGTGTTCTGGTTCTTCGGCACCGGGCCACCGTAACGCGCAGAGCGCCCCGAGCGCGCCGTGATCTTCACCCCATCGCCGGTCGCGCGGGGCGCGTGCCCTACCGTGCCCGTAGGGCGACACGGCAGGTCACGGCAGACACGGCCCGACAGGGCCGGCACAGGACTGAGGAAGAGAACATGACGTATCAGGCGGACCAGGGCCGGGCACTCGTCGCGGGCCTGGGCGGCAAGAACCCGCAGATCGACCCCACGGCCTTCACCGCACCCACCTCGGTCGTGATCGGCGAGGTCACGATGGCCGCGGGCGCGAGCATCTGGTACTCGGCGGTGCTGCGCGCCGACTGCGGCCCGATCTCGCTCGGCGCGGACAGCAACGTGCAGGACAACTGCACGCTGCACGTCGACCCCGGGTTCCCGGTCTCGATCGGCGAGCGCGTGTCCATCGGCCACAACGCCGTGGTGCACGGGTGCACCGTCGAGGACGACTGCCTCATCGGCATGGGCGCGACCGTCCTGAACGGTGCGGTGATCGGTGCCGGATCGCTGGTGGCCGCGCAGGCGCTGGTCCCGCAGGGCATGGTCGTCCCGCCCGGTTCGCTGGTCGCGGGCGTGCCGGCCAAGGTGCGGCGCGAGCTGACGGACGAGGAGCGCGAGGGCATCAAGGTCAACGCCCTGATGTACGCGGACCTGGCCAAGCAGCACCGGGCCGCCGTCCAGCCCCCGCAGTAGGGCGTACGTACGCCCGCGGCCGGAGGGCGTCCGGCCGCGCGGCGGTCCGCTACTCGGCTGCGGCGGTCTCCGCCGCAGCCGTCTCGGCCGAGGCCGTCCCCGACGCGGCAGCCGCCTTCTTCATACGGCTGCGGAGCACGAGCGTCACGGTGAGACCGATCAGCAGCGCCAGCACCAGCGCGACCCAGGAGAAGCCCTTCAGCCAGGGTTCCGCGACGATGCCGATCGAGTAGATGACGGCGGTGGTGCCGCCGGCCCAGAGGATGCCGCCGAGGATGTTCGCGACCAGGAACCGCCAGTACGGCATGTGCAGCACACCGGCCAGCGGGCCGGCGAAGATCCGCAGCAGCGCCACGAACCGCCCGAAGAAGACGGCCCACATGCCCCACCTGTCGAAGGCGCGCTCCGCCTGGGCCACGTGGTCGGGCCCGAAGTGCTTGGGGAAGCGGCGGCCGAGCCGGTCCAGCAGCGGCTTGCCGCCCCTGCGTCCGATCGCGTAGCCGATCGAGTCGCCGACGATCGCCCCGGTGGACGCGCAGACGCCCAGGACCACGGGGTCGATCTCGCCGTGCTGCGAGGCCAGCAGCGCCGAGCTGACCAGGATGATCTCCCCCGGCAGCGGGATGCCGAGGCTTTCGAGCCCGATGACCAGACCCACCAGGAGATAGATGCTGACCGCCGGAATCGTCTCCAGCCATTCCTGGATGTGCACCGGTACGTCCTCCCGTATCGCGGCGGCGCGTCCCCTGTGACACGCCGAACGGGCAGCCTATCTGCTGTTCACCACAGCCTTCGCCGTCAGGTGGAGTTCGCGGGAGGAACGGCCCGCGAACACTTCACGACGGCCTGAACCCAGCACCCAGGCGTGCCGTTCGGGATCCCAGGAGGACAGCGCGCGGGCGTCGACGTCGAGGACCACCTGCTGCGCCTCGCCCGGCTCCAGGGTGAGCCTGCGGTAGCCGGCCAGCGCGCGCACCGGCTGGTCGAGCTTCAGCTCCGCGGAGGGGCCGACGTACACCTGGGCCACCTCGGTGCCCTTGCGGCGCCCGGTGTTGCGGACGGTGAACTCCACGCGCAGCCCGTCGCGCCCCGGCCGGACGCTCAGCTTCTCGTACTCCCACGTCGTGTACGAGAGCCCGTGCCCGAACGGGAACAGCGGCGCCACGTGCTGCGCGTCGTACCAGCGGTGCCCGACGTGGACGCCCTCGGTGTACTCCTGCCGGCCGCCCACCCCCGGGTAGCGCAGCGGGTCGCCGGCGACCGGGGTCGCCTGCTCGTCGGCCGGGAAGGTCTGGGTGAGCCGGCCGCCCGGGTCCACGTCGCCGAAGAGGATGTCGGCGGTGGCCGCGGCACCCTCCTGCCCCGGGTAGTACATCTGCAGGACCGCTCCGGTACGGGAGAGCCACGGCATGGTCGTGCTGGAGGAGGTGTTGAGCACGACCGTGGTGCGGGGGTTCGCGGCGGCGACCGCCTCGATCAGCCGTGCCTGCCCGCCCGGCAGGCCCAGGGAGGTCCGGTCGCTGCCCTCGGTGGCGTCCTCGTAGGCGAACAGCACGACGCTGCGCGCCTGCTCGGCGGTCTTCACGGCTTCGGCGAGGTCGGCGGCCCGGGTCGCCTTCGTGGTGTGCCGCAGCCGGAACCGCTGCCCCTTGGCCCCGCCCTCGGCGAAGACGGCGAGCCGGTGGGTGCCCGCCGTCAGGGCGAGGGTGCGGCGGCGGACGGCGAGCCCGTCGGGCGCCCTGCCGAGGAGCCCGCCGGCGAAGTACTCGGCCGCGCCCTGCCGGACGGGGAACATTTCCTCGCCGTCCAGGCGCACGCTCGGCCGCTTCCCGCTGTAGTGGACGAGCAGCGTCCACTCGTCGTCCGCGGCGAGCGTGAACTCGCCCTCGTGGCTCCAGCTCCGCCCGGCGTCCACGCCCCGCTCGCCGAGGTCGGCGGCCGGGGTGAGCAGTTTCGCCGGGAGCGGCCGGCCGTACAGGTCCTCGCCGAGGGCGTGGCGCACGGTACTGCCGTTCCCGGCGCGCTGCCGGATCGCATCGAGCGGGGCGAGCGCCTTGTCGGCGGCCACGTGCGCGCTGCCCCCGCCGCTGACGAAGGGCACCTGGCCGGTGGGTCCGATCACGGCGATCGAGCGGGCCGCGGCGCCGGTCAGCGGCAGGGTGGCGTGCTCGTTGTGCAGGAGCACCGCACCCGCGGTGGCGACCCGGCGGGCGACCCGGGCCCCGGCGGCGGCGTCACGGGCGGGCCGGGCCGCCGGGCGGGCCGCCAGCAGCCCGAAGCGGTCCATGGTGGCCAGGATCCGGCGTACCGCGAGGTCCACGGTGTCCTCGTGGACGGAGCCGCCGCGCACGGCCTCCCGGAGCGGGGCGCCGAAGTGGGTGCCGCCGGGCATCTCCATGTCGAGGCCGGCGCCGATGGCGGCGACGGTGCTGTGGGCCGCGTCCCAGTCGGACATCACCCAGCCGCCGAACCCCCAGCGCCCGCGCAGCAGTTCGTCGAGCAGCGGCTTGTTCTCGCAGGCGTAGGTGCCGTTGACCTTGTTGTACGCGCCCATCACCGCGCCGGCTCCGGCGGCCACGGCGGCTTCGAAGCCGCGCAGCTCCGTCTCGTGCAGGGTCTGTTCGGCGGCGACGGCGTCGACGGTGTCGCGGCCCTGCTCCTGGTTGTTCAGGGCGAAGTGCTTGACGGTGGCGATGAGCCCCTCGTCCTGGATGCCGCGGACCATCTCCGCGACGAGGTCCGCCGTGAGCCGCGGGTCCTCGGCGAAGGTCTCGAAGTTCCGCCCGGCGTAGGGGGTGCGGATCAGGTTGGCCATCGGGGACAGCAGCACGTCCTGGCCGAGCGCCCGCCCCTCGCGGCCGATGACCCGGCCGTACTCGCGGGCCAGCGCCGGGTCGAAGGCGGAGGCCAGCATCACGGGCGCCGGCAGTGCGGTGGCCGGTTCGGCGACCCGCACCCCGGCGGGCCCGTCGGCGAGCCGCAGTGCGGGGATGCCGAGGCGCGGTACGCCGGGCACGTACCCGGCCTGGCCGAGCGGGGCGGGGTCCGGGCCGCCGTGCAGCAGGGCCGTCTTCTCCTCGAGGGTGAGCCGCTCCAGGAGGGCGTCGATCCGGGCGGCGCTGCCGGGCCCGGCCCCGGCCGGGGTGGCTGCGGCGGTCGCCGGGGCCGTACGGGGGACCGCGCCGGGCGGCACCGCGGCCACGCAGCCGCCCGCGCCCAGGGCGACCCCCAGCGCCCCGAGCAGCCGCATCGCGCAGCGTCTGGACACGGCCTCGCTCATGGCGCTCCCTGCGGCTCCGGTCGGCGGGAGCGGCCCGCGCCGGACCGCTCCCGCGCCCACTGTGCGCCGTGGGCCCTCCCGGGTCGGCTCAGACGCGCCACCGCTGGGCCGAGGTTCAGCCCTGCGGCGGCGGCTCCAGGGCTTCGGCCTCGCGGCGCGGGCCGTCCTGGGCCTGGACGCGCGCCTCGGTGCGGTGCCCGCGCGCGATGTAGTCCCGTACGACGGCCTCCACCGCGTCCTGGGGCGAACCGATCCCGGCGAGGACCATCACCTCCACCACGAGCTCGGCGTCGAGACTGATGTCGACCTTGGCCACGGCCACCTCCTGATCGTCGGACGCGGACTCTAGCGTCCTGCGCGCCCCACCGCAGCCGGACGCAATTCCCCGCCTCCCGGAGCGAACCGGTCCGTTCCGGCCACGCCGCGCATGGGCAGCGCCCGGCGCCGGCGCCGACCGGAAACACGGAACCCGCCCGGGACGGGGGTTCTCCCTCGTCCCGGGCGGGTTCTCGACCGGCGGCGTCGGCTACGCGTTCGGGCGCAGGGTCCAGACCACGGTCATCTCGCCCGTCACGGCCTCGTCCTCGCGCTGGATGGCGATGGTGACCGGGAACTCGGGGCGGCCGCCCGCGTCGAGTTCGGCGACGACCTCGGCGGCCGGGCGGCCGAGGGTGGCGGTGGCGGTCACGACGCCCTTGGCGAGCTTCTTGTAGCCGATCTCGGCCTTGACGGCGAGGGGCACGGCGCGCGAGAGCTGGTCGCCGAAGGCGGCCAGGACGATCGCGCCGCTCGCGGACTCGGCGAGGGTGAACATGGCTCCGGCGTGCGGGCCGCCCACGTGGTTGTGGTAGTCGGGCTGGTCCGGCAGCCGGACTACCGCGCGCTCGGGGGTGGTCTCCAGGAACTGGAGGTTCAGGGTCCGGGCCATCGGCACCGTCGCGGCGAGCAGTTCGCCCACGTTCATCTGATCTGCGCTCATGGAACGCGATGTTACCCGCGAGTAGACACCCTTGGCCAGACCTTCACATGGGGCGGACGTGCCTCCCCACACCCACTCCCACTATCGTTACCGGCCATGTGGCCAGGACAGCAGCAGCCGCCCGGGGGAGAGCAGAACCCTCAGGACGCGCATCAGAACCCGTACCAGCAGCAGGGGCAGCCGGCGCAGCCGGGACAGCAGCCGAACCCGTACCAGCAGCAGCCGGGCTACGGATACCCGCAGGCCGGCTACCAGACGCCCCCGCCGGTCCAGCCGTGGGGCCAGCCCCAGCAGGCCGTGCCGCCGCAGGGCGGCGGCAGCCCGTACGCGACCAAGACCGTGGCCATCGTCGCGGCGGCCGCCGTCGTCGTGGTGGCGGCCGCCACCGGCGCGTTCGTCCTGACCCGGGACGACAACAAGAAGGACGAGGCGGACAACAAGCCCGCCGCCGCCTCCTCGGCCCCGGCCACGTCCGACGCCCCGGCCTCGCCCGGCGCCAACCCGCGTGCCGGCGGCGACGTCAAGCCCGTGATCCCGGGCTGGAAGGTCGTCGTCAACCCGAAGTACGGCACCGCCTTCGACGTTCCGCCGGAGTGGAACGTGTCGAGCGCCGGCGTCATCGCCGGCTTCGAGGACGCGGTCAAGAACGACGGCAAGCCGATCGTCAGCTTCTCCGCGCCGGCCTTCCTCAAGGAGGACTGGTGCAAGGTCGACTCCAACAAGGACGGCCGTGAGGAGTCGACCGAGCTCGCCGGCACCGGCACCAAGGGCGGCCAGGGCGCCAAGGACACCGCCGAGGCCGTGAAGAACGAGGCCGGCAACTGGGCGTTCGCGGCGTTCGCGCAGAAGGCGCCGAAGGGCACCGTCAAGGTCTCGGAGCCCAAGGAGTACACCACCTCCTCCGGCCTCAAGGGCCACATGGCGACCGCCACGGCCACCGGCGTGCCCAAGGAGAACAAGTGCTCCTCGGACGGCAAGTCGATCGCGTTCAGCTTCAAGACCGCGAACGGTGACTTCTCCAGCTGGGTCCTCTTCGCCGCCTCGGGCGTCCAGGGCGAGGTCCCCCAGGAGACGATGGACAAGATCCTCAGCTCGGTACGCCTCAACGGCACCGCAAGCAACGGCTGACGCACGGGTCACACGTCACAGGTCCGCCCCTTCGCACCATCCGTTCGACCCCGCGCCCCGGGCCGCAATCCGTTTGGATTCTCGGCCCGGGGCGTGGATAGTCCGGGGGTGAGCTCTCCCCCCGCCGCCCCGTCCCGTACGACCGCCCACCGCCGCCGGCCCGCCTGGGCAGGCCGCAACTACACCCTTCTGACGGGTGCCGCGGTCGTGACGAACCTCGGCAGCCACGGAGCCCTCATCGCCTCGGCCTTCGCCGTCCTGGAGGCCGGCGGGTCCGGCGGCGACGTCGGCCTCGTGGCCGCGGCCCGCACGCTCCCGCTCGTCCTCTTCCTGCTCATCGGCGGCGCCCTCGCCGACCGGCTGCCGCGGCACCGGGTGATGGTCGCGGCCAACGCCCTCAACTGCGTCTCGCAGGCGGCCTTCGCCGTACTGGTCCTGACCGGGCATCCGCAGCTGTGGCAGATGATGCTGCTCACCGCGCTGTGCGGTACCGGCACGGCCTTCTTCAACCCGGCCGCCGAGGGCATGCTGCTCTCCAGCGTCTCCGGCGAGCACGCCAACCGCGCCTTCGCCCTCTTCCGGATGGCGATGAACGGCGCCGGCATCGGCGGGGCGGCCCTCGGCGGAGCCATGATCGCCGCGATCGGCCCCGGCTGGGTCCTGGCGGTGGACGCCGCCGCGTTCGCGCTGGCCGGAGCCCTCCGCGCCTTCCTCGACGTCAGTCACGTCCCCGACCGGGCCGGCGGGGGCGGCCTGCTGGCGGACCTGCGCGAGGGCTGGGTGGAGTTCCGGACCCGGCCCTGGCTGTGGAGCATCGTGCTCCAGTTCTCCGTGGTCGTCGCCGTCGTCGGCGCGGCCGAGGCGGTCTACGGCCCGCTCGTCGCCCGCGACCAGCTGGGCGGGCCCGCCCCCTGGGGCCTGGCACTGGGCTTCTTCGGCATCGGCACCATCGCCGGGGCCGTCCTGATGATGGTGTGGAAACCGCGCCGGCTGCTGCTGGTCGGCACCCTGTGCGTGTTCCCGCTGGCGCTGCCGTCGGCGGGTCTGGCGGTCCCGCTGCCGGTGTGGGGCCTGTGCGCGGTGATGTTCGTCAGCGGCACGGCCATCGAGGTGTTCGGCGTGAACTGGATGACGACCATGCACCAGGAGATCCCCGAGGAGAAGTTCTCCCGGGTCTCCGCGTACGACTGGTTCGGTTCGGTGTCGATGCTCCCGCTGGCCACCGCCGTGGCCGGCCCGGTCGAGTCGGCCTTCGGCCGCACCTGGGCCCTGTGGGGCTGCGCCTCGCTGGTCGTGCTGGGCACCGCGGCCGTCCTCTTCGTCCCGGACGTGCGCCGCCTGACCCGCAAGCCCTCGCCCCCGAAGGCCTCCTCGGTCCCGGCCGCCGCGGCATCCGACCCGGCGGCCGCGGCCACCAAGATCAGCCCAGGCTGAACGCGCCCTCCGGCGGCTCCGGCGAGGCAACGGCGTCCGAGTCCCCCACCGGCGACGCCCCCTTCATGAACCGGGCCAGGGCCGCCCCCGCCTCGACCCGCGCGGGAAACGCGTCCGCCGCGCACAGCCGCGCCAGCGCGGCCACCGGCAGCTCCGCGTCCGAGGCGAGCAGCACCGCGTTCCCGAACCGCCGCCCGCGCAGCACGCCCGGCTCCGCGACGAGCGCGAGCTCCCCGAACACCGCGCCGAAATTGGCGAGCTGGGCCCGCAGGAACCCGAACGGCGCCCCGTCCGCCAGGTTGGCCGCGTAGACCCCGCCCGGCCGCAGCACCCGGGCGGCCTCCCGCGCGTACTCCACGGAAGTCAGCTGCGCCGGCACCCGCGAGCCGCCGAACACGTCGGCGACCAGGAGGTCCGCGCTGTCGGCGGCCGCGCCCTCCAGCCAGGCCCGGGCATCGGCGGCGTGCACCGTGACGCCCGACCCGGCCGGCAGCGGCAGGTGCTCCGCGACCAGCTCCACCAGAGCGGCGTCGAACTCCACCACCTCCTGTCGGGAGCCCGGACGGGTCGCCGCCGCGTACCGCGGCAGCGTCAGCGCGCCGCCGCCGAGGTGCAGCACGTCCAGCGCGGTCCCGGGCTGCGCCACGCAGTCCAGGACGTGCGCGAGCCGGCGTACGTACTCGAACTCCAGGTACTCGGGATGGTCGAGGTCCACGTACGACTGCGGTGCGCCGTCGACCGTCAGCAGCCAGGCCCGCTCCCGGTCCACGTCCGGCATCAGCTTGGCGGTGCCCTGGCCCACGTCCCGGACGACCGGGATCTGTTCGTCGCTCACCGCACCATTGTCCGGCAGGCAGTACCTCAGGCCGCCCAGACGGCCGCCGCCTCGGCCGCGTGCTCCGCCGCCTGCGCGAGCCCGGCGCGCGCCGCCGGGGCCCGCCGCGCCGGGTCCAGGACGTTGCGCCCGAAGGCCTTGCGGGCCTGCGCGGACGGGGTGATCAGCAGCACCTGCGCCCCCGCCTCCCGCAGCCGCGCCGCCTGGGCGGCCGGCGAGGGGACGAGCCCGGATCCGAGCGCCAGCGGCGCGAGGATCACCACCCGCGCACAGCCGGAGGCCAGGTCGGCGTTGGTCGCCGACCGGATCCCGCCGTCGATGAACCTGCGCCCGCCCACGGTGACCGGCGGCCACACCCCGGGCACCGCGCAGCTCGCCGAGACCGCGTCGACCAGCCCGGCCCCGCTCTCCCGGTCGAAGGCCGCCAGCTCGCCGGTGAGCGCGTCGACGGCGGTGACCACCAGCCTGCGCTCGGGCCACTCGTGCGAGACGAGCCGGGCCTCCAGTACCTTGCGCCGCTCCGCCTCCCCGCCGGTGTCGGCGGCCAGCGCGAGGGCGCCGACCCGCCTGCGGTAGCCCTCCGGGTCCCGCGAGCGCACCATCGCGACGGCGTACCGCGCGAGGAGTCCCGTACCGAACCGGGCGACGGCCTCTCCGGCGGGGTCGCCGAGCTGGCGCTCGTACAGCTCCTGCGGGGTGAGCAGCCCGGAGGTGAGCTGGGCGCCCACCACCGAGCCGGCCGAGGTGCCGACGACGAGGTCGGCGGCGGCCAGGTCCACGCCCGCCTGCGCGAGGCCGTACAGGATCCCGGACTCCCAGCCGATGCCGGTGAGTCCTCCGCCGCCCAGCACCAGTGCCGTACCGCCGCCGTCCATCCCCGCCCGCCCTTCTTCGCGCCCCCGTGGTGACGGCAGTCTGGCGCAACCGGACCGCCGCCACCACGGCAGGGGCGTCGGGACGCCGACGCCGCTGCGGGCGGCGGTTCAGTCGAGGACGGCCGTGACCGTCCCGGCGCCGACGGTCCGTCCGCCCTCACGGATGGCGAAGCCGAGCCCCGCCTCCAGCGGAACGTCCCGTCCGAGCTCGACGGTCATCGCGACCGTCTCGCCCGGCCGGGCCACCCCCGCCGCGCCGAGGTCCACGTCCCCCACCACGTCGGCGGTGCGGATGTAGAACTGCGGCCGGTACCCGGACGCCACCGGTGTCGTACGCCCGCCCTCCCGCGCGGACAGCACGTACACCTGCGCGGTGAAACGGCGCCTGGGCACGACGCTCCCGGGCGCGGCGACCACCTGCCCGCGGCGCACTCCGTCCCGGGGCACCCCGCGCAGCAGCAGCGCGACGTTGTCCCCGGCCTCGGCGGACTCCATCGGCTTGCCGAAGGTCTCCAGGCCCGTCACCACGGTCTCGACGGGCTCGCCGTCGCCGCCGAGGACGCTCACCCGGTCTCCCGTGCGGACGCTGCCGCGCTCGACGGCGCCGGTCACGACCGTTCCGCGTCCGGTGATGGTCAGGACGTTCTCGACGGGCAGCAGGAACGGCGCGTCCGTGTACCGCACGGGCATCGGCACGTACGTGTCCACGGCGTCGAGCAGCGCCTCGATCGCCCCGGTCCAGCGGGGGTCGCCCTCCAGCGCACCGAGTCCGGAGACCCGTACGACCGGCGCACCGTCCCCGCCGTACCCGTTGGCGGTGAGCAGCTCGCGGACCTCGAGCTCGACCAGGTCGGTGAGCTCGGGGTCCCCGGCGTCGGCCTTGTTGAGCGCGACGACGATGTGGTCGACCCCGACTTGCCGGGCGAGGAGCACGTGCTCGGCGGTCTGTGGCATGACCCCCTCGAGCGCGGAGACGACGAGGATCGCCCCGTCGAGCTGCGCGGCGCCGGTGACCATGTTCTTGACGTAGTCGGCGTGCCCGGGCATGTCCACGTGGGCGTAGTGCCGGGTGTCGGTCTCGTACTCGACGTGCGTGAGGTTGATGGTGATGCCGCGCCGGGCCTCCTCCGGGGCCCGGTCGATCCGGTCGAACGGCACGAAGGAGGCGCCGCCGCGCTCGGCCAGGACTTTCGTGATGGCGGCGGTGAGGGTGGTCTTGCCGTGGTCGACGTGACCCATGGTGCCGATGTTGAGGTGCGGCTTGGTGCGCACGAAGGCCGTCTTGGCCATGATGTCTTTTCCCGTTGATTCGATGATCCGAAACTGCGACGGGACCCCGGAGGCCGAGCCGACCCTCCCCCTGCGGGGTCCGCCGGACTGTCCGGGAAGGGTCAGCTTCGTGCGCCGTCGAATGCGGCGAAGGCAGTTGCCTCGAAGAGGAAAGCGGCAGCCTTCGGCGCGTCCGCGACTGCGGACGGCGCTGCGGGGAAGGCGTACCGGGACATGCCCCCGATCCTGCCGGACCGGCCCGGGCACGTCGAACGAATTACCGCGCGGACGGGGGGTGTTCGGCGGACCCGGGCCCGGCCGCGATCCGCCGGACACCCCCTACAGGTTCTTGAGCGCCTCGCGCACGGAGAGCGGGGAGAGCGAGGCCCGCTCCGCCTCGACGAAGGCGCGCACCGCCGCCGGGTCCGTCTTCGCGTACTCGCGCAGCGCCCAGCCGATGGCCTTGCGGATGAAGAAGTCCGGGTGGCCGCACTGGCGGCGGCAGTAGCCGAACAGACGCCCGGTGTCCGTCGCGGACTTGTAGCGCAGCTGGTGGAGGAGGGCGGTGCGGGCGAGCCAGAGGTCCTCGTCCCCGATCCACTCGTCCGTCACGGCCGTGAGCGCCCGGTCGGCGGCCACGAGCGGGCCGACCGCGTGGGCCGCGAGGTGGTCCACGGTGTCCCACCACGGGACGGTGACGATCAGCTGCCGGACCACCGGCAGGAACCCGGAGGAGCACACCCCGACGTGCCAGCGCAGATAGTCCACGGCGAAGTAGTGGTACTCGCGCTCCGGCAGTTCCCAGCACCGCAGCACGAGCGCCGCCACGTCCGCCTCCGCCGGCTTCGGGGTCTGCGCGGTCACGGCTCTCGACAGCTCGCGCCGCAGCGGGGTGCGCAGGCCGAGGAAGGGCGCGACGTCCTTCATGTACGCGGCCATGGACCGGGCCTCGGCCTGGTCGGCGGCCGCTCCGTACGTGGTGGTGAGGCGGTCGAGGAGGGTGTCCGCCAGGGCGCTGCGCGGGACCTTCGGGGGGCGCTGGTCGTTCGGCCGCATGAGGCCCAGATTACGGCGCGACGTCACACCGGTCGGCTAGTCTCCCGGGATGTCCCTCCTCCTCGCGCCGTGGACCCGGCTGTCGCTGCTCGTCGTGCTGCTGCTGGCGGCCGGCGTGTGCGTCGTGGTGTACGAGCCCCAGCGCATCCTGTCGGAGGGCTGGCCCCCGGGTCTGCCGGTGGGCGCCGCGGTCCTGCTGTTCGCGGCCGCGTACGGGGTGGCCACGGCGGCCCTGGTGCCGCGCCCGCTGCTCAACCTGGCGGCGGGGGCCGTCTTCGGCATCCCGTTCGGCCTGGTCGCGGCGGTCGGCGGCTCCGTCATCGGCGCCGGGATCTCCTTCGGGCTGGGCCGGCTGATGGGCCGGGACGCCGTACGGCCGCTGCTGCGCGGCCGCTGGCTGCGGGCGGCCGACGACCAGCTGGCCCGGCACGGCTTCCGCTCGATGCTGGCGGTCCGCATCTTCCCCGGGCTGCCGTTCGCGGTCGCCAACTACTGCGCCGCCGTGTCCCGCTGCGGCTGGCTCCCCTTCCTCCTCGCGACGGCGATCGGCGTCGTCCCGAACACCGCCGCGTACGTGGTCGCGGGCGCGAGCGCCTCCTCGCCGGACTCCCCCGCCTTCCTCGCCTCCTTCGGCTTCATCGCCGTCTCGGCGGTGGCGGCCGCGGTCGTCGGGTGGCGGGCACGGCGCCGGCTGGTGCCCGTACCGGCGTGCGAAACGTACGATCATGTACCCCAGCACCCCCCTGTGGTCAGTGCCGCTCCCCACGGGCCCTAGCATCGGACCCGAACTGCCCGACGATCACAAGGACGAGCGCACCCCGACATGAGCTGGTTCGAATCCCTAATCCTCGGTCTCGTCCAGGGGCTTACGGAGTTCCTCCCGATCTCCTCCAGCGCCCACCTCCGGCTGACCGCGGCATTCGCCGGCTGGCAGGACCCGGGCGCGGCCTTCACCGCGATCACGCAGATCGGCACCGAGGCCGCCGTGCTGATCTACTTCCGCAAGGACATCGCGCGGATCATCTCCACCTGGTTCCGCTCGCTGTTCACGAAGGCGCTGCGCTCGGAGCAGGACGCCAAGATGGGGTGGCTGGTGATCGTCGGGTCGATCCCGATCGGTGTCCTCGGCATCGCGTTCAAGGACCAGATCACGGGCCCGGCCCGCGACCTCCGGCTGACCGCCACCACCCTGATCGTCATGGGCGTCGTGCTCGGCATCGCGGACCGGCTGGCCGCCCGCGACGAGGAGGGTGGCCGGCACCGCGCCATCCGCGAGCGCAAGACGCTCAAGGAGCTCGGCGTCAAGGACGGCCTGATCTTCGGTCTCTGCCAGGCCATGGCCCTGATCCCGGGCGTCTCCCGCTCCGGTGCGACGATCTCCGGCGGTCTGCTGCTGGGCTTCACGCGCGAGGCGGCCGCCCGCTATTCGTTCCTCCTCGCCATCCCGGCCGTGCTGGCCTCGGGCGCGTTCGAGATCAAGGACGTGATCGAGAGCCCGGGTCACATCACCTGGGGGCCGACGATCTTCGCCACGGTCATCGCGTTCTTCGTGGGCTACGCCGTCATCGCGTGGTTCATGAAGTTCATCTCCAGCAAGAGCTTCATGCCCTTCGTCGTCTACCGGATCGCCCTGGGCATCGCACTGTTCGTACTGATCGGCATGGGCGTGCTCAGCCCCTTCGCCGCCGAGTCGGCCGGCTGACACCGCCGCCGCTCACCGCTTCGCGTGAACCGGAGGCCGCTCGGGAACGTTCCCGGGCGGCCTCCGCGTCGTTGTGCCTGAAGAGACCTGAAGAGACCGGAAGGCAAGCAGCAGGGGGTGTCCCATGGGTCGAGTGGTGCTGGAGCGGTTTCCGGCCGGAAGTCCGAGGGGAAGCTGGCCCGCCGAGGAGTACGCCGCCGAGCGGATGCGCGAGGGCGTGCCGGCCGAGGTGGTGATGGACCTGGCCACAGACGCGTTCCTCGTCGTGGTCCGGCAGCGGGAGGCGCATTCCGGTCATTGATCGCCTGCGCGGAGATCCGGTGCGCGCACGCCCCTTGGCCTCGCCGCCCCGCGCCCCCACACTGACCCGATGACGCAGCGTGTGGACCTCGCCACGGTCATGGACCGGCTGGCGATCGACGAGGTGGTCACGGGCTACGCGGTGGCCGTGGACGACGGCGACTGGACGGCGTACCGCGCGCTGTTCACTCCCACCGGACGGGCCGACTACGGCTCGGCGGGCGGGATCGAGGGCCCGGCCGCCGAGGTCGCGGACTGGCTCGCGCAGACCATGAAGCTGTTCCCGGTGCGCCAGCACCTCATCGTCAACCGGCTGATCCGGCTGGAGTACCTCGGCGGCTCCCCCGGCGACCGGGCCGAGGTGCGCGCCGACTTCCTCAACCCGATGCGGCTGGCCGGCGAGGAGTTCGACGGGTCGGTCACCGCGCCGAACTTCGTCGCCGCCGGCCGCTACACCTTCGCTCTCGCCCGTACCGCCCGCGACGGCTGGCGCCTCACCCGCGTCACCGTGCACGAGAAATGGCGGCACGTGTCCGCGTAGACCGTCTCCGGACCCTGCTCGAACGGCCGCCCGGGCGGCCCTGTTCCACACTGGAAGCGGAGGCGCGTCATGCTCTCGAAGCGGACCCGGTGCTGGCGTGCGGCGGCCGCGGTCGCCGCCGGGGCGCTGGCCTGCCTCGCCTTCCCCGCCCCGTCGCTCTGGTGGTTCGCGTACGTCGCCCTCGTGCCCTGGATGCTGCTGCTGAGGTCGGCGCCGACGGGGCGGCGCGCCGCCCTGGAAGGCTGGCTCGGCGGCGCCGGGTTCATCGTCGCCGTGCACCACTGGCTGCTGCCCAGCCTGCACGTGTTCCTGCTGCTGGTGGCGGCCCTGCTGGGGCTGCTCTGGATCCCCTGGGCCCTGCTGGTGAGGGAGTTCCTCGGCGGGGTCCCGGATCCGGGCCGGGCGACGGCCGCGCTGTTCCTCGTACCGGCGGCCTGGCTGCTGGCGGAGCTGGCCCGGTCCTGGCAGGGGCTCGGCGGGCCGTGGGGGCTGCTGGGGGCGAGCCAGTGGCAGGTGGCGCCCGCACTGCGGCTCGCCTCGGTGGGCGGGGTGTGGCTGGTGAGCCTGCTGGTGGTGGCGGTGAACTGCGGGCTGGTGCTGCTCATCGCGGTGCCGGGCGCCCGGGTCCCGGCGGTGGCCGGGATGACGGGGTGCGCGGTGCTGACCGGGGTGGTGTGGCTGTGGGTGCCGCGGCCCGAGGTGTCGGGCACGCTCCGCGTGGCCGTCGTACAGCCGGGCCTGGTGGCGGACGGCCCGGACAGCACCGACGTCCGGTTCGCCGCCGGGGAGCGGCTGACACGGACGCTGGCCGGGCAGCCGGTGGACCTGGTGGTGTGGGGCGAGAGCAGCGTCGGGGCGGACCTGGCGGCGCGTCCGGACCTGGCCCGGCGCCTCGCTTCGCTCTCCGCCGAGGTCGGCGCCCCGCTGCTGGTCAACGTCGACGCCCGGCGACCGCCGGGCCCGGCTGCGACGCCGGTCGCCACGGCGGCCGCGCTGCCCGACGGCGGCATCTACAAGAGCTCCGTCCTCGTCGGCCCCCGCGGGCCGACCGGCGACCGGTACGACAAGATGCGCCTGGTCCCCTTCGGCGAGTACGTACCGGCCCGGTCCCTGCTCGGCTGGGCCACATCGGTCGGCAAGGCCGCCGGCGAGGACCGCCGGCGCGGGGAGCACCCGGTGCTGATGGGCCTGCCGGGGCGGCCCGGTGTGCGGTTCGGCCCGCTGGTCTGCTTCGAGTCGGCCTTCCCCGACATGAGCCGCCGCCTGACCCGCGACGGGGCCGCCCTGCTGATCGCCCAGTCGGCCACCTCGAGCTTCCAGCACAGCTGGGCGCCGGCGCAGCACGCCTCGCTCGCCGCCGTGCGCGCCGCCGAGAACGGCCGCCCCGTGGTGCACGCCACCCTCACCGGGATCAGCGAGGTGCACGGCCCCTCGGGCGAGCGGATCGGTCCGGCGCTGGCGACCTCCGCGCGTGCGGCGCAGGTGTACGACGTCCCGCTCGCCCGCGGCACGACGTTCTACGTCCGCTTCGGGGACTGGCCCGTGGGGGCCGCCCTCGCGCTGCTGGCGGCGTACTGCACGCTCGAGGGCGCCCGGTCGCTCGGGCTCAGGAAGCCTGCTCCAGAGCCGACGACACCACCTGCTCGCACAGCTCGTGGGTGAGCAGCGCGTCGCGGGCACCGACCGTCCTGCCCGCGGCGACGGACTCCAGGAACGCGTCCACGGCCTGCTCGATGCCGCGCTGGCGGGCGACCGGCACCCAGTCCCCGCGGCGCCGCACGGTCGGCTGGCCCCGGTGGTCGATGATCTCGGCGAGGTTGACGACCTGCCGCTTGGTTTCCTGCCCGGACACCTCGAGGATCTCCTCGTTGGAGCCGGACAGCCGGTTCATGATGCCGAGCGCGGTGAAGCCGGCGCCCGACAGCTGCAGGACGACCTGGTGCATCAGCCCGTCGCGCACCTGGGCCCGGACGTCGATGTGGTCGGTCTCGCCGGGCAGCAGGAAGCGCAGGGTGTCGATGACGTGGATGAAGTCGTCGAGGACGAAGGTTCGGGGGTCCTCGGGCAGCCCGATCCGGTTCTTCTGCATGACGATCAGGTCGCGCGGGTGGTCGGCGCACTGCACGTAGCCGGGCGCGTGGCGGCGGTTGAAGCCGACGGCGAGCGACACCCCTCGCTCCTCGGCCAGTTCGACCAGCCGCCGCGATCGCGCGAGCTCGTAGGCGAGCGGCTTGTCCACGTACGTCGGCACGTCCGCTTCGAGCAGCCGTGTCACGATCTCGGGGTGAACGGCCGTCGGGGCGTGCACGAATGCCGCGTCGAGGCCTTCGGCCAGCAGTCCGTCGAGGTCGGTGTGCCGGCGTGCGGCCGGGATGTGGTGCATCTCCCCGATCCGCTCCAGCGTGGCCGGGGTACGGGTCTGCAGGTGCAGCTCGACGCCCGGGCGGACCGTGAGGACGGGCAGGTACGCCTTCTGGGCGATGTCGCCGAGTCCGATGACGCCGACCTTCACCGGGAACCTCCAGGTTGATCCGTGCTGGACTTCCGCAGCTTAATCCTTGGTGGCGGGGCCCGCGTTCGCCGAGGATGTGGGTCATGACCACCACCACCGGATCCCACCGCACCGAGCCCTCCACCACCGCGAGCGAGCGGGAGATGCTGGACGGCTGGCTCGACTACCACCGCGCCACCCTCGCCTGGAAGTGCGAGGGGCTCGGGGACGAGCAGCTGCGCCGCGCCGCGCTCGCCCCCTCCGAACTGAGCCTGCTGGGCCTCGTACGGCACATGGCGGAGGTGGAGCGGTACTGGTTCCGGGAGATCATGCTGGGCGAGGACCTCCCCGAGCTGTACTGCACGCGGGAGAACCCGGACGGGGACTTCCAGTTCGGCGCGGGGGACACCGGGGCCGAGGCCGAGCAGACCTGGCAGACCGAGGTCGAGCTGGCGCGCCGGGCCGCGGCGGGCCGTTCGCTGGACCTGCTGTCGGATCCCGGGAGCCACCACCGCGGCGAGACGTTCAGCCTCCGCTGGGTCTACACGCACATGATCGAGGAGTACGCGCGCCACAACGGGCACGCCGACCTGCTGCGCGAGCAGATCGACGGCGCCACGGGCGACTGAGGCGTCCGGCGCGAGCGGGTGCCGGGCCGGTGTCCGGCGGATGTCCGTCACCCGTGCGGGGTCAATATCGGCTCCGGGTTTTCGCAACGGGGTCCTCGCACAGCAGAGTTGCGCGAGTGCATCCAACGCGAACCACGACAAAGCTGCTGCTCGGAGTCGCCTGTGCCGTCTCGGCCGTCTCCGGCTGCGTGAATGTGACCCCCGCCCCGATGCAGCCGGCGGCCGCCCCCGGCACGAGGGGGGCGCCGCCGCAGTACGAGCCTCGCGGCGGACCGGGGGCCGCGCCGGTGGCGGTCCAGGCGCCCGCCCTGGAGGCGCTGAAGGCCGTACCGGGGCACTCCGCGCAGCCGGCGGCCTCCGCGGGGAGCCGGCAGGCGGCGCCCCGCAGCGCGGCGCTCCCGGCAGGCACGACGGGTGCATCGGGTGCGGCGGGCACGGCGCCCGAGGGGCCCTCACAGGCCGTACCGCCGGTTCCGGACATCCCGGAGCCGCACCGGCCCGCCGCACGCCCCTCAGCGGGCAAGGGGGGCCGTACGGGCCCGTCGGGGCCGGACGCGCAGGTGCCGCGCGAGCTGGTGAAGGAGCTGCCGGTCCGGCCCGCCGACGTGTGCGCGCTGGGCCGCCGGCACGGCCGCTGGCACCCGGACAGCCCGGAGGCCCGTATCTGCGCGGGCGTCCACGGCGGCTGAGCGCGCTACGGGTGCTGCTCCGGAAACGGCCGGGGCCCCCTGTCCGGTTCCGCGGCCAGCCGCCGCTCCAGCCGGGCGATGGCGGCCCGTACGCCGTTCCCGTACCCGTCGTCGGCCAGGGCCCCGGTGGCGGCCCGCGCCCGGGCCAGGTGGACCCGCGCCGCCTCCGGCCGCCGGAGCTTGACGTAGTCGGCGGCCAGGCTGAGGTGCAGGGACGGGTAGAACACGCGCACGGCGGGGTGCGGCTCGTGCTGCGCGGGCAGCCCGTCCCGCTGCCCCCTGCCCAGCCCGTCGGCGGCGGTCAGGGCCCGCAGGTCCCAGGCCAGCTCGTCGGCGGGGTCGTCCTGGGCGTCGGCCATGTAGTGCGCGAGCGTGCACCGGTGGAGGCAGTCGCCGTCCTCGCCGATCTCGTTCCAGATCTCGCCGAGGCGGTTGCGGGCCTCCTCGCGGTCACCGGCGTGCAGCAGGATGACGGCCTGGCCGATCCTGGTCATGACGGCGTCCTCCGACGCCTCCTGCTGCTCCGTCACGGCGGCCTCCGGCTTGCTCGGCCAGACCTGCTCCGGCCTGGTTCGTCACGACGCTAACGGCAGGCACCGGCAATGGCGCCGAGGCGCGGTGGGGCGTCAGCCCAGGTCCGGGATCCGCCAGTCGATCGGCTCATGGCCCTGCGCCGCGACGGCCTCGTTGATCTGCGTGAAGGGCCGGGAGCCGAAGAACTTCTTCGCCGACAGCGGGGAGGGGTGGGCGCCCTTGACGACCGCGTGCCGCTCCTCGTCGATGAGCGGGAGCTTCTTCTGCGCGTAGGCGCCCCACAGCACGAAGACGGCCGGGTCGGGGCGGTCGGCCACCGCGCGGATCACGGCGTCGGTGAACTTCTCCCAGCCCTTGCCCTTGTGCGAGTTGGGCTCGGCCTCGCGGACGGTGAGCACCGCGTTGAGCAGCAGGACGCCCTGCTCGGCCCACGGCATCAGGTACCCGTTGTCCGGGACGGGCGTGCCCAGCTCCGCGTGCATCTCCTTGTAGATGTTGCGCAGCGAGGGCGGGGTCTTGACCCCGGGCTGCACGGAGAAGCACAGGCCGTGGCCCTGGCCGGCGCCGTGGTAGGGGTCCTGGCCGAGGACGAGGACCTTCACCTTGTCGAAGGGAGTGGCCTCCAGGGCAGCGAAGACCTGCTCGCGGGGCGGGTAGACCGGCCCGTTCGCCCGCTCCTTCTCGACGAACTCGGTGAGCTCTTTGAAGTAGGGCTGGTCCAGCTCGTCGCCGAGGACGGGGAGCCAGGACTCGGGCAGCATCTGGGTCACGTCTACAACCTCCGGTACAAGTTCGTGCAACTGCGTGGTGCAACAGCTCAGAACCTACCGGGGGGCACTGACAACGCCTCATCCGCGGGCGCCCGGGGGCGCCCGCGGCAGGGGCTACCAGCTGGTCTTGCGGTACAGCTCCCACATCTGGAAGACGGTCTGCGGGTCGAGCGCCCGCTCGGCGCCGGCGATGTCCTCACGGGCGGCGACGTACAGCTTGCCCTGCCACAGCGGCAGGAGCCGGACGTCCTCGGCGAAGATCTGCTGGGCCTGCTCGAACTCGCGGACACCGGCCGCGCGGTCGCTCTCGCGGCGGGACTTGGGCAGCAGGTCGGTGAGGATCTCGGCGGGCTCGTACGGGGTTCCGACCGCGTTGTCCTTGCCGACGAACGGCGCGATGAAGTTGTCCGGGTCCGGGAAGTCGGGGAACCAGCCGCGGCCGAAGACCGGGTACTCGCCGTTCTTGTAGCCGACCTGGAACACCTTCCAGGGCTGGCCCCGCAGGGTGACCTTGAAGAGGTTGCTCTCGTCCAGCTGGCGCTTGAGCTCGGTGAACTCGTCGGCCGTGGAGGCGCCGTAGCGGTCGGTGGTGTACCAGAAGGTCAGCTCCACCGGCGTGGTGATCCCGGCGTCCTTGAGGATCTTCTGGGCCTTCTTGACGTCCCCCTGGCCGTACTTGTCGTAGAACGGCGTCTTGTGGCCCACGACCCCCTTGGGGACCATCGAGTACAGCGGCTCGGCGGTGCCCTGGTAGACCTTGGAGACGATCGCGCCGCGGTCGATGACCTGGGCGATGGCCTGGCGCACCGGCAGCTTGGCGACCTGCGGGTCCTTGGGGTTGAAGACCAGGTAGCGGATCTCGGCGCCGACGTTCTCGACGACCTGGACGCCCAGCGCGTGCGCGGCGGGGGTCTGCAGGTCCTTGATCTCCGGGGCCGACAGACCGCGGTACGTGGCGTCGATCTCCTTGTCCTTGAGCGCGGCGACCATCTTGGTGGAGTCCGCGAAGTAGCGGATGGTCACCCCGTCGTTACGCCGGTTCGCGAAGCCGTTGTAGGTCCCGTTCTTGCCGAGGACCGCCTCGCTGCCCTCCTTGTAGGAGTCGAGCACGAACGGGCCGGAGCCGGTGACCTTGCCGTCCTCCCGCACCTTGTCGGCCGGGTAGTCCTTCGGGGCGACCAGCGAGGCGGCCGGCGAGCCGAGGACGAAGGGGAAGGTGGCGTCCGGGGTCTTCAGGTGGAAGACGACCGTCAGCGCGTCCGGGGTCTCGATCTTGTCCAGGCTGCCGAACAGGCCCTGCGGGCCGGTCTGGGAGTTGATCGTCCGGATCCGGTCGAGCGAGTGCTTGACTGCCTTGGCGTCGAGCGCCTCGCCGTTGGAGAACTTCAGGCCCTTCTTCAGGGTGCACCGGTACGACTCGTTCGCCGCGTCGGTGAACTCGCAGTTCTGGGCGGCGTCGGGCTGGGGCTTGGTGGAGCCCGTGGGGAACGCCAGCAGGGTCTGGTAGACGTTCCGGTACAGCTCCCAGGAGCCGTCCCAGGCGGCGGCGGGATCGAGGGTGCTCGGGGCGCTCGTCGTGCCGACGACGATCCTCTTCGCGGCGTCACTGCTGTCGTCCGAAAGCAGACCGCATCCGGCGAGCAGGGATATGGACGCAAGGGCCGCAGTGATCTGCAGGCATCTGGTCCGGATGAACACGTGCACGCTCCTCGATCAGCCAGGGGTGCGGCAGACCCTACCGCAGTGCCTCACAAATCCAATGGGCAGGTTTCATGTGACACTTGACCGATTTCGTGCATATTAGGTACGCATTTGCCTCCCCCGAGGAGGCAAATGCGTCCGATTATCGATCAGTGGACTCCGGCATTGAGGAACATTCCTCCGTCAACGACCAGAGTTTGCCCAGTGATCCATTCCGCTTGTGCAGATGTAAGAAAAGCCGCAGCCCCGCCGATGTCCTCCGGGAGCCCGAGCCGGCCGAGCGGGTAGGCCGCCGAGGCCTCCTGCTCCCGGCCCTCGTAGAGCGCCTGGGCGAACTTCGTCTTGACCACCGCGGGCGCGATCGCGTTCACGCGGACCCCGGGCGCCATCTCGTGCGCGAGCTGGAGGGTGAGGTTGACCATGGCGGCCTTGCTCATCCCGTACGCGCCGATGAAGGGCGAGGCGGAGACTCCGGCGATGGACGCGATGTTCACGATCGCACCGCCGTTGTCCTTCTGCCAGGCGTGCCAGGTCCGCTGGGCGAAGCCGAGCGCCGAGATCACATTGGTCTCGAAGACCTTGCGCGCGACCCCGAGGTCCAGGTCGGCGATGGGACCGAAGACCGGATTGGTGCCCGCATTGTTGATCAAGAAGTCGACCCGCCCGAAGGCCTCCATCGTCCGCTCGACCGCGACCGCCTGGTGGGCCTCGTCGTGCGCCTTGCCGGCGACCCCGATCACCCGGTCCGCGCCGAGCGCCTCGACGGCCTCCTTGAGGGCGTCCTCGTTGCGCCCGGTGATGCACACCCGGTCGCCGCGCGCGACGAGCGCCTCGGCGATGCCGTAGCCGATGCCCCGGCTCGCACCGGTGATCAGTGCGACCTTGCCGCTGTCCGCCGCGTTCGTGCTGCTGTTCGTCATGAGCCTGCGCCCTGCCTCTCGTCAGTTGAGCGGGCCGCCGGCCACGTACATGACCTGGCCGGAGACGAAGCCGGCGGCCTCGCCCGTGAAGAAGGCGATCGCGTTGGCGATGTCGTCCGGGCGGCCGACGCGCTGGACGGGGATCTGGGTGGCCGCGGCGGCCTGGAAGTCCTCGAAGCCCATGCCGACACGGGCGGCCGTCTGGGCGGTCATCTCCGTGACGATGAAACCGGGGGCCACGGCGTTGGCGGTGACGCCGAACTTGCCGAGCTCGATGGCCAGGGTCTTGGTGAAGCCCTGCAGACCGGCCTTGGCCGCGGAGTAGTTGACCTGGCCCCGGTTGCCCAGCGCCGAGCTGCTGGAGAGGTTGACGATGCGGCCGAACTTGGCCTCCACCATGTGCTTCTGACAGGCCTTCGACATCAGGAACGCACCGCGCAGGTGGACGTTCATGACGGTGTCCCAGTCGTTCTCGCTCATCTTGAAGAGCAGGTTGTCGCGCAGCACACCCGCGTTGTTGACCAGGATGGTCGGGGCGCCCAGGGTGCTCGCGACGCGCTCGACGGCCGCCTCCACCTGCGCCGCGTCGGAGACGTCGCAGCCGACCGCCAGGGCCTTGCCGCCGGCCGCGGTGATCGCCTCGACGGTGTCCTTGCAGGCCGCCTCGTCGAGGTCGAGCACGGCGACCGCCCGGCCTTCGGCGGCCAGACGCACGGCGGTGGCCGCGCCGATGCCCCGGGCCGCCCCGGTCACGATCGCGACGCGCTGCTCGGTGGTGGACATGGTGGATCTCCTCGCGCTCGGAATCCTCAGCGGCTCCTCATGGGTGAGCAACCGCTTAGTAGCTTCAGCTGAGGAGACGCTAGGAGCCCTGGCACCCGGTGTCAACGGCACCCGGCCCCAAGGCTCCTCACGTCACGGAGGCCACCGTGGAAAGCGTCGTGCGGCGGCCGTACGGATCAGCGCACCAGCAGGTCCAGCAGCCGTTCCACCTCGGCCTCCGGGTCGGCCGTCAGCCCGGTGTGCACCGGCCCGGGCTGCACCACCGTGCTGCGCGGGGCGATCAGCCAGCGGAACCTGCGGCCCGCGTCGTCGCCCGCCGCCTGCCCGGCCCACTCGCCGCCGGTGCACACGCCCTCGACCCCGTGCAGGGCGGCGCGTACGCCGGCCACGTCGGCCTCCGGGTCCAGGACGAGGAGCTTGGCCTCGTCCAGGTGGGTGCGCGCGGCCACGTACGAGCGCGCCCGGCAGTAGACGATCACGCCGGCGTTGAAGCACTCGCCGCGCTCCATCCGGGGCACCACGCGCACCAGCGCGTACTCGAACACGTCCCGCTTG
This sequence comes from Streptomyces sp. NPDC002209, assembly GCF_042890265.1. NCBI lineage: Bacteria > Bacillati > Actinomycetota > Actinomycetes > Kitasatosporales > Streptomycetaceae > Streptomyces > Streptomyces sp. NPDC002209. Next base: position 29,881 of record NZ_JBIARX010000005.1, on the reverse strand, counting down.
GTCACTCGCTGTCGCTCTTCTTCTTGGTCTTGTGGGGCCATTCGGTCAGATGGTCGGTCAGCCACCCGGGCGGCTTGGAGGGCGCCTTCACCTCGGCCTCCATCGAGATCCTCTCGTGGATCGTGGCCGCGCGCGGCAGCAGCACCTCCACGTAGGCGCGGCGCACCGCGTCGGTGGAGTCGAAGCCCGGCTCGTCGACCAGCCACTCGTCGGGCACGTCCGCGACGACCTCCTCGAGCAGGTCCCGGGTCACCAGGGGCGCGAGCGCGGCGGCGGCCGCCGCGATGTCCGGGCCGACGGGGGCCAGGACATGGTCGGAGGCGTTGTACGGCTTGGCCGCGGCGCTCTCGGCGGTGGGCCAGTTGTGGTGCCAGATCATGGTGGCGCCGTGGTCGATGAGCCACAGGTCCCCGTGCCAGACCAGCATGTTCGGGTTGCGCCAGGACCGGTCGACGTTGTTGATCAGTGCGTCGAACCAGACCACGCGCCCCGCCTCGGCCGGGTCCACCTGGTACGCGAGCGGGTCGAAGCCGATCGACCCCGGCAGGTAGTCCATCCCGAGGTTGAGTCCGCCGCTGGCCTTCAGCAGCTCCTGGACCTCCTGGTCGGGTTCGCCGAGCCCGATCACGGGGTCGAGCTGCATCTGCACCAGCCGCGGGACGCGCAGGCCCAGGCGCTGCGCCAGGCGCCCGCAGACGACTTCGGCGACCAGGGTCTTGCGGCCCTGGCCGGCTCCGGTGAATTTCATGACGTAGGTACCGAGGTCGTCGGCCTCGACGATCCCCGGGAGCGAGCCGCCCTCACGCAGAGGCGTGACGTAACGGGTCGCGATCACTTCGGACAGCATCCGCCCAGGTTACGGGGGTCAGCGCGCGGGGGCCCACTGCGCGAGGAGGGCTTCGGTCGTGGTGAGCGTCGCGACGAGCGCCAGGCAGTTGCGGATCACCTCGGCGGTGTACGCGGCGGGCACCCCCGCGATGGCGTCGGACGGCACCACCACCCGGTAGCCGAGGTTGACGGCGTCGAAGACGGTGTTCGGGATCGCGATGTTCGAGGAGACCCCCGCGACGACGAGGGTGCGGATGCCGAGGTTGCGCAGGAGGGCGTCCACGTCGGTGCCGGCGATCGGCGAGAGCCCGTGCAGCCGGCGGACCACCAGGTCGTTCCCGGCGACCTCGATGGGGGCCGCCACCTCCACGGCCCGGCTGCCGGACAGTTGCCGGACGGGCAGCTTCCCGGCGGCTCGGAACAGCCGCGCATTGGCGCTGGCCGCCAGCCCGTCCGGCCGCCGCTCGGCGATCGCGTGCAGCACCTGTACGCCGGCCCCGTGCGCGGCGTCGACCAGCGCGGCCACCCGCCCCAGCATCCCGGAGTCCCGGGCCTCCTTCGCCAGCTCGGGCAGGGCGCTCTCCTCGCCGACGACGCCGTTCTGGCACTCGACGGTGAGCAATGCGGTGGTGGCGGGATCGAGTTCCGGCTGCGGCATGGCTCCCCCTGGCGTGGCGACCGTCGATCCCGCATGATTCCTGACACTCAGTCAGATGTGAAGGGGTGCGGGACGGATGGACGGATCACAGCGGCGGGGCCGCCGCATCATGATGACCGACGAGGAAGTGGACGCCTTCCTGCGCGAGCAGCGCACCTGCCGGGTGGCGACCGTCTCCCCTGACGGCCGTCCGCACGTGGGCGCCCTGTGGTTCGCCTGGGACGGCGCCTCGCTGTGGCTGTACTCGATCACGCGCAGCCGCCGCTGGTCCGACCTGCGGGGGGACCCGCGGATCTCCGTGGTCGTGGACGCGGGCGAGACGTACGACGAGCTGCGCGGGGTCGAACTCTCCGGCAGCGCCGTCTTCGTGGGCGAGTCCCCGCGGACGGGCGAGCCCTGCCCGGAGCTGGCCGAGGCGGAACGGCTGTTCCCGGCCAAGAACTTCGGCATCGAGGAGATGCCGCACGACGGCCGCCACGCGTGGATCCGCCTCACCCCGGAGTCGATCGTCTCGTGGGACTTCCGCAAGCTCTGACGCTGCGGCGCCCGCGCGGCCTGCGCGGCCTGCTCGGCCTGCTCGGCCTGCTCGGCCGCGTCGTCAGCGCACCGAGGCGGCGGCCTGCCGCAGGGCCTCGACGGCGGCCCGGATCGAGGGCCGCCGGTCGGCGTCCGCCCGCCAGACGACGTACACGTGGCGGCGGACGGCGTCGCTCACGGACAGCAGCCGGACCCCGGCCGGCACCGGACCGCGCCCGAGCCGGGGGGTCACGCACACCCCGAGCCCGGCCTCCACGAAGGCCAGCTGGGTGTGGTGCTCCTCGGCGATGTGCGCGATGCGCGGCTCGATGCCGGTGCCGCGCAGGGTGTAGACGAGCCACTCGTGGCAGAACTGGCCCTCGTTCCAGGAGATCCAGTCGTCGTCGGCGAACTCGGAGAGGGAGATCGGGTCGCGGTCGGCCAGCCGGTGCCCGGCCGGCACGGCGATGTCGCAGGAGTCGTCGAGCAGGTGCGCCCGGGTGAGCTCGGCGGGCACCGGCATCCGCTTGTTGTGCCAGTCGATGGCCAGGGCCAGGTCGAGGTCGCCGCGCACGACGGCCGCCATGCTGTCCTCGGGCTCCTGCTCCCGTACCAGGGGCCGCAGTTCGGGGTGGTCGGCGCGCAGGGCGGTCAGCGCCTGGGGCAGCAGTCCGCGCATGGCGGTCGGGAAGGCGCCGATCCGCAGCTCGCCGACGGCGCAGCCCCGCTGAGCCTCCACGTCGGCCTGGGCGAGCTCCACCTGGGAGATGATCCGGGCCGCGTGATCGGCGAGCAGCCGGCCCGCGTCGGTGAGCCGGACCCCGCGGCCGTTCTTGGCCAGCAGCGGCTGGCCGACCTCCCGCTCCAGCTTGGCCATCTGCTGCGAGACGGCGGAGGTGGTGACGTGGAGCCCGTCGGCCGCGCCGCTGACCGAACCGTGGCGGGCGAGGGCGTCGAGGGTACGCAGGCGCTCCAGGTTCAACATGTAAGCAATGCTACGCCGTCACCGCGAAGAAGTCTCGCTTGTCCTAAGCAGTCGGGCGGAGCAGAGTACTCCGCATGAGCGCACCCGCCACCCCTCGCCCCACCCTCGCCCTGCCGGCCGCCCCCACCCGGACCAGGCGGGTGGACTGGCGGCTCCGCTTCGCGGTCCTCTCGGTGGTCTGGGGCTTCAGCTTCCTGCTGATCAAGGTGGGCACGGAGGCGTACGCCCCCTTCCAGGTCGCCCTCGGCAGGGTGCTGTTCGGGGCGCTGGCGCTGCTGGCCGTGCTCGTGGTCCGCCGCGAGCCCCTCCCCCGGGGCCGCCGCACCTGGGCGCACCTGGCCGTGGCGGCGCTCCTGCTCAACACCGCCCCGTTCTCGCTCTTCTCGTACGCAGAGCTGAGCATCCCGTCGGGCCTGGCCGGGATCTGCAACGCCACCTCGCCGCTGTGGGGCATGGCGCTGTCGCTGGTGGCCCTGTCGGAGGACCGCCCGACGCGCCGCCGCTTCGCCGGCCTGGGCCTGGGCTTCCTCGGCGTCCTGACGGTCCTCGGCGCCTGGCAGGGCTTCTCGGGCATCGACGCCAAGGGCACCGCGCTCGCCCTGCTCGCCTCGCTCTGCTACCCGATCGGCTGGATCTACGTCCGGCGCACGCTGGCGTCGGTCCCCGGTTCACCGGTGGCGATGACCGGCGCCCAGCTGATGCTCTCCACGCTCCAACTGCTGGCGGTCAGCGTCGCGTTCACCTCGGCGCCCGCCTCGTTCCCGCTCTGGCCGACCCTGTCGGTGATCGCGCTGGGCGCCCTGGGCACGGGGATGGCCCTGCAGATGCAGTACGGCCTGGTGGCGGAGGTCGGCCCGACCACGGCCCAGATGGTCACGTACTTCATCCCGGTCATCGCCACCGCCGCAGGCGTCCTGCTCCTCGGCGAACAGCTCCACTGGAACACCCCGGTGGGCGCGGCGATCGTCCTGGCCGGAGCAGCCCTGACCCAGACCCGCCGAAGCTAGGCCGTGTCGTCGAAGCATCGTCCGGCCGGCGGGGCAGTCAGTCGAAGCGGCCGCCCGTCGCGGGCCGGACCGATGCGGCCACCGCGGCCGCGAGCCCCGGCACTTCGCCGATCTGCACGCCCGACACCGTGATCCGTACGCCCGGCCCCGACTCCACCCGGAACCGGCCGCCCGGGGCCGCCGCCCAGCCCGCGGCCAGCAGCCGCGTCACCGCCCCCGTCTCGTCGGCGACGGGCACCCACACGTTCATCCCGGTGCGCCCGTGGGCCCGTACGCCCCGCTCCCGAAGGGCCGTGACCAGCCCGTCCCGCCGCTCCCCGTAGGAGCGCGCGACAGCCGCCCGGTCCACCGCGCCCGAGGTCCACAGCTCGACCACCGCGTACTGGAGCAGCCGGCTCACCCACCCCGGGCCGAGCCGCTGGCGCCCCCGTACCCGGTCCAGGGTCACGGCGTCGCCGGTCAGCACCGCCAGCCGCAGGTCGGGCCCGTACGCCTTCGCCGTGGACCGCACCAGCGCCCAGTGCCGGGTCACCCCGCCCAGCGAGTGCAGCGGCACGTCCACGATGGCGTGCCCGTGGTCGTCGTCGACCACCAGCACCTCCGGGTACCGCGCCAGCACGCCGCGCAGCTCCGCCGCCCGGTCCGCGCCGACCGCCGCCCCGGTCGGGTTCTGCGCCCGCGCCGTCACGAGCAGCGCCCGCGCGCCCTCCGCGAGCACCCGTTCCACCGACGAGACGACCGGCCCGTCGTCGTCCACCGCCACCGGCACCACGCGCAGACCCAGCGCCGCCGCCAGGTCCAGCACGCTCCCCCACCCCGGGTCCTCGATCGCCACCGCGTCCCCCGGCCGCAGGTGCGCGGCCAGGACCCGCTCGATCCCGTCGAGCGCGCCCGAGGTCACGCCCACCGGCCCGGCCGGCACCCCGTCCGCGTCGAGGTCCGCCCTGGCCAGCCGCTGCAGGTCCGGTACCACCGGGTCGTCCCCGTACAGGGTCGGGGCCTGTGCGTACCGGCGCGCGGCCTCGGCCAGGGCCCCGTCCAGCGAAGGCAGCAGCCGTACGTCGGGATTCCCCGAGGCGACGTCCCGCGCGCCCGGCGGCACCGCCATCCGCAGTTCGTCGCGCGGCGCACTCGCCGGCCGCCCCCGCACCCGGCTGCCGCGCCGCCCGTCGGTCTCGATGACCCCGCGCTCGCGCAGCGTCCGGTAGGCGGCGGCCACGGTGTTCGGGTTCACCCCCAGCACCCCTGCGAGCTCCCGCATCGGCGGCAGCAGCGTTCCCGGCGCAAGCGCGCCCGATCCGACGCCCGCCTCGACACTGGCCGCGATATCCGATGCGCGGCGCCCTGCGATCCGATACTCTCCTAGCACAAAGCCCAGTATGCACTAGTACAACGGAGCGCGCATCATGACCGCGACGACCGACACGCAAGAGATGCCCGAGACGAACGGGACGAACGGCGGATACGAGCCCACCGACCGCACCGTCCCGAGCCGCTCCCGCGAGCGGGCGCGCTACGACCGCGAGACGGTCCACTCGATACTCGACCAGGCCTACGTCTGCCACCTCGGCTTCGTCCGCGACGGCGCGCCGGTGGTCCTGCCGACGCTCTACGGCCGGGTCGGCGAGACCCTGTACGTCCACGGCTCGACCGGTTCGCGCCCGCTGCTCGCCGCCGGCCAGACCGACCCGGGCCTGCCCGTCTGCCTGACCGTGACGCACGTGGACGGCCTGGTGCTGGCCCGGTCGGCCTTCCACCACTCGATCAACTACCGCTCGGTGATCGTGCACGGCACCGCCTACCAGGTGACCGACGAGGACGAGCGCCGGATGGCCCTGGACGCCCTCGTCGACCACGTGGTGCCGGGCCGCTCGGCCGACTCCCGGCCCGCCAACGCGAAGGAGCTCGCCGCCACCGCGGTGATCCGCCTGGACCTGAACGAGGTGTCGGCGAAGCTCCGCACCGGCGGCCCCAACGACGAGCCCGAGGACATGGACCTGCCCTACTGGGCGGGCGTGGTCCCGGTCGCGCCGGTGCACGGGACCCCGATCCCGGCCGACGACCTGGCCCCCGGGATCGCCACCCCGGGCTACCTCGCCGCGCTCTGAGCCTCCCGGGGCTCCTGGGACTCGCGGGTCTCATGAGCCTCACGGCTCTCACGGGCGGGCCGGACCACCGGCCCGCCCGCCGGCCTGCGCGCCTCGGCCGCGATCAGCGCGCCCACCGCGGTCAGCAGCAGTACGGTGCCCAGCACCACGGCGCCGGTCAGCCGCTCGCCGAGCACCAGCACGGCGATCACCGCCGCACTGACCGGCTCGATCAGCATGATCACGGACACCGTCGCGGCCCGCACCGCGGCGGCCCCGGTGAAGTACAGCGCGTACGCCAGGGCCGTCGGCACGGTGGCCACGTACACCAGCAGCCAGAGCACCCGCCCGAGTTCGGCGGTGTGCGGCACCAGCCCCTCCGCCGCGGCGAGCGGCAGCAGGCACACCGTGCCCACCGCGACCGACCAGGCGGTGGTGACCAGCGGGTCCCCGCCCGCCCCGCGCCGCCCCAGCGAGCGGGCCCGCAGGGTCATCGCGGCGTACCCGGCGGCCGACAGCAGGGCCCAGCCGACGCCGGCCGGCCGCACCTCGCCGCCCCCGCCGCCCAGGACCAGCACGGCGAGCCCGGCCAGCGCCCCGACGACGGCGGCCACCCCGCCCCGGCCGAGCCGCTCGCCCATCCAGTGCCGCGCCCCGAGCGCGATCAGCACCGGCCCGGCGCCCAGGGTCACCACGGTCCCGACCGCGAGGCCGGTCTCGCGTACGGCGGCGAAGTACGCGGCCTGGAACAGGGTGAACATCAGCCCCGTCCCGATCAGCGAGGCCACCGACGGCCGCGCCGCCCGCCGCGGGCCCCGGGGCCGGCGTACGGCGAGCACCCCCAGCAGCACCACCAGCCCGCCGGCACACCGCCAGAACGACAGGGCGAGCGGGCCGAGGTCACTGGCCAGGAAGAGGAGGGAGGCGGCCGCCCCGGCGGTGCCCCAGGCGGCTCCGGCGACGACGAGGTACAGCAGACTGCGCCCGGGGGTGCCCCCAGCGGCAGCCGAGGGAGAGGCGGGCGAAGGATTCGACACGAGTGTGCTCCGCGCATGCGAGAAGGATGAAAGGGAAGGTCATCGCTTCGCGGGCAGCGCGGACCCGCCCGGGAACTCCCCGGGCCGGGCCTTCGTCACGAGGGGCAGCTGCCCGCGGCTACGCGGCGGGAGGCGGAAGCACGGTCGAATGCATGATCGCCACCTTAGGCCGTCGTCGTCTCGCGGTCCAGAACAGCCGATTCCGGTTCCACCGCTCCCGGCGGGGTGGGCCGCGAGGACTGGGCGATGAAGGCCCCGCCCAGCACCAGCGCACCGCCCACGATCTGCGGGGTCGACAGGTGCTCGCCGAGCAGGATCCAGGCCAGGACGGTGGCCACGACCGCCTCCAGGCAGGCCACGACGCCGGCCACCTGGGGGGTCAGCTTGCGCACCGAGACCACACCGGTCAGGTACGCGAAGACCGTCGCGATCAGCACCACCCAGCCGAGCAGCACCCACGCGGGCACCGTCAGCTCCCCCATCGCGGCCTGCCCGCCCAGCAGCTGCCAGTCGATCTCCCACGGCCGGGCGATCACCGTCATCACCAGCGCGCCGACGAGCATGCCGTACGCGATCACCCCGAGCGGGTCGGGCACGTCGTCGCCCACGGCGCCGTCGGCACCGTGGTCCGCGAACACGAAGTAGCCGGCCTGGCAGCAGGCGGCGGCGAGGCCGAGCAGCACTCCGAGCAGGTCCAGGCTCAGCCCGGACCAGATCTCGACGACACAGGCCAGCCCCACGACGGCCACGGCGGCGCCGGCGGCGGCGGCCCGGGTCACCGGCTTGCGCTGCACGAAGCGGATCCAGCCGAGCAGCAGCGCCGGGCCGAGGTACTCCAGGAGCAGGGCCACGCCGACCGGGATCCGGGACAGGGAGGCGAAGTAGAAGGCCTGCACGCCCGCGACGCCGACGAGCCCGAAGCCGGCGAGCAGCAGGGGTTTGCGCAACAGGAGGTCCCGGTGCCGCCAGGCCAGCGGGGACAGCACCAGCGCCGCCCCGGCCACCCTGAGCCAGACCATGTGCAGCGGGTCCAGACCCGCCTCGATCAGCGGCTTGGCCGCCACACCCGAACCACCGAACGTGAACGCCGAGACGAGCGCGAGGCCCAGTCCGGCGTTTCTCCCTGACGCTTGCATCCGGCCATCATGGCAGGGCCGGTCAGTACCGTCACAGACATGACACCTGTTGAGACGCATCCGAGACCCGCCGTGACCGGGCCGTCCATTTCTGACAGGTCGTCAGTATTGAATGTTCCGCCCACCGGGGCTACGTTCCGCCGCACGTACCCGACGAGAAGGGGTGGTCGCATGGCCGAAGTCACCGCGGAATCACGCATCGAGGCGTCCGCCGCGAAGCTCTGGGCCCAGCTGACGGACTGGGCGGCCTACGGCCAGTGGAGCATGACCCACACCAATTTCCCGAAGGGCGGCCCCGAGACCCTCGCGGTCGGCGCCACCTTCGAGGAGAACATGAAGATGATGGGCTTCCCGGCCGAGGTCGCCTGGACCGTCTCGGAGCTGGAGACCGAGCGCGTCTTCGCCATCACCGGCAAGGGCCCGATGGGCGTGGCCATCCTCACCCGGTACACCCTGATCCCGGACGGCGGGGCCACCACGGTCCGCATCGACGGCGAGTTCAACGGGGCCGCGGTCTCCCTGATGGCGGGCAAGCTCAAGGACTCGGCCACCGCCGCCCTGAACGAGTCGCTCCGCAAGCTCGCCGGCCTGGTCGTCTGACCCCGCCTCCCCGGCCGGTACGCAGGTACGACGGCGCGCCCCGCGAGAGGACTCGCGGGGCGCGCGGTTTTCGCCGGCCGGCGGGCTCAGTGCTCGTCGGCCAGGATCAGGTAGAGCTTCTTGCGGGCGTCGTTGATGACCGCGAGGGCCTTCTCGCGCTGCTCGGGCGAGCCGGTCTTGAAGACCTGGCCGAAGGCCTCGAACAGGCCGATTCCGGCCGTCCGGACCTCGTGCATCGCCTCGAAGTCGAACCCGCGCCCGGCCTCGGCCCAGGGGGCCTCGGGGGCCGACTCGGCCTCGGTGCGGCCGGCGTCGGTGAGCGTGAACAGCTTCTTGCCGCCCTCGCTCTCGCTGGTGATGAGCCCCTCGTCCTCGAGCAGCTGCAGGGTCGGGTAGACCGAGCCCGGGCTGGGCTTCCAGGCCCCGCCGCTGCGCTCGCCGATCTCCTGGATCATCTCGTAGCCGTGCATCGGCCGGTCCTTGAGCAGCGCCAGGATCGAGGCGCGCACGTCTCCCCGCCGGGCCCGGCCGCGCGGTCCGCCGCGTCCGCCGCGCCCGCCGAAGGGGCCGCCGCCGAAGGGCGGTCCGAACGGACCGAAGGCTCCGCGCCTCCCCTGGAACTCCTCCCGACGATCGGGCCCGCAGTGGCCGTGGCCCCGTCCGTGCTCGTGTTCGTGCTGTCCGTGTGAACGCATGGCTGCGCTCCTTTCGCCTTCCGGTTTCTCGCTATCGCTCTTGCGATACGTCAACTATCGCTGACCCATCGCGATGCGTCAACGATATATCGGAAACTCGTAACGAACACGCGTCTGACCAGGCTGTCCCGTCTCACTGGACTTTGGCCGGTCCCCACGAGGCCTGACATCTGGTGCCACGACCAACTGATCGAGTTCAATGCTCTTCCACCCATGCCTGCTGGAGGGCCGTTCTGTGAGTGCATCACCACCGCCGGGCGACGGGATTCCGCCGTTACCGTCGACGCCACCGGGCCCCGAGCCAGTGCCCACGCCCACACCCACACCCCGGCGCTTGGGGGAGGTCGCAGCCCTGGTCTCCGCCATCACCGCAGTCATCGGTCTGCTGCTCGGCTTCTTCGGATTGCCGGCCGTGGTCAACTCACCCACCGCAAGGACCGTCACGGTCACGGAGACCATCCGCGCAACGGCGACCGTCACCGTTACGGCTTCACCGCCCGCCCAAGTGGGTGGCACAGGGGAGCCGCCCGGTCCCGCTCCTTTGCCGTCGGGTGGAGTCCCCCTGAAAGACCTCACCTCGCTCGGCCCCTTCGACAGCGACAAGACCAGCCTCAGTTCCGCCACCCTGGGGGGCAAGACCTACTCAAACGCCATGGTTTTTCGCTACCCCTGTCAAGAAGGCCTCGAGTACAGCATCAACCAGCGGTACAAGACCCTCACCCTCACCGTGGGGCTCGACGACAACAGCGTGGCCAAGCCCGGAAAGCTGTCGATCAACGGCGATGGGAAGGTACGCAAGAACGTCATGCTGGAGATCAACCATCCACAGACCGTGACGGTGGACATCTCCAACGTGGTCAGGCTCAGCATCCAGCCGGACATCAGTGAGCCGTCCTCCTGCAATGGCGACGGGGTCGTCGTCGCGCTCGCGGACGCGGTCCTCCGGTCCTGAGCGTGTGAGAGGGCGGAGCGCAGGCCCCATCGTCACCGGGACGGGGCCGGTCATCCCGGATTGGCCTTTGCCGACGATCAGGAACCGGGCCTACGGTCGCTCCATGCGCCTGCGAATCGTCGATGCCTTCACCGACCGCCCCTTCCGCGGCAACCCCGCCGGGGTCCTCCTCCTCGACGGGGAGTTCCCTGCGGACACCTGGCTCCAGCAGGTCGCCAGCGAGGTCAACCTCTCCGAGACCGCGTTCGCCCGCCCGCTGCCGCCCGGCGGGGACGCCGACTGGGCCCTGCGCTGGTTCACCCCGTCCGCGGAAGTCGACATGTGCGGCCACGCCACGCTCGCCACGGCGCACGTGATCGCGACGAGCGGCCTGGCCACGGGCCTGATCCGGTTCTCCGCCCGGTGCGGCGTCCTCACGGCTGAGGCCGCCGAGGACGGCACGATCACGATGGACTTCCCGACGTCCTCGCTGACACCGGTGGACGCGGACCCCGCCGTACGCAGCGCCCTGGGCGCCGGGATCAGGTCCGTCCACGACACGTCCGAGCACATCGGCGACCTGCTCGTCGAGCTGGCGGACGAGCGGGCCGTACGCGAGCTCACCCCCGACATCGCCGCCCTGCGCGGCTACTCCCGCCGCGGGGTGATCGTCACCGCGGCCGCCGAGGACCCCTCCCGCGGGTACGACTTCGTCTCCCGCGGCTTCTTCCCGGCCTTCGGGATCGACGAGGACCCGGTCACCGGCAGCGCCCACACCGCGCTCGCCCCGTTCTGGGCCGCACGCCTGGGCCGCACCTCGCTGGTCGGGCTCCAGGGCGGGGCGCGCACCGGCCTCGTCACGGTCCGGCTGGCCGGCGACCGTACGCTCCTGACCGGCAACGCGGTCACCGTCATCGACGGCGAGCTGCTGGCCGCCCCCTAGGGGGTGGCCGCCTACGGGGTCGGCAGCCAGCCCACCTTGCCCGCGAGGAGCGCGTACCCGCCGAAGGCCACGATGTCGAGCAGTGCGTGGGCGACGACGAGCGGAGCCACCCGGCCCCAGCGCCGGTAGGCCAGGACGAAGACGACGCCCATCACCATGTTGCCGAGGAAGCCGCCGATGCCCTGGTAGAGGTGGTACGAGCCGCGCAGCACCGCACTGGCCAGCAGCGCGGCCGTCGGCGACCAGCCCAGCTGATCGAGTCGGCGCAGCAGGTAGGCCAGCACGATGATCTCCTCCACCACCGCGTTCTGCAGCGCGGAGAGGATCAGCACGGGGAACTTCCACCACACGTCCGGCAGCGCCTCCGGCACCACCGTGAGGTTGAAGCCGCTCGCCTGCGCCGCCAGGTAGAAGGCCAGCCCCGCGCTCCCGATCCCGGCCGCGACCAGGGCCCCGCGCCCCAGGTCCCAGCCGGGCCGGGTGCGGTCGAAGCCCAGCACCCGCAGCCCCGGCGCGCCCTCCCGGGTCAGCAGGTGGGCGACCAGCAGCACCGGCACCAGCGCGGTGGCGATGCCGAACATCTGCCAGGCCAGGTCCAGCCACGGCCGGCCGGGGGCGTGCGAGCCGTTGAGCGTGGCGGCCTGGTCCTTGAGGCCGCCCGGCTTGGTCAGCGAGCCGATGAAGCTGATCAGCGAGGAGAAGGCGCTCGCCCCCAGCGACAATGCCAGCACGAGCAGCGTCTCGGTGCGCAGGACCCCCCGCCCGTCCTCGTGCAACGCCTTGACCACCGGCTCCGGCTCCGCCCGCACGTCCGACTCCGTCCCGCCGTTCCGCTTCCGTCCACCCCATACTGCCTCGTCGGCAGGGCAAGGGGATCACCGGATCCGGAACGCGCGCACGGCGACCGGTTCGGCGGAGGTTCAGCGCCGGGCCGGCACCGGGGCGCTCACCTCCTCGTCCACCAGGCCGACGGGCCAGGTGTGCACGGGGTCGCCCTTGTGCATCAGCTCGCTGTAGCGCCGGGTGATCGCGGCCAGCGCCGCGTCCCGTTCCATCCCGGATGCGAGCGCCCGGTGGTAGGTGTCCACCTGCCAGGTCGCCCCGTTGACCCGCCGCTGGCAGCGCTCCTCGATGATGCCGAGGTAGTGGTCGCGGTCGGCGGGCTCGATGCCCCAGGCGTCCAGCCCTGCCGCCGCCATCGGCAGCAGTTCGTCCAGGACCAGCCGTACGGCCGACACACTGGCCAGCCCGCCGCCCCGTCCCCGGCGCGGCCAGCGCAGCCGCGCGTCGATCCCGTACCGGCAGGCCGCGTCGAAGTTGGCCTCCGCCTCGGCGAACGGCAGCCGGGTCCACACCGGCCGCTGCTCGTCGGCGAGCGTACGGACGAGTCCGTAGTAGAAGGCGGCGTTCGCCACGACGTCGGCGACCGTCGGCCCGGCCGGCAGCACCCGGTTCTCCACCCGCAGGTGCGGCATCCCGTCGGCGACCCCGTACACGGGCCGGTTCCACCGGTAGACCGTGCCGTTGTGCAGGACCAGTTCCTGCAGGCTCGGCACCCCGCCCTCGGCGAGCACGCGCAGCGGCTCCTCCTCGTCGCAGATGGGCAGCAGGGCCGGGAAGTAGCGGACGTTCTCCGCGAAGAGCTCGTACGCCGACTCCACCCAGCGCTCCCCGAACCAGGTCCGCGGCCGCACCCCCTGGGCCTGGAGCTCGGGCGGCCGGGTGTCGGTGGCCTGGGTGAACAGCGGCGGCCGGGACTCCCTCCACAGCTCACGCCCGAACAGGAACGGGGAGTTGGCGCCCACGGCTATCTGTACGGCGGTCACCGCCTGCGCCGCGTTCCACACGTCGGCGAACCGGGCCGGGGTCACCTGCAGGTGCAGCTGCACGGAGGTGCAGGCGGCCTCCGGGACGATCGACCCGGTGCTCCACGTGAGCCGCTCGACCCCGTCGATGTCGAGCATGAAGTCCTCGCCGCGCATCATCAGGATCTGCTCGTTCAGCAGCGAGTAGCGGTCCACCGCCGAAAGGTTCGCGGTGACCAGGTCGGAGCGGGTGATCGTCGGCAGGATGCCGATCATCACCACCCCGGCGTCGATCTCCGCGGCCTGCCGGTGGGCATAGCCGAGCCCCGCACTCAGTTCCTCGGCGAGCTGGTCGAATACCCGGCCGCCGAGCCGGTGCGGAAGCACGTTCACCTCCAGGTTGAACATTCCGAGTTCGGTCTGGAAATCAGGGCTCGCAATCCGCTCCAGAACCTGGGCATTCACCATTCTCGGCAACCCGTCGGCACCCGCGAGATTCAGCTCGATCTCCAGCCCCATCATGTTCTTGGGCCGATCGAACCTCTTCTCCGCCAGAAGCCGCTCCAGCCCCTCCAAGCACTCGTGAAGCTTCCTCCGATACTTCTGCCGATCGGACAGGTCGAATCCGCCCGCCACGACCTTCTCCCCCATCGAAGCGTCCCTCCTCGAGTGGGCCTGGCCTGTGCCACCCAGGCGCGCGTGTACGGTCGATGATGCCCCGGCGGCGTGATCGATAACGCCGAGGGGGCGTGTGTGGCGGGGAGCGCGCGCCGGTTTGGCCGAAGGGCGCTATGGCACATTCACTTGGCAAGACACCGTATGCAAATTCCGCATGCGTTGTGCCGGTTCCGCAAAATGGGCGCTTTCCAGCCGAGCCCCTGTCCGGTAACCTCCGAGGTCAGCGCGACTTGTTCGCGCGCAACCGGCATGAACGCCATGTCAGCGGGACCGGTAAGCGCCTTGTCGGCAATAGGCGGGACAGCTAGCCGAAACACTGCGTGAACACATGTCGTATAAACTCCGCAAACGAGGCAGAGAGTTGGCGCGCGGCCATTGCCCCTCAGCCCCCCTCTGGCCCCAGAATGCGACAGCGCCGTCCGCACCTGCCCCGATCCACAGGTCTCCCAAGTGAGAGGCGACCCACCATGCCGCTGCATGTCCCTCCGGCTCCCGCGCCCGCCCTGCGCAGCGTCCTCGCGGCACTCGGTTCCCCCACCGCCGTCCACGAGGCGCACACTCCGGCCCTGCGCGCGCTGCAGGGTCCGATGACCGCCGAACTGCCGCTTCCGGTCCACGTCCTCGACCGGTTGAACATCTCGGAGCTGACTGCGGGGGGCCGTCCGCCCCGCACCCGGCTGACCGCCTGGCGGTTCCTGATCCGCAGCGGCGACCGCTACGTCGCCGCCGCGGACACCCGGCTGACGCCGGACGGCTGGGCCTTCTCCCATTTCTTCGAGGGCCCCTATGTCGCGGCCACCGAACGCGCCCTGCGCCAGGCCGAATCCCTCGGCAAGAGCTACCAGCCGCGACTGCTGTCCGTACCGGAGCTGTACATGCTGACGCTGTGGCTGCACGGAGCGGTCGGCGCCGACGCGTCCTCCGGGCTGCCGGCCGCCGCGGATCTGCTGGTACCGCTGGCGCCCGCCCCGCCCGGCATCGCCGCGTACCGGCCGCATCCGGTGTCCGAGCTGCTGCCCGTGATGACCCACCGGCTCGCTCCGCCGAGTCCGCCGCTCCCGCCGTCGCTGGCCGCGCCGGCGGCCTGACGCGCGGCCCGAGCAGGTCCCGAGCGGAGCCCGAGCCGGGTCCGAACACGGTCCGAACACGGTCCGAGCGGCGTGCGGTCATGGTCTGAGCTGGCCCGTTGCGGGGCCGGTGACCCGTACGACCCATTCGGTCTAGCCCACTCGGGTCACCTGCGAACCACCCGAAATGACAGGGGAGTTGAGCTGAACCGCCCGCACGAGTGATGCGTCATCAATCTATGAGGACAGCTGCCGGGAAATCCCTGCGGACTCAAGTCCGGAGGGCAACACTGGGACCCTGACCAAACCAAGACGTTGATACGGGGGGCGGCCATGAACAACGCATCGAGCCGCAGCACACAGACCACATCGCAGCGAAAGAACGCATCCATGTGCCAGCACCAGCCAGCGTGCCCGTCAGCCGACTCCGCCGACCGGGAGGCCGCCAAGCCCGTGGCCAACCACCCGGAACAGGGCTGGAGCCTGCTGTGCAACGGCGTCCTGCTCTTCGAGGACACCGGTGAGCTGCTGCCGGACGGCCAGATCATCGCCCCGCACCGCCCGCTCGCGGCGGCGCAGGTGATGAAAGCGGCCTAGTCCGACGACAGCACGGCGTGAACGGAACAGAACGGAACGGAACAAGAACGCAGAGGGGCCGGCCCGGGAATCATTCTCCCGGACCGGCCCCTTCGTCATGCCGTCATGTCATACGAATATGTCATGTCACCGAACGGACACGGTGTCGTAGTGCCGTACGGCTCAGTTGTCGTACTCGTCCAGCGGCGGGCAGGAGCACACCAGGTTGCGGTCGCCGAAGGCACCGTCGATACGGCGTACCGGCGGCCAGTACTTCTCCGCCGCCGTCACCCCGCCGGGGAAGACGGCCTCGTCGCGGCTGTACGGGTGGTTCCACTCGCCGCCCAGCGCCGCCGCCGTGTGCGGGGAATTGGCCAGCGGGTTGTCGTCCACCGGCCACTCGCCGCCCGCGACCCGCTCGATCTCGGCGCGGATGGCGATCATCGCATCGCAGAAACGGTCGATCTCGGCGAGGTCCTCGGACTCCGTCGGCTCGATCATCAGCGTGCCGGCGACCGGGAACGACATGGTCGGCGCGTGGAAGCCGTAGTCGATCAGGCGCTTGGCGATGTCGTCCACGCTGACGCCCGTCGCCTTCGACAGCGGGCGCAGGTCGATGATGCACTCGTGCGCGACCAGGTTGCCCGGGCCGGTGTAGAGCACCGGGTAGTGCGGCTCCAGGCGCTTGGCGATGTAGTTCGCGCCGAGCACCGCCACCTGGGTGGCGCGCTTGAGGCCCTCGCCGCCCATGAGGCGCACGTACGACCACGAGATCGGCAGGATGCCGGCCGATCCCCACGGCGCCGCCGAGATCGGGCCGACGCCCGTCTGCGGGCCCGCGGTCGGCTGGAGCGGGTGGTTCGGCAGGTACGGGGCCAGGTGGGCCCGGACACCGACCGGGCCGACGCCCGGGCCGCCGCCGCCGTGCGGGATGCAGAAGGTCTTGTGCAGGTTCAGGTGCGAGACGTCGCCGCCGAAGTGCCCCGGCTTGGCCAGGCCCACCAGGGCGTTGAGGTTGGCGCCGTCCACGTACACCTGGCCGCCGGCCTCGTGCACCTGGGCGCAGATGTCGGCGACGTGCTCCTCGAACACACCGTGCGTGGACGGGTACGTGATCATCAGCACGGCGAGCTCGTCGCGGTACTGCTCGATCTTGGCGCGCAGGTCGGCCGCGTCCACCTCGCCGTCGTCGGCGGTCTTGACGACGACGACCTTCATGCCGGCCATCACGGCGCTGGCGGCGTTGGTGCCGTGCGCGGAGGACGGGATGAGGCAGACGGTGCGCTGCTCGTCGCCGTTCGCCCGGTGGTAGGCGCGGACGGCCAGCAGGCCGGCGAGCTCACCCTGGGAGCCGGCGTTCGGCTGGATGGAGACCTTGTCGTAGCCGGTGACCTCGCAGAGACGTTCCTCCAGCTCGGTGATGAGCGTGAGGTACCCCTCGGCCTGCTCGACCGGGGCGAACGGGTGCAGCTGGCCGAATTCCGGCCAGGTGACCGACTCCATCTCGGTGGTCGCGTTGAGCTTCATGGTGCAGGAGCCCAGCGGGATCATGCCGCGGTCCAGCGCGTAGTCCTTGTCCGCCAGCTTGCGCAGGTAGCGCAGCATCGCGGTCTCGCTGCGGTGCTGGTGGAAGACCGGGTGCGCCAGGTAGTCGTCCGAGCGCAGCAGGCCCTCGGGCAGGGCGTCGGCGGCGGTCTCGTCGAGGGCCTCGATGTCGGCGGTGACACCGAAGGCGGCCCAGACCGCCTCGACGCCGGCGCGCAGGGTGGTCTCGTCGCAGGAGACGGAGACGTGGTCGGCGTCGACCTGGAACAGGTTGACCCCGCCCTCGCGGGCGGCGGCGACGACCTCGGCGGCCTTGCCGGGCACCCGGGCGGTGAGGGTGTCGAAGTACGCGCCGTGCACGAGCTCGACCCCGCCGGCCGTCAGGCCGGCCGCGAGCAGCGCCGCGTAGCGGTGCGTACGGCGGGCGATCGTCCGCAGGCCGTCCGGACCGTGGTAGACGGCGTACATGCCGGCCATGACGGCGAGCAGCACCTGCGCGGTGCAGATGTTGCTGGTGGCCTTCTCACGGCGGATGTGCTGCTCACGGGTCTGCAGCGCCAGGCGGTACGCCTTGTTGCCGTCCGCGTCCACGGAGACGCCGACGAGGCGGCCCGGCAGCGAGCGGGCGTGCTTGTCCTGGACGGCCATGTAGCCGGCGTGCGGGCCGCCGAAGCCCATCGGGACGCCGAAGCGCTGGGTGGTGCCGACGGCGATGTCCGCGCCGAGCGCGCCCGGGGAGGTCAGCAGGGTCAGGGCGAGCAGGTCGGCGGCGACGGCGACGATCGCGCCGAGGCCGTGCGCCTGGTCGATGACCGGCTTGATGTCCCGTACGGCACCGGAGGCGCCCGGGTACTGGAGGAGCACGCCGTAGACGCCGCGCTCGGCGACCTCGGCCGGGATGCCCTCGGACAGGTCGGCGACGACGATCTCGATGCCGATCGGCTCGGCGCGGGTCTCGATCACGGCGATGGTCTGCGGCAGCGCGTCGGCGTCGACGAGGAAGATGTTCCCCTTGGACTTGCCCACGCGGCGGGCCAGCGTCATGGCCTCGGCGGCCGCGGTGCCCTCGTCGAGCAGGGAGGCGCCGGAGGTCGGCAGGCCGGTGAGGTCCGCGACGACGGTCTGGAAGTTGAGGAGCGCCTCGAGGCGGCCCTGCGAGATCTCGGGCTGGTAGGGCGTGTACGCCGTGTACCAGGCCGGGTTCTCCATGACGTTGCGCAGGATCACCGGCGGGGTGAAGGTCCCGTAGTAGCCGAGGCCGATCATCGGCGTCAGGACCTGGTTGCGGTCGGCCAGCGAGCGCAGCTCGGCCAGCACCTCGGCCTCGGTCAGCGCCTCGGGCAGGTTCAGCGCCTCGGCGCTCTTGATCACATCCGGTACCGCGGCGGCGGTCAGTTCGTCCAGCGAGCCGTAGCCCACGTGGGCGAGCATCTTCGCCTGCGCCTCGGCATCCGGGCCGATGTGGCGCTGCTCGAAGGGGATCCCTCGCTCCAGCTGGGAGAGCGGAATGCGGTTGGCGGTCATGTACGGAGGCCTCCTGGGTCGTACGACCTGCGAGGGGTACCACGGCGCGGGCACCCGGACGGCCTCCCCCTCTGTCATCTCAACCTGAGAGCTTCGCCGGAGTCGCGGGGATGACCCGCGGATTCCGGCTTTCACCGTCGGTGAGGGGAGGAACCGGCACTGCATGCCCGGTACCTGCCCCTGCTTTCCAGAGTGGCCTCGTCACGTGCGGTACGTATGCCTGAGAGATTCCGGGGAGGATTTGCTCCTTCGGCGCCTCCGTCGAGCTCACTCGGAGGACTCTCCCGCACAGGGTCAACAGCCGTCACCCAGCCTACCAGCGAGGTTCTCCGCCCTCCTTCGAGTGGCCCCCACTCCGGAAATGCACTTTTGTAGTCGTTACGGAGGAGTTGCGACCATATGGAGGGACCGTGCAGACCGACATCGATCCGCGCAGCCTGATCGGCCGCAAGGCGTTCGACCGCAACGGAACCAAGATCGGCACCGTCGACGAGGTCTACCTCGACGATGCCACGGGCGTGCCCGAGTGGGCCGCCGTCCGGACGGGCCTGTTCAGCCGGGACGCGTTCGTCCCACTGGAACCGAGCGAGGTGGTCGACGACACCCTGCGCGTCCCCTTCGAACGCTCCCTGATCAAGGACGCCCCGGACTTCGGCGTCGGCCGCCACCTCTCCCCCGAACAGGAGCTGCAGCTCTACCACCACTACGGACTGGACGTCTCCCTCCCGTCGGACATCCAGCGCGACTTCGGCCGCCTGGCGAACGGCGACGACACCCCCTAGGTGTGTTGTCCCGGGACGGGTTCCCCCACGAGGGGCAGCGGATCGGACGGCTCCAGCTCGGGGTCGTCCACCCGGAAGGTGCGCACCCGGCCCGGTGGCGATCCGGGCCGCTCGAAGCGCACGGTCACCCTCCCGACCCCGCTGCCCTGCACCCACCCCGGCCCGTACACGGCGTGCCGTACGTCACTGCCGGCCGCCCAGCGGCGCTCCCGGGCGGGCTCGGGCTCCCCGCCCGGCTCCGCGCCCTCGGGGGCCTCTGCGGGCCCACCAGGCCCTGCCGGCCCAGCGGACCCTCCCGGCCCTGCCGTTCCGGTCGCCTCCGCAGCCCCGTCCGGCTCAGCGGCCCCGCCCTCGCCCGCCGGGGCAGCCTCCGCAGCGGCGCCGGCAGCCGCCTCCGCGGCCATGGACTGCGCGAACAGGTCCTCCTGCGTGTAGTCCGCCAGCCCGGTCACGCCCACCCCCAGCAGCCGCACCCCGCCCGTGGTGTCCACCGCCTCCAGCAATCGCGCGGCGGCTTCCCGCACCACCGCGGGGTCGTCGGTGGGCCCCCGCAGCGTCTCGGAGCGCGTCAGGGTCGAGAAGTCGTAGCGCCGCACCTTCAGCACGATCGTGCGCCCGGAGTGCCCCGACTCCCGCAGCCGGTGCACACACCGGTCGGCGAGCCGCTGCACCTCGCCCCGGATCCGCACCCGGTCGTGCAGGTCCACGTCGAAGGTGTCCTCGACGGACACGGATTTCGCGTCGCGCTCGGCGACCACCGGCCGGTCGTCCAGCCCCAGCGCCATCCGGTACAGCCCGAGCCCGTGCGCGCGCCCGACCATCCGGACCAGCTCGTCCTCGCCGGCCTCGGCCAGCTCCCCCACGGTGGTGATCCCGGCCCGCCGCAGGTGCTCCCCGGTGGCCGGCCCCACCCCCGGCAGGGTCCGTACCGACATCGGGGCGAGCAGGGCCCGCTCCGTGCCCGGCTCGATCAGCAGCAGCCCGTCCGGCTTGGCCTCCTCCGAGGCCACCTTCGCCAGCATCTTCGACCCCGCGAGCCCCACCGAGGCGCTGAGCCCGGTCGCCGCCAGGATGTCCGCCCGCAGCCGCTGCCCCGTCTCCAGGGCGGATTCCGCGTCGAAGGCGGTTCCGCCCGCCTCCAGGTCCACGAACGCCTCGTCCAGGCTGAGCGGCTCCACGAGCGGCGACAGCTCCCGCAGCAGCGCCATGACCAGGTCGCTGACCGCCCGGTACAGGCTGAAGCGCGGGATCAGGCAGGCGCCGTTCGGGCAGAGCCGCCGCGCCTGGGCCATCGGCATCGCCGAGTGCACCCCGAAGCGGCGGGCCTCGTAGGAGGCGGTGGCGACCACGCCGCGCGGGCCGAGCCCGCCGACGATCACGGCCTTGCCGCGCAGGCTCGGCTTCGATGCCTGCTCCACGGATGCGTAGAAGGCGTCCATGTCCAGATGCAGGATGGTCGGCGCGGCTCTCACAGCCCCGATGCTGCCTTACGTCACTGACAATCGGCCGGGGCCGGGCCCGGCGCGTGCGCGGCCGGGCCGGGGCCCGGTCTCAACCGGCCCGGTTGCGCCGTGCGGCCAGCTCGTCCGTCGGGTTGTGGCCGACCACCGTCTCGCCGGTGTCGACCCGCTCGCCGTGCAGCTGCGACAGCGCGTTCTCGACATCGCGCCAGACCACGCCCACGGCGATCCCGAAGATGCCCTGCCCGCCCTGGAGCAGGCTCACGACCTGGTCCGGCGAGGTGCACTCGTACACGGTGGCGCCGTCGCTCATCAGCGTCATGCGCTCGAGGTCCGCGAATCCGCGGTCCCGCAGGTGCTGGACCGCGGTCCGGATGTTCTGCAGCGCCACACCCGTGTCCAGGAAGCGCTTGACGATCTTGAGGACGACGACGTCCCGGAAGCTGTACAGGCGCTGCGTGCCCGAGCCGTACGCGGGGCGCACCGTGGGCTCCACCAGCCCGGTCCGCGCCCAGTAGTCGAGCTGCCGGTACGTGATGCCCGCCGCGGCGCACGCCGTCGGACCCCGGTAGCCGACTTGTTCGGGTGCCGGGTCCGCGCCGGCGGCTGTGACCGTCGCCGCCTCCGGCTGACGGCGCGCGGAACCTGCCGCGCTGCCGTGGAGCGGGTACGGCCCACCGTCACTCCGCACGGGGATGCCCCCGGTCGTACCGTCGCCCGTGACTCTCACGCCGACCCTCCGTCCTTGACCTGCCCCCTCGAAGGTAGGCAGTCACCAGGGGTGCGTCAACGATCGCCACACTCGGCACGCCGAGTGATAATCACCCTGAGAGTGGTTTCCCGTGCCCTATATCGGGGAATTGCTGACCGAATGAGCTGTCGCTCCCCGTGGACGGCGCGGTCGGCGGCTCACTGCGGCCCGGTGCCGAAGTCCTCCGGAGAGATCTGGTCGAGGAACTCGCGGAACTTCTCCACCTCGTCCTCCTGCTCGTCCGGAATGGCGATTCCGGCGTCGTCCAGCACGCCGTCGCTGCCGTAGATCGGCGTCCCCGTCCGCAGGGCCAGCGCTATGGCATCGGAGGGCCGCGCGCTCACCTCGACCCCACTGGCGAAGACGAGCTCCGCGTAGAAGACGCCCTCCCGCAGATCCGTGATCCGGACCTCGGTGAGCTCCTCGCCGATCGCCTCCAGCACGTCCTTGAACAGGTCGTGCGTCAGCGGCCGGGCAGGGGCCATGCCCTGCTGCGCGAAGGCAATGGCGGTCGCCTCCCCTGGTCCGATCCAGATGGGGAGGTACCGGTCGCCTCCCACTTCACGCAGGAGCACGATCGGTTGGTTGGAGGGCATTTCCACCCGGACACCCACAACGTCGAGCTCGTTCACACAGCAACCCTAGGACCTGCTCGGCAGGTTTGGGTAGTCGGGCCCCCCTCGAAGATCCCCGACGTCAGTGCAGACGGACCCCGAGAGCCGTCTGTACCAAGGCCTCGTGGAGCCGTACGGAGAGCCCCGCGAGTTCTTTCATGGTGGCCTCGGCATGCGCCCTGGTCTGCGGGTTGCGGTGCCGCCGCAGCGGTGCGACGACCTGCTCCACCAGCCCCGCCTCCCGGTCCGCGGCGGCCTTCATGGCCCGCAGGTGCCGGGGCTCCAGCCCGAACCGGCCCAGATCGGCCACCAGGCGGGCCACCGTGACCGCCTCGGCGTCGAATCCGCCGCCCGGAGCCTCGCCGATCAGCCCGTACGACTCCCACTCGGCCAGCTGGGCCTCGTCCACCTCGGCCGCGGCCAACAGCTCGGCGCGGCCCACGCGGGCCGTGGCCGGCCGTTCCCGGCCCACCTCGCCGTAGACGGCGGAAGGGCCGGCCGGATCGACGCAGTCCCCGTGCGCCGTGGGCGACGGGATGCGGATCTGCTCACCGCGGGCGAGCGCGTCCAGCTGTTCGCGGATGACCTTCAACGGCAGGTAGTGGTCCCGCTGCAGACGCAGGATGCGGGCCAGCCGCTCGACGTCCTGCGTACTGAACTTGCGGTATCCGGAAGGTGTGCGCCTGGGCTCGACGAGCCCCTCCGCCTCCAGGAAACGAATCTTCGAGATCGTGACTTCGGGGAACTCGTCGCGCAGCATGGTGAGCACCGTGCCGATGCTCACCAGCCGCCCGGACGAGCCGGCGGTGCCGCTCTTCGGGGCACCGCCGGTGGGGGTACGCAGCATGGGACCTTCCCTCTGGGGATCCCCCCGGACGCAGCCGGAGGTGGGGGTCCCCCCGGGCGGAGCCCAGGGGGCGGTCAGATGCCCCGCAGGCTCGCGTAGAAGACCATCCGGTACTTGCCGATCTGCACCTCGTCGCCGTTGTGCAGGGCGACCGAGTCGATCGGCTCACGGTTGACGTACGTGCCGTTGAGGCTGCCCACGTCGGCGACGGTGAAGCCGCCGTCCTGGCTCCTGCGGAACTCGACATGCCGCCGGGAGACCGTGACGTCGTCCAGGAAGATGTCGCTCTGCGGGTGCCGGCCCGCCGTGGTCAGCTCACCGTCCAGCAGGAAGCGGCTGCCGGAGTTGGGGCCGCGCCGCACGATCAGCAGGGCGGAACCCGGAGGCAGAGCTTCCACCGCGGCCTGGGCCTCGGGGGACAGCGAGGACGACACGTGCTGCTGTCCGGACACCTCGGCCTCGTAGGCCTCGAGGCCCGAGATCGAGATGGTGGACGTGGTCTCCGAGGCACGCTCCGGCGTCAGGCCCGCCCGCAGCGGCGCGCCGCAGTTGGAGCAGAACCGGCTGGCCGCATCGCTGCGGTGTCCGCACCTGCTGCAAACCTGCTCGGCCGACATGGACGGCTCCTCGCGCCGCGGCTGCCCCGCGGAGGCATTGGTGGCATACGGGTCGGGGGCAAACCCTCCACCCGAACTTGAGGTTGATGGTTCACCGAAACCTATGCGTCCGGAACCGGCAGGGTCAACAGACGACGCGCCCGGCGCGCCCGGAACATCACCCGCGCCGGCGACCTCGTCACGGAAGAGCGGCCGGTCGCCCTGCCCTTCCACCTCTCCCTGCCCCGCGCGGTGCTTCGCTGCACCGTCCTCGCGGTTCTTCTTTCCGAACAACTTCTCAAACAACTTCACGGGCGATTCCCCTTGAACGAAACAGACCCGCCCGTGGGGCAGGACGAACTCCGAATGCACACACCTGCCGACCCGGACATTCTCACAACGTCCGTAACCACCAGACAGTTTCCACCACGCACCACGACTTCAGTGCGCCGACCCCCCGCAGGCATCAGCCCGCGTGGGGCCGTCCGCTCCCCGTCCCGCATCACGACGATGACGACCGAGCGTAGTCAGGCTGCTTCGCAGCCCGCAAGGCATCCACAACGATCTTCGCCGACCGTGTGACGGCGACGGTGGCCTGTTCCTTCTCCAGCGTCTGCACGACACCGCCGGGAATGTTCAGAGCGGGCTCCAGATCCTGCGCCTTGCCGATCACCTTGAACTCGTAAGGCTGTGTGATCTTCTTACCGTCGATCCCGATCCCGCCGCCCTCGTCCGAGAAGAACGAGCCCGCCACGATGCGCACACCGTTGATCTGGATCGCCTCGGCCCCGGCCGCCCGCAGCTCCTGGAGGGTGTCCAGCAGCTGGTCCGACTGCACCTGGCCCTTGGGATCGGTGATCTTCAGCGTGATGCCCGGCCCCTGCGCAGCCACCGTACCGGCCAGGATCCCGAGTTGGCGTTCCTTCTCGATCGTCTGGCGCCGGGCCTCTTCGGCCTGGTTGGAGCTGCTCTCCAACTCCTTGCGCTGGTCCTCCAGCTGCTGCTTCTCGTCCTCCAGGCGCTTGGTCCGCCCGTCGAGCTCGTCGAGGATCCGCACGAGGTCCTCCTGACGGGCCCCGCGCAGCGCGCTGGAGTCGCTGTTCGAGCGCACCTGGATGGCCAGGCCCAGCCCGAGGACGAACAGGAGCAGCGCCACGATCAGTTGGGCCCGGCTCACCCGCGGCGGCCACAGCCCCTCCGCCAGCCGCTGCCGGCCGGTCTGCGCAGGCTCGGCGGCCTGTGCGGCGGCCGCCTCGGATACGGCGGTCTCGCCGGGTGCGGCGGTCTCGCCGGGTTCGCCGGGTGCGGCGGTCTCACCGGGTTCGGCGGGTTCGGCGGGCCGAGTCGGCTGGGGCGGCCGGGCGGGCTCTGCCTCGCGCTGCGCGCCCTGCTCGGGCCGGTCCTGCGGCGGGAGCTCCGAGCCCATCGGCTCCTCGGGCGGGTTGTCGTTCGTACTCATCGGCCTCACGCCCGGAACACGTGCCGGCGGATGGCCGCGGCGTTGGAGAAGATGCGGATGCCGAGGACCACGACCACACCCGTCGACAGCTGCGAGCCGACGCCCAGCTTGTCACCGAGGAAGACGATCAGCGCCGCCACGACCACGTTCGACAGGAACGACACCACGAAGACCTTGTCCACGAAGATGCCGTCCAGCATCGCGCGCAAGCCCCCGAACACCGCGTCCAGCGCCGCCACCACGGCGATCGGCAGATAAGGCTCCACGACGGCCGGCACTTCGGGCCGGACCAGAAGTCCGACCACCACTCCGGCCACCAGGCCCAGTACCGCGATCACGATGCACCCTTCTTCGGCTCTTCTGCTGTAGCTGTACGTACGGTCAGGCTCGACGCGGCCGGCAGCCGCAGCTCGTCCGCGGGGGACAGGGTGTAGCGGATCCCGTAGTTCTCCTGCAGCGCGTGCAGGTACTGGCCGTCCGCGGAGTCCTGGAACGCGGTACCGAGCCGCTTCTTGTCCCCCACCGCCAGCACCTCGTACGGCGGTACCAGCGGCCTGTTGTCGACCAGTATCGCGTCACCCGCGGCCCTGATCGCCGACAGCGCCGTCAGCCGCTGCCCGTTGATCGAGATGGCCTCGGCCCCGGACTGCCAGAGCCCGTTGACGATCTTCTGCATGTCCCGGTCCCGGAGCCGGCCGGTATCCGAGAACCCGGCGTTCTCACGCGGCTTGCCGCCGCCGCCCGACGAGGAGCCCTTGGCATCGTCCACGACCAGCTTGACCCCCGGACCGCGGGCCTCCGTGGCACCGGCCAGCAGTGCCACGAGCTGTCCTTGGTCACCGCCGTGCTGCTTGAGCGCCTCACGCTGGCGGCTCGCGACGATCGCCCTCAGCCGCTCGATGTCCCGCTCCAGGCCGTCCGCGCGCTCGTCGGCCCGCTGCACCCGGTCGATCAGCTCCTGCCGCTCCTTGGCCAGCACCGGGGCGGCTATCCGCGCCTGGGCGGCGCCCAGCGTGACGACCATGGCGGCGAGCACGAGCCCGGCGCCGAGCGCCAGCTTGGCCTTGAGGGTGCGCGGCAGGCCCGCCGTACCCTCCGCCTCGCGCCGGGCCGACGCTTCCGCATAGCCCTCGTCGAGACTGTGGTCCATCACGTGCGTCAGCAGCGACATGGATGCGTCCGGACGCGCAGGAGGCGCCGGCGCCGAACTCCGGTTGTGGGGCGGCTGCGACATGCCGCTCATCGTCGCATGTCGGCGCCGCCCGCACCGAATGCGCCCGTCCGGTGGACAGGGAGCAACGCGCTCCTCACCCCGTCCACCGGACTGCGCAGGTCCACGACGTCTCCGGCACTCAGTGCCCGGCGCCGTCCACCACGCCCGCCCACTCGTCCAGCAGCGCCTGCGCGGACGCGTCGTCGGGACCCTCGGCCCACAGGTGCGTGACCGCTTCCGCCGGGTCCGGCAGGACCAGCGCCCACCGCCCGTCGGCCTCGACCACCCGCACACCGTCGGTGGTGTCCACCTGCCGGTCCCCGGCCGCCTCCACGACCCGCCGCATCACGAGCCCCTTCACCGCCCACGGGGTCGGTACGTCCCGCTTGAGTACATGGGCTCGCGGTATCCGCGCATCGATCTGACTCAGCGTGAGCTGGGTCCGCGCGACCAGACCGATCAGCTGCACGAAGGCCGCCGAACCGTCGAAGACGCTGCTGAACTCCGGGACGATGTATCCGCCCCGGCCGTCCCCGCCGAAGATCGTGTTCTCCGCCCGGCCCACCCGCGTCAGGTCGTCGGGCGAGGTCGTCGTCCACTCGACCTGCGTCCCGTGGTACGCCGCCACCTGCTCGGCGATACGGGTCGTGGTCACCGGCAGCGCCACCTTGCCGCTGCGCTTCTCGGCCGCCACGAGGTCCAGCAGCACCAGCAGCGCCCGGTCGTCCTCGATGATCCGCCCGCGCTCGTCCACCAGGGAGATCCGCTCTCCCACCGGGTCGAACCGCACCCCGAACGCGGCCCGCGCCGAGGCCACGATCTCCCCGAGCCGCACCAGCCCGGCCCGCCGGGACTCCGCGGTCTCCGTCGGCCTGGTCTCGTCGAGCCCCGGATTGATCGTCAGTGCGTCCACGCCGAGCCGGCCCAGCAGGCTGGGCAGAACCAGCCCGGCACTGCCGTTGGAGGCGTCCACGACCACCTTGAGCCCGGAATCGGCGATCCCGGTCGTATCCACCCGCCGCAGCAGAGAACCCGTGTACGCGTCGAAGACGCTGCCCGGGAACTGGAGGTCACCGATCTCGCCCGGGAACGCCCGCCGGTACTCCTGCCTCGCGTACACGCGGTCCAGCTTGCGCTGCTGCTGGAGCGAGAGGTCCGCTCCCCGCTCGTCCAGGAACATGATGTCGACCGAGTCCGGCACTCCCGGCGAGGTCCGCAGCACGATCCCGCCCGCGCTGCCGCGCGCGGTCTGCTGCCGCGCAACGGGCAGCGGTACGTTCTCCAGGTCGCGCACGTTAATCGCGCTGGCCTGCAGCGCCGAGATCACGGCCCGCTTGAGCGCTCTCGCGCCACGGGAGTGGTCTCGGGCCGTGGTGACCGTCGCCCCCTTCTTCAGGGTCGTCGCGTACGCGCCGGCGAGCCGGACCACCAGCTCGGGGGTGATCTCCACGTTCAGGATCCCGGAGACGCCACGGGCGCCGAAGAGGTGCGCCTGCCCGCGGGACTCCCAGATCACCGACGTGTTGACGAAGGCGCCGGCCTCGATCGTCTTGAAGGGGTAGACCCGCACGTTCCCCTGAATGATCGATTCCTCACCGACCAGACACTCGTCACCGATGACGGCCCCGTCCTCGATCCGGGCGGCCCGCATGATGTCGGTGTTCTTGCCGATGACACAGCCGCGCAGATTGCTGTGCTGCCCGATGTAGACGTTGTCGTGGATGACGGCCCGGTGCAGGAAGGCCCCGCTCTTCACGACGACGTTCGACCCGACGACGGTGTGCTCGCGGATCTCCACACCGGCCTCGACCTTGGCGTAGTCACCGATGTACAGCGGCCCGCGGAGCACGGCGTCGGGGCTCACCTCGGCGCCTTCGGCGATCCACACGCCGGGCGAGATCTCGAACCCGTCCATCTCGACCTGGACCTTGCCCTCGAGTACGTCGGCCTGCGCCTTGACGTAGCTCTCGTGCGTGCCGACGTCCTCCCAGTAGCCCTCGGCCACATAGCCGTAGATCGGCCGGCCTTCCTTCATCAGCTGCGGGAAGACATCGCCGGACCAGTCGACCGGAACATCCGGGTCCACGTAATTGAAGACCTCGGGCTCCATGACGTAGATACCGGTGTTGACGGTGTCCGAGAACACCTGGCCCCACGTCGGCTTTTCGAGGAAGCGCTCGACCTTTCCTTCCTCGTCCACGATGGTGATGCCGAATTCCAGCGGGTTCGGCACCCGGGTCAGGCACACCGTGACGAGTGCGCCCTTCTCTTTGTGGAAGCGGATGAGGTCGGTGAGGTCGAAGTCGGTGAGTGCATCGCCGGAAATGACGAGGAAAGCGTCGTCCTTCAAGGCCTCCTCGGCATTCTTCACACTGCCGGCAGTGCCGAGTGGCTTCTCCTCGTTGGCATAGGTGAGCTCCATTCCGAGCTCCTCGCCGTCACCGAAGTAGTTCTTGACGAGTGACGCCAGGAACTGGACGGTAACAACGGTCTCGCTGAGCCCATGCCGCTTGAGCAGCCTGAGCACGTGCTCCATGATCGGCCGGTTGGCCACCGGCAGGAGCGGCTTGGGCATGCTCGAGGTCATGGGGCGAAGGCGAGTGCCTTCGCCGCCGGCCATCACGACGGCCTTCATGTCGGAAGAGTCCTCCTTGAGAGACGACGTTCTCGCCGACCTCACCCGTCCCGGACGGTGACTCCGCAACTTTTCCGCGTCAGCCGGGCGCCGAGCGAGCTCAATCGGCCGCGGCGTCCGCCTTCACGAGCCGGCGGACTTGCACCACGTAAAGGATTCCTGCCCACCAGTAGAGGGTTGTACCCCATCCGGCGAACGCCCATCCGAAAACTGCCCCCATCCAGGCCAACCAACCCGTACCGTCACTGAGCAACAGCAGAGGGAAGGCGTACATCAGGTTGAAGGTCGCGGCCTTGCCGAGGAAGTTGACCTGCGGCGGCGGATAGCCGTGGCGGCGCAGGATCCAGACCATGACCAGCAGCATCAGCTCACGGGCGATCAGCGCCCCGGTGAGCCACAGCGGCAGAATGTCTCGATAGGTCAGGCCGAAGAGCGTGGAGAGGATGTACAGCCGGTCCGCGGCCGGATCCAGCAGCCGGCCCAGGCTGCTGATCTGATTCCAGCGCCGTGCCAGCTTGCCGTCGAGGTAGTCGCTGACCCCGCTGAGCATGAGGACCGCCAAGGCCCAACCGTCGTGCTCCTCCAGAATCAGCCAGAGGAACAGGGGCACGCCGACGAGGCGAGCCATGCTCAGGATGTTCGGAATGGTGAAAATTCGGTCCGTCTGAACCCGAGTCTCCTGGACCTCCACCCGGGGGCCTCCACTGTTGAACGTACGAACGATGCCTCATGACCCTACAGGAAGCTGCACGGCCCCTGAACGCAGAAAAGCCCTGTACCGGATACCCGGTACAGGGCTTTTCTACAATGATTGTTCGGCGGCGTCCTACTCTCCCACAGGGTCCCCCCTGCAGTACCATCGGCGCTGAAAGGCTTAGCTTCCGGGTTCGGAATGTAACCGGGCGT